>NZ_JBSFBL010000032.1:0-100793 GCF_053592935.1 Kribbella sp. NPDC002412
CGCCGGGTCCCTGCTGACCAGTGCACTGGCGGCGTACGCCTTCTCCCGGCCGCGCCGCCGCCAAGGCAGCCGCCGCGAAGAAGGCCGCCGCCCAGGCTCGGGCGCTGGCGGCCGCGAAGGCCGCCGCGATCGCCAAGGCCAAGGCCGCCGCGAAGGCGAACGTCAGCAAGGTCGTCCTGCCGACCACCGGCTACCGCCTGACCGCGCACTTCGGCCAGGCCGGCGGCCGCTGGGCCCGGAACCACACCGGCCTCGACTTCGCCGCCCCCATCGGCACGCCGGTCCGCTCGGTGATGGCCGGCGAGGTCATCCAGGCCTCGTACGCCGGCGCCTACGGCCGCCAGGTGAAGGTCCGGCACTCCGACGGCACGGTCACGTCGTACGGCCACATGTCCGAGTTCGACGTCTCGGTCGGCGACATGGTCTCCGCCGGCGAGCAGGTCGGCGCCATCGGCATGAGCGGCAACACCACCGGCCCGCACGTCCACTTCGAGGTCCTCCGCGGCGGCGACGTCCAGATCGACCCGGAGCCCTGGCTCCGCGACCACGGCGTCAACCCGTAAGGAACTGGGCAACCGCCGTAACGAAGGCCTCGGCGTCATCCAGCCACGGATGATGCGCGACGCCCCGCAGCACGACGTACTGCGCCTTGAGGAACGCCCTGGCGAACTCCTCTGCCGCGACCGTGTCAGTACTCCAGTCGAGCGCCCCGGCCACCACCAAGGCCGGGGCTTCGACCTTGCCCAGCGCGGCGCGAGTCGCGGCAGGATCAAACGCCTCCGGCGAGTTGAAGATCCCGAGCGCCTCGTAGTTGGCCAGCCCGTCCTCCAGCACCTGCTGGGCCTGCGCCTCGGCGTCCCACCGCGCGTACGCCATCGGATTCAACGCGGCCCAGTCGCTGCCCGCCCCGGTCTGAATCGCCTCGAACGCGGCCGACACCCGCGGATACCAGGCCTCACCCTTCCGCCGCTCGAGCACAGCCCGCCGCCGCTCCGCCGTCACCTCGATCCCCACCGACCGCGTCCCCGGCGTAGCCAGCACCAACTTCTCCACCCGCTCCGGGTAGGCCGCCGCATACAACGTCACCAAGCTCGCCCCGGCCGAATGCCCCAACAGCGTCACCTTCTCCACCCCGAGGTGCCCCCGCAACGCCTCCAAATCCCCCACCAACCGATCACACCGCCAGTACGCCCCACCCGACTCCCCAGTCCCCCGAAGATCCACCATCACCAACTGCCGGTGCTCCGACAGCCCACCCAACTCCCGCAGATAAGCGCTCCCCAACATCCCCCCAGGCACACAAACCAAGGGCTCCCCCTCCCCCACCCGGCGATAAGCCAACTCGATCCCGTCAGGCGCAGTAAACCTAGGCATAGGTGGATCCTCGCACCGGCTAGGGTTCCGAACCGGGTGGGTGGGAGCGTGCGTAGCGGGCGCGACGGGGGATCGGCTGCGTAGTACGCGTGGGAAGTTAGAGCAGTTTGGCCATGGTGAGTGCGTCTATGTAGGCGCCTTCGATGAGGAATTCGCGTGTGTGGGTGCCCTCCACCACGTAGCCGTGTCGTTCGTACAGGCGGCGTGCGACGGTGTTGGTGGCGTGGACGTGGAGGCTGATCTTGCGGGCGCCGCGGCGGCGGGCTTCGGCGGTGGCGGCTTCGAGGAGGGCGGTGGCTACGCCTTGGCCGCGGGCTTCCACGGCGACAGCGATGCCGTTGATCGCGAGCACGCCTTCGCCTTCCGGGAAGTTGTACTTGTCCTGCATCCGCACATACCCGACCACCTTGCCGTCGTACTCGGCCACCAGATGAGCCTCCGGACCACCGCGGGCGAAGAAGGTGTCCCGGATGATCTCCTGGTACGACGGGAAGCCCGACGAGGAACCAGGTCACCCATTAGCTCACCCCACCAGGTCAGCCTCCGGCAGGGTGACCGTGGCAGTGAGCCCGCCGTCCGGGTTCGCCAGCAACTCGAGCTTCCCGTGATGCGCCTCGACGATCCGCGCGACCAACGCCAGCCCCAGCCCGTGCCCAACGCCGTACCGATCCTTCGCGAACGGCTCCACAAACGTCGCCACCTGCGCCGCGTCCAGCACCACCCCGGTGTTGCGTACGACGAGCCGCCCAGCACCCACCGTGACCGCGACAACTCCCCCACGATCCACGTTGTGCCGAATCCCGTTCTGCACCAGATTCGTCACCACCTGGTGCAGCAGCACGTCGTTGCCCTCAACAACGGTCTCCTCAAGCGAAGACCGCAGTACGACGCCAGCCGCAGCAGCCTCCGTCTCGAGCACCGGCAGCGCCTGCCGAGCGACCGCGGCGAGATCGACCGGATCCAACTCCACCGTCCGGTTGCTCAACGCGGACAAACTGAGCAACGCCTCGACAATGTCGATCCCCCGCTGATTGGTCTCGGCAAGACGTTTCACCAGTTCAGGCACGTCCTGGTTGTCCGGATCGGCCTGCGCCACGTCGAGCATCGTCTTCATCACCGCATGCGGCGTCCGCAACTCATGAGACGCGTTCGCCGCAAACCGCCGATACTGGTCGAACGACGCCTGCAACCGGTCCAGCATCGCGTCGAACGTGTCGGACAGATCGGTGAACTCGTCCCGGATCCCGGTCAGCCCGATCCGATGATCCAGCGAACCCCGAGCAGCCTTCTGCGCCGCCGCCGTGATCTCCTGCAGCGGCCGAAGCATTCGCCCGGCCAGGAACCACCCGCCGGCCAGCCCGACGATCGCCAGGAAGAGCAACGCCCACCCCGACAGCTTCACGATCAGGTCGAGGATCTCGCCCCGGGTCGGCACCGCTCCTTGGTCGCGAGGGTTCGCCGCGGTCAGCGGATAGTTCGGCACGATCCGCATCACGGCCCACAGGATGCACGAGAGCACAGCACCGGAGACGACCAGCAGCCCCGCGTAGCTGAGCGTCAGCCGCAACCGCACCGTCAGGCGGGGTCGCCACGTGATCAGCGGCTCGCTCACGGTTCGCCGATCCGGTAACCGACCCCGGACACGGTGTGGATCACCCACGGATCACCCAGCCGCTTGCGCAGCGCGGAGATCGTGATCCGGACCGCGTTGCTGAACGGGTCCGCGTTCTCGTCCCATGCCTTCTCCAGCAGCGTTTCCGCGCTGATCACCCCGCCACGCGCGGCCATCAGCACCTCCAGCACGGCGAACTGCTTCCGGGTGAGCTTCACGTAGTGCCCGAACCGGTAGACCTCCCGCCGATACGGATCCAGCCGGACCCCGGCGTACTCGACGACCGTGGGGGTTGCCGCGGCAGGTCGCCGTACCAGGGCCCGCAGGCGTACGACGAGCTCGCGCAGCTCGAACGGTTTGGTCAGGTAGTCGTCGGCGCCGAGCTCGAACCCGGTCACCTTGTCGTCCAGGTCGCCGGCCGCGGTCAGCATCAGCACCCGGCTTCCGATGCCCTGCGCAACGATCTGCCGGCACACCTCGTCGCCGCTGGGCCCGGGGATGTCGCGGTCGAGCACCACCACGTCGTACGCGTTGACGGCGACCGCCTCCAGCGCGGCGTGACCGTCGAAGGCCAGGTCGGCCGCGATCGCCTCCAGGCGTAGCCCGGCCCGGATCGCCTCGGCGAGATACACCTCGTCCTCGACGACCAGCACCCGCATACACCCATTGAACCAGGCCGGACGTATCGAAAACGTATCCGCAAACGCAGACGCTCCGGCAACCTGCGCCCGGATGAACTGTTGCCATGCTCACCGATCACCTGGTCAAACGCGAACGCCGAATGACGGCACTGAGCGCCCTGGCGATCGTCGCCGCGGCAACCAGTTTCGCCGTCGCGGCCTGTACGTCGGTCAACGCAGAGAGCGAGCCGCCCCCGTCGGAGTACGCGTCGTCCTCGGGGCCGGCCGGCCCGGCGGACGGCGTACTCCCGGAGAAGACGTCGGCCTTCGACACCGAGCTGCCCGGCATCGCCAAGCTCGACCCGGATCTGCTGACGGCCGTCCAGCAGGCCGAGACGGCGATGCGGAAGGACGGCATCACGATGAACGTGAACACCGGCTGGCGGAGCAAGAAGTACCAGCAGGAGCTGCTCGACCGCGCGATCGTCAAGTACGGCAGCAAGAAGAAGGCGCTGGAATACGTCTCCACGCCTGAGGAGTCGCACCACGTGACCGGCGACGCGGTCGACATCGGCCCGACGGACGCCGACGACTGGCTGATCCGCAAGGGGGCCCGGTTCGGCCTGTGCCAGACCCTGGCCAACGAGATGTGGCACTTCGAGCTGGTCACCGAGCCGGGCGGCAAGTGCCCTCCGATGAGCTAGCGCGTCTCCTCCGGCGGGTCCGGCAGTACGGCGAGTGGACGCTGCCGCCAGTGCACGTCGTGCCAGGCGTCGAGCTTCCACCCGATCCGGCGGTACGTGCCGATCTCCTCGAAGCCGAGTGCGGTGTGCAGGCCCACGCTGGCGTCGTTCGGGAGCGTCATACCGGCGATCGCCGTACGGAAGCCGCGCTCGGCCAGCCGCTCGAACAACGCCTCGTAGAGGGCCCGCCCGCCACCGGTCCGGCGCCGGCCGGGCTCGAGGTAGACGCTCACCTCGCAGGACCAGCGGTACGCCGCCCGTGGCTTCATCTGACCCGCGTACGCGTAGCCGACCACTCGGCCGTCGTCGTCCTCGAGCACCAGCCAGGCGTGCGTGGCCTGGGCGTCGGCGATCCGCTGAGCCATCTCGGCAGCGGACGGCGGCTCGATCTCGAAGGTGATCGCGGTGTCGGTGACGTACGGCGCGTAGATCGCCGCGCAGGCCTCGCCGTCCAGCGGAGAGGCGTCTCTGACTTTTGCCATGCCACGATAGTAGCCACACTTGCCGCTATAGTGGCAACCATGTTGGATCAACTGTCCGCCTCGCTCGCGGCAACGGTGCAGGCTGCCCGGGTCGCGCAGGACCTGTCCGTGAACGCGCTCGCCGAGCGTTCCGGGGTGTCCCGGGCGATGATCGGCAAGATCGAGCGCGGTGAGGCGCAGCCGACCGCGGTCCTGCTCGGCCGGCTGTCCGGTGCGCTCGGGATGACCCTGTCCGAACTGGTCGCCCGCGCCGAGACGACCGGCGACCTCCTCCGCCGCCACGCCGACCAGCCGGTGTGGACCGACCCGGCCACGGGCTACCTGCGGCGCGCGGTCTCGCCGGTCACCGACGGCCCGCTGGAACTCGTCGAGGTCGAGCTCCCACCGGGCGCCTCGGTCTCGTACCCGGCCGACGCCTACATCTTCAAGTACCAGCAACTGTGGATCCTCGATGGTCACCTCCGCTTCCACGAAGGCCCCGTCGTCCACGACCTCCACACCGGCGACTGCCTCCAGCTCGGCCCACCGTCGCCCACCACGTTCCACAACCCTGCCGACACGCCCTGCCGCTACCTGGTCGCCCTGGTCAAGGGCCGTTCGTAGTTGCTGAGGGACAGCGGCGGGTCCGGCGTGATTGGGTGACTCCAATGCCCCGCGCCGTACGGAGGAACGATGACGGTGTCACCGCTGGTGTGGGTCCTGACGCTGGCCGGGATCCTCGCTCTGCTCGCGTTCGACTACTTCTTCCACGTCCGCTCCGCGCACGTGCCGACGCTGCGTGAGGCGGCGATCTGGTCCGCGGTGTACGTCGGGATCGCGCTGCTGTTCGGCCTCGGCTGCCTCGTCCTCGGCGGTACGGCGATGGGCTCGGAGTACTTCGCCGGGTACATCACCGAGAAGGCGTTGTCGGTCGACAACCTGTTCGTGTTCCTGATCATCATGACCAGCTTCCGGGTGCCGCGGGAGAACCAGCAGAAGGTGCTGCTGTTCGGCATCGTGTTCTCGCTGATCGCCCGGGCCGGGTTCATCTTCCTCGGCTCGGCGCTGCTGAACACGTTCTCGTGGGTGTTCTACCTGTTCGGCATCGCCCTGCTCCTGACCGCGGGCAACATGCTGAAACCCGAGACCGAGGAGTCGCACTCGGCGCAGAACATCGTCGTCCGGCTGGCCCGGCGGTTCTTCCGCACCAGCGAGGACTTCGACGGCGACCGGCTCGTCACCACGATCGACGGGCGCCGGCTGATGACGCCGATGGTGCTGGTGATGGCCGCGATCGGCGGCACCGACCTGATGTTCGCGCTGGACTCGATCCCGGCGATCTTCGGCCTGACCCAGAACGTGTTCATCGTGTTCACCGCGACCGCGTTCAGCCTGCTCGGCCTCCGTCAGCTGTACTTCCTCCTCGACGGCCTGCTGGACCGGCTGATCTACCTGTCCTTCGGCCTGGCCGCGATTCTCGCCTTCATCGGCGCCAAGCTGATCCTGCACGCCCTGCACGAGAACAACCTGCCGTTCGTCAACGGCGGCGAGCACGTCGACGTGGCCGAGATCAGCACCGGTCTCTCCCTCGTGGTGATCATGGCCGTCCTGGTGATCACCGTCCTGGCCTCGCTGCTCAGCACCCGCGGCCGAACCCAGACCGCCATGGCCCACATCCGCCGCGACGCCGCCGCCTACCTGGACGCCGAGTACACCCTGGACGCCGGCGAACGCGAACGAATCTTCCTCCGCCTCCTGGCCGCCCGCGACCACATCATCGCCCTGGGCCCCGAAGCCCGCCAGCAGGTCAAGAACGAGTCCGACCTCATGGACCTCTGCCGCCGAGCCGCCGAATCCCACGCCGCCGCCCACTCCGAACACGAAATCCGCCCCAGCCTGTAACAACAACTGCGGTCACCTGGGGCCAGCTGTCACTTGCCCGGCTCTCGGGAATCGCGCCCCCTGAGATTCATCCGTGGAGGTAGGCCACCTCCTGACGGAGCTACTAACCCAGGGCGTGCCGACAGAGCCCATCGACATCACCGACCCAAGCGCCCTGGTCACATGCTGAGGCGGGATCACCTGTCTGGCGATGTGCGGGAGTTCGACGACACCTTGGAGACGACATGCTCGTGCGGCTACCGAGCGCCGCGGAGTACGCGCTGGCCGTCGAGAAGGAGCAGTGCTGGCTTCCCGAGCTGGCCCAACAGCTGCCCGCCCCGTAGCCGAGCCCGTTTGGTCAAACGCGCCCTGCGCACTGAGGATCTCTGCATGAACGAGACGCCTGCCACGCTCAGGCTTAGACGTGCCGTCCGGGCGGTCATCCTGGCCGATGATGACCGTGTCCTGCTGTGCCGCTTCAGCTCTCCGCATCCAGCCGTACCGACGGGCGCAACGGGCGTCTGGGCGGCCCCCGGCGGCGGCATCGAACCCGGTGAACTGCCACTGGCGGCACTTCGCCGGGAGCTGCATGAGGAGACGGGGCTTGTCATTGACGCCGACCCGCCCCACGTCTGGCACCAGGAGGTCGTCGCTCCCAGCCGTGCGGACGGGTACGACGGGCTGGTCAACGACTACTTCCTCGTCCGCACCACGCGCTTTGACCCCCGCGGTGCGCTGTCCGATGACGACCTCGCCGCCGAGCACATCAGCGAGATGCGATGGTGGCGGCACGGAGACATCGCCGAGTACGGCGGAACCGACCTGTTCTCACCTCGTGACATCGCCACACCGCTGGCGGCTCTGATCGCCGGTGACATCCCAGGCACGCCAGTGCCGCTCGGCCTGTGATCTCTCTTCGGCTGACTGCCGCCGCAGCTCCTCTCGGAGCTACCGGCGGCGGACGCCAGCGGTACGGCGGGCGAGCCGCCGCCGTACCGGGGTGTAGTCGTCCTAGTCGGTGAACTTCTCGTGCGCGGCCATCGCCGCGCCGACGATGCCGGCGTTGTTGAGCAGCTGAGCCGGCTTCACCGGGGTGGAGATCTCGAGCAGCGGCACCCACTTGTCGGCGTGCTTGCTGACCCCGCCGCCGACCACGAACAGGTCGGGGGTGAACAGGTTCTCCACGTGCCGAAGGTATCGCTGCACTCGCTTGGCCCACTGTTTGTACGACAAGCCCTCGTTGTCCTTCGCCGCCGAGGATGCCTTCGTCTCCGCGTCGTACCCGTCCAGCTCGAGGTGACCGAGCTCGGTGTTGGGCACGAGCTGGCCGTCGAGCAGCAGCGCGCTGCCGATGCCGGTGCCGAAGGTGAGCATGATGACCACGCCGTCGACGCCTTGGGCCGCGCCGAACCGGGCCTCGGCGATCCCGGCCGCGTCGGCATCGTTGAGCACGGTCACGTCGCAGTGGGTGATGTCGGTGAGGACCTTGTCGACGTCGGTCCCGATCCAGCTCTTGTCGACGTTCGCGGCGCTCCTGGCCACGCCGTTCTTGATGACGGCCGGGAACGTCACACCCAGGTCACCGGTCCAGCCGGCCTCCTTGACCAGCCGGGCCACGACCGCGGCGACGGGCTCCGGGGTGGACGGGTTGGGCGTCAGGTACTTCACCCGCTCCGTGGCCAGGTCACCCTTCTCCAGGTCGACGATGGCGCCCTTGATCCCGCTGCCGCCGATGTCGACCCCGAAAGCGGTCGACGTCCTCATCCTGGGCACCTGATCTCTCCCCTCGTCCGCAGTTGCCGCACCGGGTCAGCGTCCGCTCCGGCGTCGAGCAGATCGGCACGGCCGGCCACCAACGCATATCGACCACACATGCACGCCAGCCTGCCACGCGCGTCGGACACCGTCAGCGATGCTCGCGGAATCATTCTCGTCCGGCGCCTCCGCGCTTTGGTACCACAAGCAGCGATTCGCTGGTCATCCGTCTGCGGCCTACAGCCCGGCTGAGCCTGGTCTTTCGGTTGCACATCGATGGCTGTCGGGGTCTTGTACGAGGTGATCGATGACAGCGTGCGAGTGTGGTCACCAGGGAGGGTGCCCAGCCCGCAGACCCCTCGGCTCCTAGAAGTCGATTCGCATGACGGCTCGGCGGTTGCCGGGGCGGCTTACCTCGGTGAAGCCGGCGGCTGTGAACATGGTGGGGGTGCCGACGGAGCCGCCGTCGACGAAGTCTGGGTAGCCTTCTACGGCGGTGGCGCCGTGATCGCGGGCGAAGGCGACGGTGGCTTGGGCCAGCGCGCGGCCGATGCCTCGGCGGCGGTAGCCGGCGCGGGTGACGAAGCAGGTCACAGCCCAGATCGTGGGGTCGGTCTTGTCCTCGTTACGGCCCAGCCAGGGGACGCGGTAGTCGCGGAGGAGTCTCGGGTGGTCCGGTCGCGGCGCGACGGCGCACCAGCCGCCGGGCTCGCCGTCGAGGTACGCCACCAGGCCGCTCGTCTGTTGTGCCTTGCGGTTTCCGCAGGCGGTCTGGTCGCGGAGCCGGGCGGCGAGCTCTTCGGGACCCTCGGACGCCCAGGACTCCTTGGGCAGCATCCGAAAGCGCTGGCACCAGCACCGCGCGGTGTCGCCGGCCGTCCCGAAGATCGCCTGCAGGTCCTCCCACGCCGCCTGATTGGCCGGAACGATCGTGAGCTGCTCGGCGGTGACCGGCTCCCGCGAACCCGCCGTACGAGGAACGGGCACGCGCTTGGCCGGCGGCCGCTTCTGCTTCCGCGGCAGCGCGTCGAAGGTGAGCCGGACGTCCACCGCGTCGCCCGCTTCCAGACCTGCAGGCTTGCGTACGGCGTCCTTCAACGGGAGCAGATACCTACCGTCCTTCGGCCAGAGCGAGGTCTTCCACTCGGTGCTGCCGATCCGAGCGCGGATCGGGAGCATCCCCCAGCCGTAGCTGGCGGCTGAGGCCGCGGCCCGCAGCGCGACACCTTCCTGCTCCGGCACGGAGACGAAGTAGTACGGCGCCGGACCGCGCCACTCGAAGACCTCTCCGCTGAACTCTTGATCCATGGCCAGATGCTAGGCCGCATTCCGGACGTACCACTTCCGGATTCACTCGGTGTTGAGGGTTTCACCTCGGCTGCTGCGCGGACGCCGACGGCAAGTCTTCATCGAATAGTTCAACGATACCGTTGAAGGTATGACTGCTGGGATCGAACAGGCCGCCAACATCGTCGACTCTGCCACCGTCATGGAGTTGCTGCCAGACAAGCCGCGGCTGCTGGGCTTGGGCGAGCCGACACATGGCGAGGAAGTTCTGCTTAACCTGCGGAACGAGCTGTTTCGGCAGCTCGTCGAACAGGAGGGCTATCGGACGTTCGCGCTCGAGAGCGACTGCCTGATGGGCCTGGTTGTGGACGACTACCTCAGCTCGGGTGAAGGCACGCTCGACGACGTTATGGCGCGGGGGTTCAGCCACGAGTGGGGCGCCTTCCCGGGGAACCGCGAGCTGGTGAAGTGGATGCGCGCGTACAACGACGGGCGGCCCGCGGCCGAGCAACTGCGGTTCGCCGGCTTCGATGGCCCGCTAGAGATCACCGCCGCAGCGAGCCCACGACAGTCACTCACCGCACTCCACGCCTACCTCGCCGCTTGGGGTGACGCCGACCTCCTCCCCTGTACGGCGGAAGCCTTCGACCACCTGCTCGGCGCCGACGACCAATGGACCAACCCTGGCGCGATGCTGGACCCCTCCCAGTCCATCGGGCAGACCCCCGAAGCCAAAGAGCTCCGGCTGCTCGCCGACGACCTGGCCGCGCTGCTCGACGCGCAGGCACCGCAGCTGATCGCGGTGTCCGCACCGGACGAATGGGAGCGGGCTCTCCTGTACGCGCGTACCGCCACAGGCCTGCTGCGCTACCACCACTGGATGGCCGACACGTCCCCGAGCCGCCTGGCGTGGCTGCTCGCCGTACGAGACTCGATGATGGCCGCCAACCTGCTCGCCATCGCGGACCGAGGCCCGGCCCTCGTCAGCGCCCACAACGGCCACCTCCAACGCAACAAGAGCTCGATGCGACTGGGCGACCAGATCCCGGAATGGTGGAGCGCCGGCGCAATCCTCAGCGCCCACCTCGGAACCGGCTACGCCTTTCTGGCCACAGCCTTAGGCACGATCCCCCACCAAGGCGTCGACACCCCACCCCCCAACACCATCGAAGGCCTCCTCTACCCCCTCCCGGAAGACACCTACCTCCTCGACCCCCACCAACTAGCCGACCTGACCCTCGTCCCACGCGTCTCCCCTTGGTACGGCTACTCCCCACTAGACCCCGCACACCTCACCAACACCGACGGCATCGTCTTCGTGAAGGAGACTCGCCGGAGCTAGGTGTGAGTGAGGACAGCAGCCGAAGTGCACGCAGAGCGCCGCGGTACGACGGTGCCGGTACGACGACGCCATGCGGACGCGCGCGTCTGCGGGTGCTCGCCTGCGTGCCCGCGCTAGACAGCGGCATGGCAGTGCCGGGCTTCTTGGCGGCCAGGATGCGCGTGGGTTTGCGTGGTCGGCCGAGCGCGCAATGAAGGTGTCGCCTGCCGGTCCGCGCGTCGCAGATCTCGCCGGCTGCCGTCGTACACTCGGCGCATGGTTGGGCTGCAGCACAGCGTGACTATCGCGGCGTCGCCCGAGCGGGTTTGGGCGGTGGTGGTCGACGTCGAGCGCTGGCCCGAGCGGATTCCGACGGTCGAGGCCGTAGAGCGTCTCGATGACGGACCGCTGACCGTCGGATCCCGAACTCGGTTGTCGCAACCGCGGCTGCCTACTGCGGTCTGGACGGTCACCGAGCTGGCGGAAGGGTCGTCGTATACCTGGGAGTCGCGCTCAACCGGTGTCACCGTCACCGCCGCGCACGTCGTCGAGCCGCATCCCGGCGGGAGCCGGCTGACCCTCGCGTTGACCGTGTCCGGTCCGCTGGCCCGAATCGGCTGGCTGATGACGCGATCCCTGACCAAGCAGTACGTCGAAACGGAAGCCACCTCGATCAAGAAAGCCGCCGAAGCCTCAACCACGTAGACCGAACTCGGGGCCCGTTGGACGGTTGGCTTTCCACCACGCCTCGGTCGAGGGCGCGGGAGACTAACCACAGCACCCCAACGCACAGGAGTCGTTCAAGGGCTCGCCGTCGCCCCCAACCCCGCCTCGGTCGAAGGCCCGCAAACGCGCGCGGCAGCGCGCAGACCAAGGGCGGGTGGGAGCGATCGGCGAGCACGCGACGAAGGAGCGGGCGTAGCGGGTGCGTGGGGAAAATCAACCCTTCACGGCGCCAGAGGCTAGGCCTGATACGTAGAAGCGTTGGAGGGCCACGTACAGGACCACGCACGGGATCATGGCTATGACCGAGCCCGCGACCAGCGAGCCGAAGTTCACCTCGCCGTAGGCGCCGGCCTGGACGTTTACCAGGGCGACCGGGAGGGTGTAGAGCTCGTCTTTGGTAAGGAAGGTGAGGGCGCCCAGGAACTCGGTCCACGCGGCCAGGAACGCATACAACGCGACGGTGGCAGCGCCGGGGGTTACCAAGGGTCGAAGGACAGAGCCGATCATCCGGAGGGTGCCGCAGCCGTCCACATGGGCGGAGTCCTCGAGCTCGACCGGGACCGACGCGAAGGAGTTTCGCATCACGAAGACGCCGAACGGGAGGTTGACCGTGGTGTAGAAGAGCACCAGCCCGAGCAGGCTGTCGGTCAGCCGGAGCACGTTCATCTCCAGGTACAGCGGCGTCAGGATCGCCTGGAACGGGATCATCATCGACACCACCACCAGCGCGAACAGCAACGGCCCACTCCGGAACCGGAACCGCGCGAAGCCATAACCCGCAAGAGTCGCCAGTACGGCGGTCAGCGCAGCCGTGCTCAAAGCGACAGCAAGACTGTTGCCAACGGCCCGGATCAGGTTGCCCGGCCCCTCGATCAGCGTCCGGAAGTTGTCCAGCGTCAGGTGGAAGAAGGTGGACCGGTCCGGCGCCGCGACGATCACGTCGTTCGGCTGCACCGAGCGGAAGAGTGCCCACAGCAACGGTACGGCGAACACGAGGAAGGCGCCGCCACCGCCGACGACGTACAGAACGTTCTTCAGCCTCATCGGTCAGTCCCTCTCGCGGAGCAGCCAGAACTGGAAGGCGGTCACAAGGCCGACCACCACCACCAGCACGATGGACAGCGCGGTCGCGGCGCCGAGCTGGAGCTGGACGAAGGCGCGGTTGTAGATGTACTGGACGACGGTCGTGGTGTCCGTGCCCGGACCGCCGCGGGTCAGGATGTAGAACTGGGTGAACGCGAGCAGCGAGCCGACCACCGAGATGATGACTGCCATCGCGATCGTCCGGCGCAGCACCGGGATGGTGATCTCCCGCTCCTGCTGCCACCAGGTGGCCCCGTCCAGCTCGGACGACTCGTAGAACTCGCGCGGGATCGCCTGCATGCCGGCCATCAGCAGCATCATGGTCAGCCCGGAGACACCCCAAATCACCAGCACGCAGATGAGTCCGGTCGCGAGCGGCCCGTCCACCAGCCAGGCCGTGGTGCCGTCGGTGATGCCGAGGGTGCGGAGCACGATGTTGATCGCGCCGCTGTCCGGCTGGGCCTCGAGGACGGTGACGAAGCTCAGCGTGGACAGGCCGACGACGAACGGCAAGAAGAAGATCGTCCGCAACAACGTGGAGCCGCGCCGCTTGCGCCGTACCAGGACCGCGAGCGCGTAGCCGAGCACCAGGATCGGACCGGTCACGATGACCGTGTACAGCAAGGTGTAGAGGACCGACTTCGCGAACGCGGCGTCGGAGACGATCGCGGTGTAGTTCTTCACGCCACTGAACTTCACCGTGCCGATCAGCGGCCAGTTCGTCAGCGAGATCACCAGCGCGAACCCGAGCGGGACCAGGACGAAGACAGCGACGAACAGTACGGCGGGCGCCACCAGCAGCAGCCCGGTCCGGGATGGATGAGTCAGCGACCCCTGCCCGACCCGCCGACGAGCGGCGGCGCTGGCTTTGCGGGCGCCGGGGTCGAGCCGATGCGAGCTCCGAAGTGCCGTACTCATGCCTGCCCCTGGGCCAAGATGCGATCGAAGTTGCTTTGGGCTTCCTTCATGGCGGCCTCCAGCTCGCCGTCGAACACTGCCCGGCGGAACATCTGCAGCCACGGGCCGTCCGGCTGGTTGTAGAGCAGGTTGTAGGACAGCGTGGTCGGCGCGTAGCCCTCCGAGATCCGCTCCAGCGGCAGCGTCGCGAGCGGGAACTTCTCCGCGAACTCGGGGGTCCGGGCGTCCGACCGGACCGGCGTGTAGCCGCCGGCCGGCAGCTCGACCTGCTGCGGCAGGTCCAGCGCGAACCGGACGAACTCCCAGGCGCCGGACGCGTTGCGGGCACCCCGCGGGATACACATGTTGTCGCCGCCGTCGAAGAACGCCGCCCCGCCGTCCGGGCCGGACAGCAATCGAGGAGCCACCTTCTTGTGGAAGGCCTCGTCGGACGCGGACACGACCACGCTGTAGTTGGACGGGAAGATGCCGATCTTGCCGGCCCGGAAGTCGCTGCCCCACCGGGACGCGTCGTCGGAGAAGTTCGCCCGCGGCACCAGCCCGTCCACCCACAGCTGCCGGTGCAGTTCGAGCATCTGCTGCACCACGTCGTTCCCGACGATGTCGCCGGACTGCTCGCCGATCGAGCCTTTGATCAGGTCGGTGTCGGCGGCCCAGATCATCGGCTGTACGACGAAGCCGAGAGCGCCCGGGCTGTTCGCCGGGAAGCTCCACGCGTAGATGTCGTCGCCCAGCTTCCGCAGCTTCCGCGCCGCGTCGAGCAGGTTGTCGAAGGACTTGATCGCCTCGTCCGGGTCGACATCCGCCTTGTCGCACAGCTCGGTGTTGAACCAGAACATCGAGTTGTCGGCCAGGTAAGGAACGCCGTACACCCGGTCGTCCTTCGTCGCCAGCCGCAGGTGGCCCGGGCTGAGCTTGTCCCGGTAGTCCAATGCCTGCAGGGGTTCGGTCAGGTCGGTGAACGCGTCGCGGTAGATGAACAGCATCGAGTTGATGTCGTCGATGTCGACCAGGTCCGGCACCTCCCGGCCGCGGATCGCGGTCGCCAGCTTGGTCACGTACTGGGCGTCGAGCACCGGGGTCAGCTCGACGGTGAGCCGGTCCTGGGACGCGTTGAACTTCTTCACCAGGTCGGTCAGACCGGTTTGGGTGGCGGCCCGGCACCAGACCTGCACGGTGCCGATGGCGTCCTGCCCGAAACCCGCCGCCTGGACGTCGGGTTCGGGCAGGACGGAGCTGCACCCCGGCACGGCGCCGGCCGCGGTCGCCGCGGCCGTGAGACCAAGGAACTTCCGCCGGGTCAGCATGATCAGGCCCTGGGCAGCCAGACGCGCATGGCGCCGATCTCGCGGTTCGCCCAGGCGTAGTACGGCACCGCGACCACGTCGACCTCGTCCCCGGTCGCGTCCTGAGCAGTCCCCGTGAACGGCCAGCCGGCCTGGTGACCGGTGCCGATCCGTCCACGGGTCGTCAGCACGGTCACGCCGTCCAGCAGACCGTCGTCGTGACGCGCGACAACCGATGCCTCGGGCAACAGGTGGAGATCGTCGACATCGGCCGCGTTGTCGACCTGCTCGACCGCATAGACCAGCGGCCCGCGTTCCAGCGCGACACACCCCCGTACGGCGTCGACGCGCGGATCCGCCCCGATCACCCGAGTTGCCAGCGGCAACTGCAGATCGATCTCCTGAGCTTCGACGCGAGCGTAGGTGCCCGCCTCGGCAGGCTTCCCGTTGACAGTCGCACCCTCGGCCCAGGCGGGGATGCGCAGCTCGACGACAGCAGGCGCGTTGGCCGTGATGCGGACAGCACCATCCCAGGGATAGGCCGTCTCCACCGTCAGAGTCACATCGCCCACAGTCAAAGTCCCGGCGGCGTACTGGTGGATCTGCACGACGCCGTCGCTGGTGCTGGCCAGGTAGCCGTCGAGGCTGGCCAGGGTGCGCATGATGTTCGGCGGGCAGCACGCGCAGTCGAACCAGCCGCGCCGGCCGTGCGCCGGGCTGCGGCTGTTGTCGGGATGCGCGCCGCCGCGCAGCTGCAGTGGGTTGACGTAGAAGTACTCGGTCCCCTTCAGCGAGACGCCGGCGAGGAAGCCGTTGTAGAGCATCCGCTCGATGGCATCGCCGTACGACGCCTCGCCTGTGGCGAGCAGCATCCGCCAGGCCCATTGGATGCCGCCGATCGCCGCGCAGGTCTCGGCGTACGCACGGTCCGTCGGCAGCTCGTACTCGTCGCCGAACGCCTCGCCCTCCCAGCGGGCGCCGAGGCCGCCGGTGACGTAGGTCTTCGTCGACCACATGTGCTCGAACTGCCGCTTCAGCGCGTCGAGCAGGTCGGTGTCACCGGTCTCGAGCGCCACGTCCGCGGCGCCGGCCGCGAGGTAGACGGCGCGGACCGCGTGCCCTTCCACCGTGGTCGCCTCGCGGACCGGGAGCCGGTCGGAGAAGTACGTCGGCTCGTGGCCGTGCTGCTTGATGATCCCGTGGCCGCGGGCCTCGACGAACCACTTGGCCAGGTCGAGGTAGGCCGCCGTACCGGTTTCTCGATACAACTCGACGAGCGCCATCTCGATCACCGGGTGACCGTCGACGTCGACGGTCTGCCCCTCCCCGTCGCCGAAGGTGGCGACCAGGTGGTCGGCGACCTTGGTCGCGACGTCGAGCAGCTCGCGGTCGCCGGTGCAGCGGACTTGCGCGACCGCTGCCTGGATCAGGTGACCGGCGCAGTAGTGCTCGTGGCTCCAGACGAGTTGCTTGTAGCGGCCCTCGTCGCCGTACCGGAGCTGGACGACGGAGTCGAGGTAACCGTCCTCGCGCTGGGCGGCGGCGACGATCGCGGTGAGCTCGCGCTGGCGCTTGAGCAGGTCCTCGCTCGGGTTGCGGCCGTACTCCCACGCGGCGGCCTCGAGCCACTTGTAGACGTCGGAGTCGGCGAATACCGGGCCGATCGCCTCGCCCTCGCCGATACCCGCGGCGAGCCGGAAGTTCTGCAGGTTGCCGGCCGTCTCGAGCTGGTCCTGGCCGCTCGGGATCGCGCTCTCGCCGTTGCGGGCCTGGCGCGGCGCCCAGAAGCCGCCGGTGATCGTGGCCTGGCCGAGGCCGAGCGGCTGCCAGCGGCCGCGCGTGCTCGCGGCGGGACTCCGGGAGGTGGTGACTGCGTCCGGGGAAGCACTCATAGGGGAAGCTCCTGAGGGGGTCACGGAAAGGAACGCGGAAAATCCAGAACACGTTTTCCTGACGAAGCTAGAGATGCGGGACGGCCTGGTCAACCCCTCGGGACTGGCGAAATCCGGACAAGCCGGGATTCGTGCTGTACTGTTTCCGGAAAGTTCGGAAAGGAGTTGCCGGATGGCGTCACGTGGCCCCTCGCTGCCCCGGATCACCGATGTGGCCGCGTTGGCAGGCGTGTCCACGAGCACCGCGTCCAAGGCGCTGAACGACACCGGCCAGCTCCGCGAAGAAACCAGAGAGCGGGTACGGCGAGCCGCCGAGCAGCTCGGATTCACGCCGGACAGCCGCGGCCGGGCGCTGTCGTCCGGGCGCAGCTTCACGGTCGGTCTGATCACCACCGACAGCTCCGGGCGGTTCAGCATCCCGATCATGCTCGGCGCCGAGGACGCGCTCAGCGCGGGCGAGATGGGCCTGCTGCTCTGCGACACCCGCGACGACCCGTTGCGCGAGCAGCACTACCTGCGCTCGCTGGTGTCCCGCAGGGTGGACGGCATCATCGTGACCGGGCGGCGGACCGAACCGCGCGTGCCGATCGACGTGCCGATTCCGGTCGTCTACGCCTTCAGCCCGTCCACCGATCCGGCCGACACGTCGGTGATCGTGGACGACGACGGCGGCGCCGCGTCGACTGTGCAGCACCTGCTCAGCCTCGGCCGGCGGCGGATCGCGCACATCACCGGGCCGTCGTCCCACCACAGCGCCGAGGTCCGGGCCGCGGCAACCGTCAAGACCGCGGGAGACGCGCTGGTCGGCGAGCCGCTGCACGGCGAGTGGAGCGAACGCTGGGGCCGGCACGCCGTCGATGTTCTGCTGCGTACGTCGGCCGACGTGGACGCGATCTCGTGCGGTAGCGACCAGATCGCCCGCGGGGTGTGCGACCGGCTCCGCGAGCTCGGCCGGTCCGTTCCCGACGACATCGCGGTCACGGGCTACGACAACTGGTCGGTGATGGCGCTCGCCAGCCGGCCGCCGCTGACGACTGTCGATCTCGAGTTGGAGGAGCTCGGCCGCCGTACCGCCAATCTCCTGCTGGACGCGATCGCGGGCTCGGCGCATCCCGGGGTGATGGCGCTGCCGACCCGACTGGTGACCCGGGAGTCGACGCTCGGCACCTGAGTCACCAGATGGTCGCTCGGCGGACCGCCATTGTCCGCCTGGCATCGGTAGATTCACCGGGTGCTGCGCAAGCTCCTGATCGGCCTCGCGGTGATCGCCACGCTGGTGGCGGGGGTGGGCACCGCGCGCCTGGTGCTGCCCCGGACCGATCCCACCGGCGGAGTGGTCAAGCAGCTCGCGTTCCTGCGGGCCGAGATCGAGGGCGGCGCCGACCATGCCGCGCAACAGCAGTTCCCGGAGGGCTACTTCTTCCTCAACGCGCTCTACGGGCTGACCTGGGTCCAAGTCGGCCTCGCCGATCCTGCACGGTCGGTCGACGCGGCGAGCGAGGCCCGCTGGGCTCTCGAACGGCTGGAATCCCCGGACGGGACCGCCGTCTTCGACGCCTCGCTGCGACCGAAGTACGGCGTCTTCCACGCCGGCTGGACGAACTACCTGCGCGCCGGCGTCATCGCGCTCAGGCACGCCGACGCAGCCGAGATCGACGAGTTCACCCGCGCCTCGGTGGAGCTCGCGACCGCGTTCCGGACCGCGAAGACACCGTTCCTGCCGGCCTACCCGGGCCAGGCCTGGCCGGTCGACTCGACGGTCGCGATCGCGTCGCTGAGCGCGTACGACGTACTCGTCGCACCGCGGTTCGGCTCGACCATCGAACGCTGGCTCGCCGCGGCGAAGACCGAACTCGACCCGGCGACCGGGCTGCTGCCGCACCAGGTCGAGCCATCGATGGTCGGTGCGCGAGCCACGTCGCAGAGCATGATCCAGCGGTTCCTGGTCGAGATCGATCCGGCGTTCGCGCGGGCGCAGTACGAGATCTTCCGGGACAGGTTCGTCACCGGCCTCGGGGTTCGCGAGTACCCGAAGGGCGTCGGTGGGCCGGGCGATGTGGACTCCGGCCCGCTGATTCTCGGGATCAGCCTGTCCGCGACCGTGGTCACGATGGC
Source organism: Kribbella sp. NPDC002412 (assembly GCF_053592935.1). NCBI lineage: Bacteria > Bacillati > Actinomycetota > Actinomycetes > Propionibacteriales > Kribbellaceae > Kribbella > Kribbella sp. NPDC002412. The sequence continues at coordinate 19,075 of NZ_JBSFBL010000032.1, forward strand.
CGCGGCCCGGGTTGCGCACGATCCACTCGCCGACCGGCTCGCCCGGAAAGGCGACCTGCTGGGCCTCCCGATCAGCGGCCTGAAGACCAAGCGTTACGCCTTCGGCCAACTGCCGATCGGCGACGCGTTCCTGGCCTGGTCCCTCTCCGCACGCCCACTGGTGGGCGGCGACCAACCCGAGCTGACCGGCGGCTCCAGCTGGTGGCGGGTTCCCTGGTTGCTGCTGATCTGGTTGCCGGCGCTGCTCCTGTGGGCCGCCGCCTGGCTGCGGCGCCGCCGGCGACGGCGGCACTGACCTCTAGGGTGGTGACGTGCAACGGATCTCGGCTCGGAACGCTCGGTTTCAGGTGTGGCAGTCCTACCTGACCAACCGGACCAAGCGGCACCGGGCCGGTGAGTTCCTGGTGCAGGGGGTGCGCCCGATTTCCGTTGCCGTTGACAACGGATGGCCGGTGCGGACGGTCATTCACGACGCGTCCCGGCCGTTGTCGCGCTGGGCCCAGGAGCTGTACCAGCGGCTGCCCGGGGTCGAGCGGGTGGCGATGGAGCCGGAGTTGCTGGCCGAGCTCGGCGAGAAGGACGCCGAGGTGGTCGCGGTGCTCGAGATGCCGCCGGACGACCTGGACCGGATCCCGGTCCGGCCGGACTTTCTCGGCGTGGTGTTCGACCGGCCGACCGGGCCAGGCAACATCGGGTCGATCATCCGGTCCGCGGACGCCTTCGGCGCGCACGGCGTGATCGTCACCGGGCACGCCGCCGACATCTACGACCCCAAGGCAGTGCGGGCGACGACCGGGTCCCTCTTCGGCGTCCCCGCCGTACGCGTGCCGTCGCATCGTGAAGTGATCGACTGGGTACGGCGCTCCGCCGACGTGCCGATCGTGATCGTGGGGACCGACGAGCACGGGTCCGTTGACGTCTTCGACTACGACCTCACCCAGCCGGCCCTGCTGCTGATCGGCAACGAGACAGCCGGCCTCAGCGCCGCGTGGAAAGACGCCGCCGACGCCTTGGTCCGGATCCCGATCACCGGCTCGGCGAGCTCGCTCAATGCCGCCAACGCGGCGACGGCCGTGCTCTACGAGGTCTCGCGCCAACGCATCAGCTCACGCGGTGCAGAGCAGCTCGCCGTGGAGGATGGAGATCCAGCCGTCGGGGCGAGCGGCCCAGGCACGCCAGGCGGCTGAGATGCGCTCCAGCGTTTCCTCAGGTACGCCGGCCCGGCGCGCCTGATCGGCCATCGCCGACTGCAGGATGCGGTCCGCCCACATGCCACCCCAGAACGCCCGCGAGTCCTCGTCGGCGAACGCCCAGTTGCTCGCGGTCGCGTCGACCTTCTCGAAGCCGGCTTCGAGCGCCCACGAGAGCAGCCGTCGGCCCGCGTCCGGCTCGCCCTGGTTGGCGCGGGCCATCCGCTGGTAGAGGTCCATCCACTCGTCCAGCTCGGGAAGCTGCGGGTACCAGGTGAAGCCGTGGTAGTCGGAGTCCCGGACCGCGACGATCCCGCCCGGTTTGCAGACCCGCCGCATCTCGCGCAGCGCCTGCACCGGATCCGCCACGTGCTGCAGGACCTGGTGCGCATGCACGACGTCGTACGTGTCGTCGGGAAGATCCAGCTGGTGTACGTCGCCGACGACGAACTGCACCCGGATGTCGAGCTCGGCGAACGTCGCCTTGGTGATGTCGAGCGCGGACTCGGTCGCTTCGAGAGCGGTCACCTTCCCGGGATCGACCAGCCGGGCCAGGTCCGCCGTGATGGTGCCCGGGCCGGCGCCGACGTCGAGCAGCGACATCCCGGGCCGCAGGTGCGGAAGCAGGTAGCCGGCCGAGTTCTCCGCGGTCCGCCAGGTGTGCGACCGCAGCACCGACTCGTGGTGGCCGTGCGTGTACACGTTGCTCATCAAAGGCTCCCTTGCCCTCGGCGACGACTCTCACGCTACTCCGCGATCTTGTTTCGTGAGACATATCATCTCGTATATTGACACAAGATGGTTGACGCGGAAGGTCGCCTGAACGCGGGTCTTACGTGGGGTGGCGACCGGGCCGAACGGGTGGCTAGGGTTCGGCGGTGCAGTCGAAGCCGATGGTGGTTGTGGTGAGCGGCCCGCCGGGGACCGGGAAGACGACGCTGGCGCACCGGGTGGCGGCCGCGATCGGTTGCCCGGCCATCTGCCGGGACGAGATCAAGGAGGGGATGGCGCACGCGACCCCAGGCTTCGTTCCCGGGCCGGGCGACCCGCTGACGATGCGGACGCTGTCGACGTTCTTCGACGTGATCGGCCTGCTGGTCGGCCGCGGTACGTCGGTCGTCGCCGAGGCCGCGTTCCAGGACCGGCTGTGGAGCCCCGGCCTGACGCCGCTGCTCAACCGGGCCGACATCCGGATCATCCACTGCGTGGTTCCGGCCGACCTCGCGCTGGCCCGGATCCACGCCCGGACCGCCTCCGACGCCAACCGGCGCGCGCACGAGGACGCCCAGATCGACGACGACGCTCGGCTCCGTACGCACAACGCGTTCCAGTCCGTCGACCTCCCGGTGCCGGCCCTCACCGTCGACACGTCGACCGACGTCTACTACCCGGCACTGCCAGAAATCCTCAACTTTCTGTCGCGGTGACTGCTGCGACGCGGGGCCTGCCTAAAGTCAAGGCATGAAGCGATTCGAGGAGCTCACCACCGCGCATGTGGCGGACGCCTGCATCCGGGCCGGCGTGCCGGTTCGCACCGTTTCACTGACCGCCGTCGCCGGCGGTCGAGTCGCCGGCCGGGTACTGCCGGCTCAGCACGTGGGCAGCGTCGACGTCTTCCTCGAGGCGTTCGAGTCGGCTGCGGAGGGCGACGTACTGGTCGTCGACAACGGCGGGCGTCGGGACGAGGCCTGCGTGGGCGACCTGGTCACACTCGAGGCGAAGGCCGCCGGCATCGCGGGGCTCGTCGTGTGGGGGCTGCATCGCGACACCGTCGACATCACGGCGATCGGGCTGCCGGTGTTCAGCCTCGGCGCGTTGCCGACCGGGCCGCTGCGCCTCGACCCGCAACCGGCCGACGCGTTGTCCACGGCAACCATCGGCGACTGGACGGTCACCCGCGACGACGTCGTGCTCGGTGACGAGGACGGGATCGTGTTCGTCCCGGCCGACCGCCTCGACGAGATCTTCGACCTGGCCGAATCCATCCGCGACACCGAACACACCCAGGCCACCGCGATCCGGTCCGGGCGGTCTCTGCGCGAGCAGGTCCAGTTCGCGGACTACCTCGCCGCCCGCGCGACCAACCCCGACCTCACCTTCCGCCAACACCTCCGCTCAGTCCGCGGCGCCATCGAGGAGTGATTGCGCTCAACTGACCGCGGCGCGGACGGCTGGGGCTATTTCTTGGGACCAGCGGGCTAGTTGGACGTCGTACGGGTCCGGGCCGGTGGGGAAGAGGGTGAAGCCGGCGGCGCCGTGGTTGAGGACGGCGTCGGTGAGTTCCTCGACCCATTGGGCCGGGGAGCCGCCGATCCAGCGGCCGTCGTCGTCGCGGGTACGGCGTACCGGCGTCGCGGTGATCGCGCCCGGGAAGTTGTAAACGGTGGCGACGTCGGACGGTTTGCGGCCGGCCGCGAGCGCTGCCTCGTCGATGATCGGGCGGGACCAGCGGTAGCGGTCGCTCAGCCAGTCCGCCGCGTGGCCGGGAATCCAGCCGTCGGCCTGCCGGCCGGTCGCGGCGAGAGACTTCGGGCCGTTCGACCCGGTCCAGACCAGCGGTGCGGCGACGTTCGCCGGTCTGAGGTGCCCGATCGGGTAGTGCTTGGTCGGCGTCGGCCGGCCGCCGTCGGACATGGACCGGACCAGCTGCATCGCCTCCTCGAACGCCTGGACCGCCTGCGCGGGCCGCAGCTCGGGCACACCCATGGTGGTGATGTGGTTCCACGCGCCGCCGGCGCCGAGGCCGAGGATGAACCGGCCGCCGGACAGTGCCGACAGCGCGGACGCCGTACGCGCGAGCACCGGGGCCGGGCGCAGCGGCAGGTTGGTCACGTTGACGAACGCCGACAGCCGCTCGGTCCGGCCGAGGATGAAGGCGATGGTCGCGTAGCCGTCGAGCAGGTCGGCGACGTACGGGTGGTCCGACAGGCTGACGTGGTCGAGGCCGTCCCGGTCGGCCTGCGCGGCCAGCCGGAGGATCCGGTCGACGTCGCGAACCTTGTCGGGTGAGCCGTAGCCGAAACGTACGTTCATGGTCCGATCTCCTCTCAGATGCTTCGTACACCTAAATAGTAGCCCTACGAACTATCAGGCACGCAAACTGTCCGTGCTGCGGACTACAGTGGAGGTATGGCGACCACGACAGCGCAGGCGACCGACACCGGGCTGGCGGGCGCGCTCGTCCAGACGATGCACGTCCTGCAGGATCTGTACGCCGAGACGAGCCGGCCGCTCGGCCTCACCCCGCAGCAGGCGCACCTGCTCTGCGTCCTCCTGGCCGGACCGCTCGGGATGACCGAGCTGAGCCGGATCCTGAGCATCGAGCGCTCCAGCCTGACCAGCATGGTCGACCGCCTCGAACGCCGCGACCTGGTCGCCCGGATCCCCCATCCCACCGACCGCCGCGCCTGCCACATCGAGCTCACCGGCCCAGGTCTGAGCTTGGCCCACGACGCCCACAACGCCTTCACCACCCGCATCGAGGCCCTCACCGCGGGCCTGTCGGCGACAGCTCGCCGTACTCTCACCAGCAACTTGACGAGCATCTTCGGCTGATGGTGAAACCGACGCCGAGTTGCGCCGACTGGCTCGATCAGGGACAGGTCTTCTCGTACGGTCGGTCGCCGAAGGCTTGGGTCCACTCGGCTGGGGTGAGGTTGCGGCCGGCCATGGTGCAGGCTCGGGTGATGGCGTTGGTGAGGCGCGTGTCCCAGTGGTAGATCTGACCGTCGTGCGACGCGATGCGTACGACGTCGTTCCCGTCGACGAAGGTGGGGATCGCGGCGACCGGCGGGTGGACGCCGTCGGCGATCGAGACCGTGCCGAGGAGCTCGAGGGTTCGGGCGTCCCAGAGGCTGACGGTGCCGTCCTCGGCGCCGGAGACCACCTTCGAGCCGTCCGGGGAGAAGCGGATGTACAGGCCGCGGGCGGCGTGGCTGATCGTCGGCGCGATCGTCTCCTCGCTCTTCGCCAGGTCGATGGTCATCACCTCGCCGCTCCCGCCGGTAACGGCGACCACGTTGCGGTCCGGTGCGTAGGCCGCGTGGTTGACGGCGAGCGGAAGACCACCCTGCGAGAGGATCTCGCCGGTGGCGACCCGGATCTGCCACCACTGCTCGCTGGCGTAGTCGACGGTGTCCAGGAAGATCACGGCGTTCTGCCGGTCGGGCGCCGGCGCCGTACAGCAGTCCGCGAACCGGCTGAAGGCGACCCCTTCGTCCACGAGTCCCGCGCCGTACAACCGATATCCCACGTCACTACCGGCCATCACCTGATCCCCGACGTACGCGATCGACGTGATCCTCGGAGTCGTGGCCTGCTCGAGCACCTTCCCGGTGCTGGTGTCGAGCACCGCGATCGCGGTCGTGTTGGCGACCGCGAGGCGGCCGCCGTCCGGATGCCAGGCGGCAGGTAGCCGGTAGAGGCCTGTGATCAGGGTGAACCCGAGGTTCGCCGGCGGCGTCGTACGACCGGTGGCCGTGTCGGAGAAGCTCACCCACGAGCCGCGGGCGTCTCGCCAGAGATAAGCAGTCCGCCGGCCGTCGTCGGACGGAATGACGTGCAAGTAGTCGCGTGCAGGCACGGACGGCATGCGGCGGAGGTACTGCCGCTGGCCGGTGAGATCGTAGGACCGTAGGACCCCTTCGTCCCCACCGGTGTACAGCGTGCGGCCGTCGGGGCTGAAGTCGACGGCCCAGGACACCTCGGCGGTCTTGATCCGTTCGAGTAGCTTGCCGGTGGCCACGTCCCACACCACGACCTGCCCGCTGAGCTCCGCCGCCGCGAATCCTCGACCCGTCGGCAGAGAAGGCGGACCCCCTGGCCGAATCGTCCTCGGTGTGCAGTGCCCGGACCGTCTCGCCGGTTCCGGCGTCGAACAGAACGGTTGGGGCCTGGCTCACGTGGGTGGGGGAGAACTGCTGAGCAGCGAGGAGACTGCCGGTCGAGTTGACCTCGATCCCGGCCTCGCCGACAACGTCCGCACGTTGCCACAGTTTCCGTCCACTCGGTACGTCGTACGCCGTGAGCGGCCAGGAACTGTAGACGACCTGGCCGTTCGGGTTGAGCGCGATCTCCTGCGCTCCACTCGGCAACGACACCTGACGCGGGGGGTCGGCGGTCCGGAGGTTCCAGACCAGGGCGAAGGCGGCGTCACCGGGCTGTCCGGTGCCTTGGGTCACGCCGGCCGCGAGATGGTTGCCGTCGGCACTGAAGGCGAGGCTGTGGAAGAACAGCCCGCCGGGTTCCTGCAGCACAGGTTGCCGATCGACGGGCGCCAGCGTGTCGGCCCGGAACAGGCGGATCGGCCATTGCGGGTCGAGAGGTTCCCCGAAGCGGCTCGTCGAGATCGCAGCGACCAGCTGACCGTTCGGGCTGAACCGCGGCGTGGTGAGTTTCGCTTCGTCTACGTGGATTGCACCGAAGGTGTACGACCTGAGCACCCGGCCCGAGGTTGCGTCGTACAGGTGGAAGGTGGCTTTGTCGTCGCCGGAAACGATGCGGGTGCCGTCCGGGGAGACCTCGATGTTTTCGATGCGGCCGTGGGGGGCCGGCCAGGAGCGGAGTAGGCCGGGGCGCTTGTTGATGGCGGCTACCAGGTTGGCTTGGGTTTCGGGGGTGAGTTGGAGGCGGGCGCCGTGGGTGGCGAGCAGGAGGGAGTGGCTGATCCCTTCGGTGAGTTGGGCTCGGGCGCCTACCCGGCGAGCGAGTTCGCTGGTGGCGGCCTGGTCGGCTCGGTTGGCCTGGCCGGCGGCGATGAAGCCGGCGATGAGGGCTCCGACGAGGAGCAGCGCGCCGGTGCCGAGGGCGATGCGGAGGCGGCGGTTGATGCTGAGTTGGCGGCGGGCCTGTTCTTCGGCGGCCCGGAGCTCGGCCTGTGACGCTCGCCGGCTCGCGGCCAGGAACTCCTGCTCGGTCGCGGTCAGGGTCGAGCTCGTGTGCTCCTGCCAATCGGTCGCCTTGGCGAGGCGACTGCCGCGGTAGAGCTCGCTGTCCGGGCGACCGAGGTCGTCCCAGGCATCGGCGGCGACCGCGAGATGGTGCAGGATGCGTTGGCCTTCGAGGTCGTCGTCGAGCCAGTCCCGCAACCGCGGCCAGGCCCGGGCGAGCGACTCATGGGCCAGGCCGACGACACCGTCGTCGCTGGTGACGAGGCGCGAGGCCACGAGCCGGTCGACCATGGCGTCGTCGGCGGTTCCGGTGATGACGAGGCGTCGCGGCAGTCGGCTGCGGATCGGTTCGCCGTCCGGTCCTGGCGTGACCAGTCGGAGCAGGAGATCCCGCAGTACCGTGCGCTGCTCGGCAGCCGTCTGCTCGTAGATCTGCTCGGCCGACTGCGCGACCGCCCCGCGGATCCCGCCGGAGGCGTTGTAGCCCGCGACCGTGAGCGTCCGGCCCTCGCGCCGTTTCCAGGTTTCCGCCAACGCGTGCGACATCAACGGCAACGCGCCGGGCTGGTCGGCCACCTCGTTGACCACGAGGTCGGTGAGGCCGGGCTCCACGGTCAGCGCAGCCATCCGGGCCGGCCGCTCGATCGCCGAGCGCAGGTCGTCCCGCGTCATCCCGGACAACAGGTAGAGGCCGCGCTCGACCGTACGCGCGAACGCGGGATGCGCGGAGATGTCGGCGATCCGGTCGGCGCGCAACGACACGATGAGAATGCCTTGGTGCGCACTCAGCGCCGACAAGAACGTCTCGCGCTCCGCAGCGTCCCGGCACAGCGAGAAGACCTCCTCGCACTGATCCACCACGAGCACCGGCGGCGCCCCGATCCCAGGCATCGCAGCGGCCAAGGCGGCGACCGGATGGGCACCCGGGGTCAGGATGACGACCCGCTTGCCATCGGCCTTGTACGACGCTGCCACGCCGGCCCGGACCAGCGACGACTTGCCACATCCCGACGGCCCGACAACGGCCAGTACGCCGGTATCGGCCAGCTTGCGTAGACACGCAGCGATGTCGGCGCTGCGACCGAAGAAGCCGTCTGCGTCCCCCACGTCGTACGACTCGAGGCCGCGGTACGGACAGACCGCGTCGGGCTCGGGGAGCGCGCTCTCGGCGACGAGCGCGGGGTCCTGGCGCAGGATCGCCTGCTCCAGCGCGTCGATGTCAGGGCTCGGGTCGAGACCGAGTTCGCGGTCCAGTACGGCGCGCAATCGTCGGATGGTCCGCAACGCCTCGGCCTGCTGGCCGGTCTGGTACTGCGAGATCGCCAGCAGCGCCCATCGCCGTTCCCGCATCGGCGCTTCGCTGACCAGGGCACGCGCCTTCGCCAGCACATTGTCGTGCTGCCCGGATCGCAGGGCTGCTTCGACGTACAGCTCCTCGGCTGCTTGGCGCAGCTCGCTCAAGCGCTCGACCTCGATGCGTGCGACGTCCCAGCCGTCCAGCTCGCTGTGCGGTCTGCCTCGCCACAGTGTCAGCGCATCCGCCAGCACCACAGCGGACCGTTCCGCCTCGTCGGAGGCGAGCAGACTGCGAGCCCGGCTCACCGCGTGCTCGAACCGCTGGGCGTCGATCTCCTCGAGGGACAGCGTCAGCCGGTAGCCGAGCTGCACGGTCTCGATCGCGCCGGCGCCGAGCACCTTGCGCAGCCGGACGACGCAGCCCTGGATCACTTTCTGCCAGGACGCCGGCAAGTGTTCGCCCCACACCACGTCGGCCAGCTCCTCGGCGCTGACGGCCTGACCAGGATGCACAGACAGGGCTGCAAGGACGACGCGATCGCGTCGTCCCAGCAACTTCGGTCTCCCCTGGTCCCCCTCGATCGTGAGCGGGCCGAGAACGGCAATACCCACCCCTCGACTGTCGGCCGCCCGCAGCCGTCCGTCAACGGCGGCGATACCGATCCGATACCGCCTCCAGCCGATCCGATACCGCCTGGGCCGACAACAGGTACGACGAACCGCCACCAGCGGCGGTCGCGAAGTCGAGGAGCAGGAACCATGTCCAAGCGATTGATGATGACGAGCGCAGCCGCCCTTCTCACCCTGGCGGCAACCGCCGTCCCGGCCGCGGCCGTCGACGTACCCGAGCGGCCCAACACCCCGGCGATCGTGGAGCAGGGACCGCCCAGCTACCCGGCGTACGACCCGCAGTACGAGCTCGCGCCGGTTGCCACACCGGGCAGCGGCGACACCAGCTCGGCCGTCCTCGGTGCGCTGGCCGGGTTCGCCCTCACCGGCGCAGCCTTCGGCACCGCCTTCGCCGTCGCCCGCCACCGCGACCGCCCGCAGCGCCCGCAGCCGGCGTGATCAGCGCCGGACCGATCGCCAGGCCAACGCCAGGCCGGCGGCCGCGATCAGCGCCGCAGCCAGGAAGCCGCCGTTGCGGGTGGTGGCGGCTGCGGCCAGGCCGAAGGTGGTGGGGCCCAGGCCCTGGGCCAGGTCGATGCTCATGCTGACGACGCCCATGACCGCGCCGCGTTCGGCGGCCGGGGCGCGGTTCAGGGCCAGCGTCATGATCGCGGGAGTGCCGAGGGCGACGCCGATGCCGAGTACGACGGTGCCCACAACGAGACCGGGCACGGATCGCCAGAGACCGATGGTCGCCAGCGCGATCGTGGTGCACAGCAACGACATCCGGACGCTCCGGGCCGCGCCCAACCGGTCCGGAAGGCGCGCTCCGGCGCTCCGGATCACCACCACGATCGCCGCGAACCCGAACAGCAGGAACCCGGCCCCCGGCAACCCGAGATCAAGCGCGTACAACGGAACGAAGGCAAGGAACCCAGCCATCCCCCACACCAACGCCAGCAGCAGCAACGCAGGTACGACGGCCGCCGGCGGAATCAACCGCCCACGAACAGCCTCCACCGAATCCACCGTCGGCTCACGGGTGTCCCCCACCCGCAGAGCAAGAAGTACGGCGACCAGCGCACACCCGGCCGAGGCCAGCCAAACCGTGGTGAAGCCGGTACCGACCAGCGCCTCCCCGATCGGCGGTCCGAGCGCCAGACCGACGTACAGGGACAGCGAGAACAGGCTGATCGCCTCACCGCGGCGTTCGGCCGGAGCCAAATCGCTCATCGCGGTGACGACACCGACGAAGAAGAACGCGTCACCCACGCCCGTGAGCAACCGGAGCGCCGCCAGCACACCAACCGAGTCGGCCAAGCCGTAGCCGGCGACCGACGCGGCGAAGATGATGCCGCCGCCAACCATCGCGATCGAGCGACCGCGCAGATCCGCCAGCCGGCCGGCCCACGGACGCAGGACCAGCGCGGACAGGCTGAACACCGCCACCGCCAGCCCGACCGCGATGTTACCGCCGGTAAGTTCGTCCGCCACGTACCGCGGCACCGCGGGCACGAGCATCCCGTCGGCGAGGAAGTAGGCCAGTGCGGCCGAGCCCAGCAGCACGAACTGCGGGGTCACCAGACGGGGCTTGGACGTTGCCGTTGTGCTCATGAGGCCCACAATGGCCGTAGGGGGAGGTATGGGCATCGGTAGATCTGCCCATCTGCGGGGAGGTGCGATGGCACAGCAGGAGGTGCGGCTCGCCGAGCTGCTCTGCGCGCTGTCGGTGACGCTCGACCTCGCCATGGCGCAGCCGCCGGAGAAGTCGATCCGCAGCTGTCTGGTCGCGATGCGCCTCGCCGATCGGCTGGGCGTCAATGACAAGCGCACGGTCTACTACGCCACCCTGCTGCGCCATCTGGGCTGTACGGCGACCACCCACGAGGAGGTCCATCTCGCCGGACCCCGTGCCGCCGAGCTGCGCCCACTGGCCGAGCGCACCGACATCAACAGCCACCGGGAGGCCCTCAACTACTTGATGCACGTCGGCAGAGGCGCCGGCCTCAGACGTCTGCAGTACGTCGCGCGCACCATGACGACAAGTGAGGACAAGCTCCTGCTGGCCGTCTGCGAAGTGGGCAGCATGCTGGCCACGCACCTGGGCCTGGGACACGCCACCGCCGAAGCGCTCTACCAGAACCTGGAGCGCTGGGACGGCAAGGGAACGCCGAAAGGCCTGGCCGGCAAGGAGATCCACGTCGCCACCCGCATCGCCGAGGTCGCCACCCAAGCGGTCATCGGCGGACAGAAGACACTGATCAAGCGCCGCGGCACCTGGCTCGACCCGTTCGTGGTCGCCGAGTACGACGACAGCCTGGTCGCCGACCTGGACGACATCGACGTGTGGCAAGCGGTTCTGGACGCCGAGCCGCGCCCGTGGGGCACTACCCACGATCTGGATGAGCTGGCCCGGACCTTCGCGTACTTCGTCGACCTGAAGTCGCCGTACCTCTTCGGCCACTCCACAGGCGTTGCGACGCTCGCAGACGAGGCTGCGCGACTACTGCACTTCGAAGACACCGAGCGGGCGACACTACGACGTGCTGCCCTGCTGCACGACCTCGGGCGGGTCGCAGTGCCGACAGCGGTGTGGGAACGGCCGGGACTGCTGAGGCGAGCGGACTGGGAGAAGGTGCGCCTGCACCCGTACCAGTCCGAGCGGATCCTTGCCCGATCCCGAGTACTCGAGCCCATCGCCGTACTGGCGGCTCTGCACCACGAGCGGCTCGACGGGAGTGGCTATCCGCGGCAGGCGAAGGGTGGTGAGCTCTCCACGGCCGCACGGATCCTTGCTGCGGCGGACTGCTATCAAGCGCTCAGGCAGGACCGTCCGCACCGGTCCGCACACTCGGCCGAGGGTGCAGCGGAGATCATCCTGGCGCAGGTCGCGGCCGGCCGACTCGACGGTCGCTGCGTCAAGGCTGTGCTCGCGGCGGCCGGGCAACAGGTGCCCGGCCGCCGGATGAGCCGTCCCGCCGGTCTCACCGAACGGGAGATCGACGTACTGCGTTTGCTCGCTCGCGGCACGTCCAACGCCGGCATAGCGCGCGAGCTGGTGGTGTCACGCCGTACTGCGGAGCATCACGTCCAGCACATCTACGCCAAGATCGGTGTCTCGACCAGAGCCGCCGCTGCGCTCTACGCGATGCAGCACGGGCTGTTTACACAGTGACGAGCTTCTCGAAGAAGAACTCGTGCTTCAGGAACGACACGTCGTACTCGTGCCCCGGGAACGGCGGCAGCAGCTGCGCGGCCTGGAACAGCCGCCAGCCGTCCTTCAGCGCGTCCAGACCGGTCGCGTACGGCGGGACGTCGCTGTCCCCTGTCGTCGGCGACGTCGCGCCGGTGCCGTCGTACGTCGACCAGCCGACGACCCGAGCGTCCAGCGCCGAGGAGGCCAGGTAGAGCACCAGCACCTGCTGGCGGACGGTGGTCTGCTGAGCGGCTTCGCTGGCGGTCGTGGTCATACCATCTCCCTCTTCGCGTGCGGGTTGAGACTGCGCTGGGCGACGACCCGCTGCGGGCGGTTCGAGACCCGGGTGACCCAGTAGTCCGGGTCGATGGTGTCGTCACCGGTGATGGCCTGCCACAGCTTGACCCGGTTGTAGATCTCCAGCCGGCCTGTGGCGTTCTCGTACCACGGGAAGGTCTGCTTCAGCTCGCGCGCGACCTCGTCGTCGTACAGGTCCTCGGTGTTCCACAGCCGGACCTGGCGGACGGTCGGGTTGAACCGGATCTTGAACATGTAGCGGTCGATGGCGCTGTCGTTCCTCCGGCCGCCGTGCCAGATGCCGTGGTGCAGGAACTGCACGGTGCCGGCCGGGCAGGTCAGCCGGGTCTGGCCGAGCAGGTTCTGGTACCGGCCGGTGTCGGACTCGTTGGTCCGGCGCAGGTGGCTGCCGGGCACGCTCAGGGTGCCGCCCATCTCGAGCGTCACGTCCTGCGGGTAGTACATCAGCTGGACGTCGAACGCGTCCGGGCGGACGTCGATGATCGCGTCACCGTGCAGGTTCTGCGCCTCACCCTCGTTCGCCTTGCGGATGTGCACGGCGTGATGGTCGACGGTCGGCTCCGGCCCGACCAGGCTGTGGATGGCGCCGGCGACCTCGGGCAGCTGCACCAGCCGCTGCACGAACTCGCTGTCCGTGAACGCCTCGGACAGCGGGGTGCCGTACGGGACGCCGGGAATGCCGGCCTTCAGGACCTCGATCGCCTGCTGGTTCATGTCGTCCGGAACGACGGCGTCCATCCGGAGCGACCCGGTGGCCACGAAATGCGCCATCTGAACCGAGGTGAGCAGGTTCTTGCGATGCGGATGGGGCATGAGTCTCCCTCTCGGGGGGAAGTGGTAACTACTCCACCAGGCTAGGGCGAGACAGCGTTGTCGCGCGTGGGATGTGATCACCACTGGTGGTAATTTCTCCCCATGATCGAGCTGCACTTGGCCGCGCCGCCGGAGGTGGTGAGCGTCGGCGCCGGGATCCACGGCGTGCGCAGCCTGCGCGACGTGTTCCGGCTGCCGGACCTGTGGCAGCTGCACCTCTACAGCTACTCCGCCGAGCTGAGCGTCGACGGTACGGCGTACGCGGTGGCGCCGGGGTACGTGAGCCTCACGCCCGCCGGGACGCTGGTGCAGTTCGACTACCGTGGCCGGTCGGAGCACCTGTACGCACACTTCCGGCCGACGCTTGCCGGCGAGCCGTCGTACCTGCCCGTCGTCCAGGACGCGGGGTCGGCGGCGCCGGTGCTGGCCGAGCTGCTGCGCTCGGCCCTGGAGGCGTCGCCGTCGGGGTCCGCGCGGGTGACGGCCGAGGTGTGGACGGCGTTGTGGCGGATCGCGGAGCTCCGGTCGTCGGCCGGCGCCGAGGACGCGACCCACCCGGCGGTGTCGGCGGCGATCGCCCACATCGAGGCGAACCTCGCGCAGCCGCTCACGGTCCCGGCGCTGGCCCGGATGGCCGGCGTCTCGCACAACCACCTGACCCGGCTCTTCCACGCCGAGACCGGGCTGACCGTGATCGCCTACATCCGCCGGCGCCGGATGGCCCGCGCGCGGCACCTGCTGGTCTCGTCGACGCTCTCCATCCCCGCGGTCGCCGCCTCGGTCGGCATCCCGGACCTGCAGGCCTTCAACAAGACCTGCCGCCGCGAGCTCGGCGGGTCGCCGCGCGCGGTGCGAAACGCAGTGGCCGGGGCGGTCTCTGGCGTCTAGCGTTCTGCGCATGTACGAGCTGATCCCGGTCGCGGACGCGCCCGAGCTGGATGCCGAGGCGGGCGAGCGGTTCGCCGAGGAGTGGCCGGAGTTCATCTTCCACGACCTGGAGGTGCGGAAGTACGCCGGACGGCGGGAGAAGTACTTCCGGGACTGGGAGTTCTACCTGGTCACCGAGGAGCGGCGGCTGGTCGCGGGGTGCTGGGGCGTGCCGATCGCGTGGGACGGGACGGTCGAGGACCTGCCCGGCGGTTTCACCGACGCGATGGTGCGGGCGGTGACGTCGTACGAGGAAGGCGTCGTACCGGACACGTTCGTGCTGATGGCGGCCGCCGTACGGTCCGACGAGCAGGGGCGCGGGCACGCGGGCCGGGTGATCACGGCGGTCCGGGAGCGCGCGGCGGCCGGTGGGCTGCCGAAGGTGATCGCGCCGGTCCGGCCGACCCTCAAGTCCAGCTACCCGCTGACGCCGATCGAGACCTTCATGACCTGGACCCGCGAGGACGGCCTGCCGCTCGACCCGTGGGTCCGCACGCACGTCCGCCTCGGCGCGACGATCGTCGCGGCCGCGCCGTACTCACAGAACATGACCGGGAGCGTCGCCGACTGGGAGAAGTGGACCGGCCTGGCTCTCCCGGCCTCCGGCCCCTACGTCATCCCCGACGGCCTCACGCTGCTCGAGATCGACCGGCAGGCCGACACCGGCGTCTACCGCGAACCGAACATCTGGATGCGCCACGCCTAATCAGGCCGACAGCGGGAAGGCGGTCGCCACGGCGGCGGTGCGGCTGGTGACGCCCAGGCGTTCGTAGATGTTCTCGAGGTGTTTGCGGACGGTGCCTTCGGCAACGAAGAGGCGGCGGGCGATCTGGGTGTTGCTGTGGCCGGCCGCGACCAGCCGGAGGAGTTCCAACTGGCGGTTGGTCAGGTCCGGGATGCCGGCCCGGTGGCGTTCCAGGGCGCGGTGGACCTCGATGAAGTGCGGCCGGAGCATCCGGAGCAGCAGCCGTTCGCGTTCGCTGAAGTCGCGGCCGGTGCCGCGGAACAGCAGTAGCCGGCGGTCCTCGGAGCCGCTCGGTGGGAACGGCACGGTGATCTCGCTGCGGATGCCGTTCAGCCGGAACCACTCCCCGATCGGCGTCCGCGCCAGCTGCCCCGCGGACAGGTAGTCCGAGACCTTCCAGACGCTCTCGTAGTCGCCGGTGCGTTGCGGCCGGCTGCACGCGTCGGCGAACCAGTAGGACTGCCAGAACAGCTCCTCCCAGCCGTCCTCGATGACGACCTCCTCCTCGGTCACCTCCTCCAGCGCGACGAACTCGCGCTCCAGCGGACGGCTCACCTGGAACGTGATGTCGTCGGCCGGGATCAGCTCGGCGAGCGCCCGCATCAACTCCCGCGGGTACACCTCGTCCGGCCCGGCCTCCCGCCCCCGGTCGATCACGTCGAACATCCTGCGCAGGTCGCGTTCGGTGACGGTCAGCTGCTCCACCATGACGTACCCCTCCCTGCAGCCAGGCTAAGCCCGGAACGGCGGTGGGCGAATACGTCGAACTGCGTATGGCTGCGACCGGCCGGCCGCGGCGACGGTTGGTGACAGGAAGTTCCACGAATTGGGTCGTGGGAAGTTCCACGATTGGGGAGGAAACTCATGAAACCGCTGTCCCGCCTGGCCGCACTGGCGGCCACGCTGCTCGTCACCATCGTCGCTCTGTCCGGTACGGCGTACGCGAAGCTGCCGCCGGAAGACCCGGACACGGCGATCCCGCCGTCGTACGACGGTGGGGTCGCCGCCCAGCCGGCCGTCGTGGTCGAGACCGGCCTGTCGCTGCTGCAGGTGATCGGCCTGATGCTGCTCGCAGCCATCGCGGCGACCGTCGTCACCGCGATCGCCGGTCGCCGGGTGCCGCGCATCGCTGCCGTGGGGTCCCGGTGAGGGCACGACACAGGTGGAGGTGGCCGGCATTGCTGGCCACCTTCGCGCTCAGCGCGGTCGGGCTGTCGCCCGCTGCTACCGCCAAGGCCCCGTCTGCCGCACCGGTGCTCGACTGGAGCCGGGTGGCCACGCAGGCGATCGTCACCGGTCGGCCGCCTGCCAGCTCCGAGGTGCTGATGGGGATCGTGCACATCGCGATCGCCGACACCGTCGCCGGGCTGGGACACGGCCGGCCGTACGTGGCCGCCGTACGCCCGGACCGGCACGCGTCGGCCGCGGCTGCGGTCGCCACTGCGACGTACGACGTACTGAAGGCTCGCGTGCCGGCTGTGTCGTTGGAGACGACGTACGCCGACTACCTGGCCGGTGTGCCGGACGGGAAGGCCAAGACCCGTGGGATCGCGCTCGGGCGTGCGGTGGCGGACGCCGTACTGGCTTGGCGGGCGGGGGACGGTCTGAACAACCAGGTGACGTACGTGCAGCGCAAGCCGGGGCCTGGGGTGTGGGAGCCGACTGCGGCGACGCCACCGGTCGACCTCGTGCTGACGCAGGTCAGGCCGCTGACGCTGCGGTCCCGGTCGCAGTTCCGGCCGGACGGTCCGGATCCGGTGACCAGCAAGCGGTACGCGCGTGACGTGGCTGAGGTCGCTTCGGTTGGGCGCAAGGACAGTACGACGCGTAGCGCCTGGGGGACCGAGACGGCGATGTTTTGGTCGGAGCAGGCTGCCCAGCAGTGGAGTCGTACCCTCCTGCGGCTGGCAAGTGATCGCCAGCTGTCGCTGTCTGAGGCTGCACGGATGCTGGCGCTCGTCCACGTGAGCAGTGGGGACGCGCTGACGGCCTGCTGGGAGGCGAAGTTCCACTACCGCTTCTGGCGGCCGGTCCACGCCATCCAGCGTGCGGACACCGACGGCAACCCGCGTACGACGGCCGATCCGACCTGGCAGCCGCTGCTCGGCGCCAACCACCCGGACTACCCGTCCGGCCACGCCTGCTTCACCGCATCGGCCACGCGGGCGCTGCAGGCCTACTTCCACACCGACAAGGTCTCGCTGACGGTCGACAGCCAGGTCACGGGGGCGACCCGGACCTACAACCGGCTCTCTGCGGTCCGTGCCGAGGTGACGGAAGCCCGGATCCTGTCCGGCCTGCACTTCCGGCACGCCATGGCGGACGGCGAGGCTCTGGGCACGGACGTCGCCGACTGGGTCAGCCGTCGCTTCCGCTAGTTGCTAGGTGGGCTAGTCCGCCGGGCCCGAGGACTCCGCTGAGGATGCTCAGGGAGTCCTCGCGGTCTGGTCCGGTGATCGCCTGCTCGGCCCACAGCACGACGTCTTCCACGGCTCTGGCGTGGCGGTAGTAGGTGACCGCGTCCGGGTCGGGCTCGTGGTCGCCGTACCCGCTGAAGAAGGCTGCCCGCTGCTCGGCGGTGGTGGGACCGAGGGGGCCCATGCCGCCGAGCATGAACATGAGGTCTTGCTCAGGTGGCGCGAGGACGACGTCGTCCCAGTCGATCAGGTGGACGCGGTCGTTGACGAGGACGTTGCCCAGGTGCGGGTCGGCGTGGCACACGACTCTTCGGCCGCTGGGCTCGGGCGGCCGTCCGTTGAGCAGTGTGGCGATGGTGTCCTCGTGCTCCTTCCAGACCGCCGCCAGCTCCTCTTCCAGCTCGTCCTCCGGCGGTTCTGTGGTCAGGCGCGCGTCGATCTGCTCGGCCAGCTGCGGGATGCGGGCGTCGACCGGGCTGCGCGTCGGCAGCGCGTTGCGGAGCCGTTCGGGCGGCTCTGCGTCGTGGACCCGCCTGAGGAGTACGCCGTACTGCGTCCACTGCTCGGTGGTGAGCCCGGTCTCCGCGGCCCGCGCCCCGTCGATCCACGGCGTCACGGTCAGCCGCTTCTTCCCGTGAAAGCTCCAGAGCCCGCTGTCGACCGTCCGGACCAGCTCCGGCACGCCGTCGACCCCACTGTCCGCCAGATACGCAGCCGCCTGATGCCCGGTGTTGGTCCCGGCCGCACTCCACTTCACCGCATACGTGTTGGCGACCGTCGGGGCTCGCCACACCTGCGCCGCGACATCGGCGCCGTGGGCGATCGGTGCGAGTTCGATCACATCCAGCCCGAAGTCCTCGAGCAACCACCGCCGCATCAACGTCTCCCGCACGCCCGCCAGCATGCCCGCTCGAACCCAGGTCAAGCGAGAGGTTTCCCCGGGGCCCGGCGTCGGGTGCCGCCGGGCCGCCGTACCGGGGTCAGCGGTAGTTGACGAACTGGACGGCGAAGTCGAGGTCCTGGGCCTTGATCAGGGCCTGTACGGCCTGCAGGTCGTCGCGGCTCTTGCTGGAGACGCGGAGCTCCTCGCCCTGGATCTGGGCCTTGACGCCCTTCGGGCCCTCGTCGCGGATCAGCTTGGACAGCTTCTTCGCGTTCTCCTGGGTGATGCCGGCGCTGATCGAGGCGTTGATCTTGTAGATCTTGCCGGACAGCTTCGGCTCGTCCGCCTCCAGGCCCTTGAGCGAGATCTGCCGCTTGACCAGCTTGTCCTTGAAGACGTCCAGGACGGCGTTCACCCGCTCCTCGGTGTTCGCCTGCATGTCGATCGCCTCACCGGACCACTTGATCCCGGCGTCCACGTTCTTGAAGTCGAACCGCTGGCTGATCTCCTTCGCCGCCTGGTTCACGGCGTTGTCCACCTCCTGACGGTCGACCTTGTTCACGATGTCGAAGGAGGACTCCGATGCCATGGGCAGTTCCTTTCCGATTTGCTGTCAGGGGCACTGTCTGTTGTATCGTCTCCCACGCCGGTTCACGAACCGGCAGCACCCTGGCGGGTTGCCCGAGCGGCCAAAGGGAGCAGACTGTAAATCTGTCGGCGTATGCCTACGCAGGTTCGAACCCTGCACCCGCCACCAGCACGCAGCGAGCCGAGAAGTGGCCCCTGACCTGCGGAAACGCAGGTCAGGGGCCACTCTCGTGTGCGCCGTCAGTGTCCGACCGCGTCCGGCTGACGACGGTGATCTACGGCTGTCCGTGCGGAATGCGTGCGGAAGTTGCTGCGAACTCGCGCCTCCAGCGCGGCCTGGGAGAGTCAACACTCCACGGGTGCCGAGCTGGGGTGACTAGGACTCGAAGTCCTGCCTCGGCTGACCGTAGGTGCGGCCTTCGACGAGCATCACGACCTGCACCTGGTCGAAGCCGTTGATCACGAGTGGCGCGCTGAGGTTCTCGACCATGGTCAGCTCGCCACCTTTGAGCGTCCCGAACCGGCGGATCGGGCTGAGGCTCTGGTGCACGGTCGGGGCGCTTTCGACGCCCATCACGCCGCGACACCAGTCCGTGGACATGTCCTCGGACGCTGCAGTCGGCAGCTCAACCCAAGCTCCTCCGGCCGGCGCAATCTGATACTGACCGGAGGGTTCGTCATCGACCTTCGTTGGGTCGTCGCTGACGAAGACCCGGGTATCGCTCAGAACGGTCTCCCACGCAGTCTCCCAGGCGGCCTGCACGAATCCTCCGCTTGGATAGCGCATGCCGAGGTACTCCGCCGCCAGGGTCCGAAACATTCTGGCGTAGCGAATCCTGGCCTCTACAACCACCGCACGCGAGGACCAAGCCTGCGGTGTCCACGTTGCACGACCCTTTTTCGAGTTGAAGATCGCGGTTCGTAGGCTCCTGTACAGCTCGCGATGGATTGCATTGTGCGCTGCCTGCTGTGATGGCGGCGCATAGGGCCTCAGATCGACCGCTAGCCCGACGACTTGTAGCGCTCGCTTAAGCCAGGCGCTGTCACCCTCGGGCTGACCGTTAGGTTTCGGCACAGGCGGAACCACGTCACTCAGCAGCGACTCAACTGCGAGGTACAGAGACCTAAATGAGTCGAACAGATCGGTCGCACTTTCGGAGACCCGGTAGTAGCGCAAGCATTCATGCCAGGCCTGCGGAGGCGGCAGCTCAGCCGGAATCACCAGGGTTCCGTCAGCGTGACGAACCTCCCCCTTTGCTCTGACCCGTGTGCTGACTTGAATGCGGCCAACGAGACGTAACGTATGGCCAGTTTGGGACTGCCACGCGACCAAGTAGGCGCTGTCCTTATGCGCTAGCACCAGAGGTCGGCCACGTAGACCGAGATAGACGTCGATCGCCCGGTTTGCCGCCTCGCGGGCGTTGCCATGAACCTCATCGAAGGTCGCTCCCGGACATTGGCGCACCACGACGTACCTACTACTCGCGGGAACGACGACCGCTGAGCCATCGGGGAGCGGGTAGATGAAATCCTCATCGTCTGTCTGCGAGGTCAGTTCGAAGACTGCCGCACCATCTGCCCCGAGGTCGATCCCGCCGAAGCTAGCCATGAGAAATGATTACCGACAACACCGGCGGCAGGTCACCGCCTCGCCGATGCGAGGATGGTCGCCTTGCGCCGGCAGCCGTGGCAAGCAGGTGTATCGATCGCATGGCCCTCAACCGCATCGGTGTCCATTCCGCCTGACTCAGGCTACCGACTCGGAGATCTGGGTCTGCGTCCCTTCGGCCGTCACCGCCTTCGACCTGGCGCAGAACACCGGCTCTGATCGGCTGACTCGGGCGGACCTGGCGCGTAGCATGCTTGATCAGGGGGATTTCTGCTATGCCGACTTCTTCGACGGATGAGGCCTGGAGCGCGGTCGCTAGGAAGCGCGTAGCTCAGTGGCAGGAACGGGCGTACGGTGAGTTGGCCGTGCGCTCCGGTCTCGGCTGGAAGCCTGTCGAGATGTTCGAGCGATTCGCAGCGGGCATCCAGCGCCCAGATATCAGCACGCTCCACGGCACTCTTCCTGACGGGGCGATTAGCCGGACCGAGTGGGATGAGGCGGAACAGGCCGTCGACGACTATCTCACGTCGCACTTCGACCCTGAGCCTGTAACACCATTCACGGACCCGTGGCTGCAGAGCTCGTACAATTATTACCTTCACGTTGCCGAGACACTTATTGCTGAGACTCCTTGGCAGCTTCCTTACAGAGCCCGCATCGCGACTCTGCCCAGCGGCGACTTCAACGCGAGAACTCGCAAAATCGCAGGCACCGACGAGGCCGCGGTGATGTTCGATCACACCCTGCTCTCGTTCGTTCAAGAATACGCGCTCATCGTCGCCGCTGACATTCCGGACGATTGGTGGGGAATCCCATGGCCGGAGAATCTGGCGAACCGCGAAGTTGGTGCCGACACCGAATGTGCAGCAGAATACTTCGCGGATCTGCTCGTATCATACGTTCTGCATGGGACGACCGAGGCGGTTGTCCGTCCTCAGTTGACGTGGCGGACACGCGTTATTGCCTCGATGATCGCAGCGCCGATGCGCCTGTTCCTCGTCTGTCATGAGCTCTCCCACCTGCTATTGGGGCACCTAAACGCACCGACTCGAAATCTGTCACCTGGAGAATGGCAACATCGCGAGTACGCCGCCGACCAGGTGGGTTCGAGTCTTGTCGCCGGTACAGAACCGCAGGAGCGGCAGGTCATAAGTTTGTGGATTACCGACCTCGCGCTGGCTGGATTTCAATATGTCGAGCGAGGCCTGTGGTACATGACCACCGGGCTGCAGCAGGAGCTTCCCGCGAGCTCAAGCCATCCGATGCCTCAATGGCGCCGAAAGAGACTGCTGGAAGAGAACACCACGATGCTCTGGGAGTCCGGCCGGTGCGCAGAATCGAACCAGCTAGGGCACTTGACCATTAATGGCATGGGCAGGCTCGAGAACCTGTGGCTTGCAGCCGAAACCCGATTCTTGACTCTTCACAATCAGGGTGCACAACCGGCGCCACTGTGGTTGCCGCGGATGCCAGCTAAGGAGTGAGCATGGAGAAACAAGACGTCGAGTTCGTATTCAGGGACGAAGACATCGACACGGTACGCGCGATACTTGAAAACGAGGGCGCCGAGCACGTTGACGAGGTAGAGGAAGCTGACCTGCTGCCCGCCGTCGTGATTGTGATCGCAGCCTCCATCGCGCTCGTCGCCCTGTCTAACGCTGTAATCAAACTTCTGCGGGTATGGAAGTGCGGGCTTCTCATCGATGCGCGTGGGTCACTCATCCACACCGAGAAGAACTGCGACCTGCCTCGCGGCACTATCCTGGTCTTCGACAAGGAAGGAACTCAGCACACGTTGCACGAGCCTAGCGAGTCCGACTTGGCAGGTCTCATTGCAGGAGCTGTCGGCGCCTGACGACGCTCGCTCCACGCCGGACGGTCCGACCTGCATCCATCGGACCCGCCGCTCCTGTCAAGCAGCAAAGCCTCTGACCTGCAGGAGCGCAGGTCAGAGGCAGCCGCGTTGCAGGTTGCCAAATGGGACTTCGTGAGGCTCGTTTCCGAAATTCAGGCAGCCTGTTGGTAGTCGGCCGAGAGCGCCGCATCGATCCGGCGGCGTGCTGCCTCGTCCTGTCCGTCGAGGCATTTGGCGTAGACCTTGAGTAGGACGTTGACGCTGTGACCAGCCCACCCGGCTACCTGTGTAGCGGGCACGCCCGCGTTGAGCCACAGTGACACGGCTGCGTGGCGAAGGTCGTATGGCCGTCTTGCGAGCGGCGAGGCAGCCTGGGCTTCGCTGAGTGCCTTCTCCCGAGCCTTGCTCCAGACGCGGGCGTAGGTGTTCGAGGACACCGGGTTGCTGTATGGCGGGGGCAACGGGATGCCCGCCTTCCCGGTGCGGCTCACGAACAATCGTCCGCCCGGACCGGGGCGGAATTCGGCAATATGCCGGCGCAGCAGCTCGACCAGCTCCGGGCACGCCGGGACGGGACGAGTCGCCTTGTCCGGCCGGTGCTTCAGACTCCGGTCCTCGCTTGCCTCGCCGTTGTCGGTCCACTCGGCGCCGGCGTGCTGTGTCGAGCCCGTCAGCAGCAATTCGCCCCAGCCTTCCTCCGGGAGATTGCAGTCCGTGACGCGCAGATGTTTCGCCTCGGACGGCCTCAGTCCGGCGAAGTAGAGACACCCGAAGAATGCCTCCAGTGCGGGGGAGATCTCTCGGACCGCTTGGAGGAGTGCCCGCGCTTGCTGCGGATTGGCGACAACACGGCGGTCAACAATGTCGGTGGTCTCCGGCTTCGTCCACTGCACCTTGTCGATCGGGTTTGCCTCGAAAATCTCCAGCTCTACGGCGTACTCCAGCGCGCTGTAGAACGCGGACCGCTTCCGCGTGACCGTGGCGGGTGCCGCCGATTTGCCATCGAGCTTCACCGCAAGCGCATCGAGGACTCGACGCATCACGAGAGCCTCGCGCAGCTTGGACAGATCCGGTGAACTCTCCGCGATCCACCGCAGCCGCGCGGTGTCCTTGCTCGGTGGCGTCGCCTCTGCAACCGGGTCACCACCGCGGGCGGCCTTATTGAAGGACCAATTCCGGAGAACCGAGCGAATCCGCTGCATCTCATCAGCGGTCCGCTTCGGCAGCAACGCAACGGTCACCGTCGCGAGCGCCTCAGCGATGTTCTTGCGGTGACGCGGTGATGCGTGCGGCCACTTAATATCGACGAACTCTGCCGCGTGTTCGTACCACGTGCGTCGGCTCAACTCTCGGAGCATCGTCTGTGGGAGACCGCTCTCGATGTCGAACGGAACACCTTCGCGGGCAGCCGTTGTCAGCTTCGATCGGAAGCTGTCGGCAAGCTTGCTAGTGGCAAACGTCTCCTGCGATCGCTTGCCAGCCACCTCCCACCGGACGGTGTAGGTCTTCCCCCGCTTTCCGGCGTACGTAGTGATCTTGAAGATGCGCACGTCGTAGGACAAGTTGTCGGTGCTCACGCAGCATCCTCCAGGCTTTCGAGCCAGCGTTCGTAGTCGGTGAGGCGGATTCGGATATCGCCGTTCGGGAGCTTGATGCAGCGGGGTGCCTTCTTCGCCGCTCGCCAGTCGTAGAAGGTCGAGCGGGCTACGCCCAGGTCAGCGCACACGTCAGCGATCGTGAGGTGCGCCCGTCGCCGGGCAGGGGTTGCCATGCTCACGCGGTTTTCTCCTTCGAGGTCGTGCGGCCCGACAAAATTGACAAAATTGACAAAGATGGAGGTTTTGTCGTTTTTGTCATTTCTGTCAGGGGGTGGCGAGGACTGCGGGGTGGACTTCGTAGGCGGTTGACGGACGGCCGCGCTTGCCGGTCGTCTCGGGTGTCTTGGGTCGGATGTGGCCGTGGTCGGTGAGGATGGTCAGTGCGGGGTCGAGGTCGGCCGCGGTGGCGAATCGGGTGCGGCCTTGGAGCGAGCGGAGGGCATCTCGCCGGGTGAAGGTGGTGTGGCCGTGTTTGGTGATCCAGGCGAGGACTTCGCGGGCGTCGTCTAGGTCGGGGTCGGATCGGCCCATGAGGTCGTAGACGGCTAGGGCGTGATCGAGGTAGTAGCGGCCGACCTGTTCGGCAGCGCGCATGGTGTCGGCGGTGATGGGTCGGGCGTAGCCGTGGTGGAAGTTGTGGGCCACGTGCAGCAGTGCGGCCAGCCGGACAACGGCACCGGCGAGCTTGGATGCCCAGTCGGTGATTCCGGCGAGCTGGCCGGTCTGCGGGTGCAGCCGAGGTTCCAGCCAGTTCTGGAAGTCCAACAGCACCTGTCCCGCTTCGGGGTCGAGGTCGAGCTGGTGCGGGGTGTCGTGGTCGGCCAGGACCAGGACGAGGGTCTTGAGCGCGTCGCGGTACGTCGTCTCCAGGTGCTCCGGGACCGGTTCGGCTTCGTTGTTGCGGCTGCCCACGGTGTTGGGCGGCAGGCTGTACAGGATCCGTGCGAGAACACCGCGATCCCGGAACCCGGCCTGTGCCGCGAGCCCGGCAAGCGTTCCCGGCTGCGTGGTGACGCCCAGCGTCAACGCTGGCCGTTCGACGGTTTCGGACTCGCGGCCCTTGCGGTCGACCTGGAGCTTGTCGCCCGCATGGCCCTTCAGGAACACCCCGAGGTTGGGCTGTGCGGAGTAGCGGGTGCCGGTTAGGGTGGCGAACACGTCACCTTCGGCCGACAGGACGGCCATCCGGCCGCCGTGGGTCGCGAGCAGGGAGATGCACGACTCCGGGGTCACGTCGTCGGTCATCAGCCGGGGCAGCTCCGGTACGACGATCTCCGCGGCTTCCTTGGCCGCTGCGGTCGCGTCGGCCAACGCCTCGTGCGGGTTCGCGGTGGCGCGTTCTGCCTTCTTGGCAAGGTCTTCGGCGCGTGCCCACGCCACACGGGCAGCCAGCTCGGCTTCCACCCGCCGTTCTGCCGCGATCTCCCGCAGGGCCTCTTCAGCGTCGGACAGGGGCGTGGTCATGGCGCGGAAGACAGGCGACTTCCGCGACCCTGGCGGCAGGGCGGTGACGGTATAGAGATTGACCTGTTCGACCCATGACCGGGTGACCCGAACGAGGATCTTGCCCCCGGCCGCCGTGGACAGGCACGCCAGCGCCACGGACCCGGCCAGATCGACCGGGGTCTGTGTGGCTTCCGCGACGGCCCCGACCTGATCGGCCAGCCATCCGGGGAACACCTGCACCGGGAACGGCCGGACGAGTCGCTTGGTCTTCAGCGGCACTGGAGGCCCATCCCACCACTGTGCGGCGGGCGGTCCCGGAAAATCGCGTTGTGGATCCCGAGCACGATTTTCAGGGAGCGCCGGCCGGATCGGCGTCGGCGGTACGGGGTCCCA
Organism: Kribbella sp. NPDC002412; assembly: GCF_053592935.1. NCBI lineage: Bacteria > Bacillati > Actinomycetota > Actinomycetes > Propionibacteriales > Kribbellaceae > Kribbella > Kribbella sp. NPDC002412. The sequence goes on from NZ_JBSFBL010000032.1 coordinate 44,846, forward strand.
CGGGTCGTCGGGTGGCTCGGTGATCGGTGGTAGGGGCGGCAGCCAGTCCGGCAGTTCAGCGGCGCTCATGCGGCACCTTCGCTTCCGAAGTCGAGGACGAGCTGTCCGTGCGGTTCGAGCGGTCGGCCCTCAGCTGCTGCGAGGACTCGACCGAAGACGCCTGTGCCAGGGAACAGGTCGTCTACCTGGTCACCGCGCTTCCAGCCGAGCAGGTCCATCACATGGCGGCAGACCTTCTCCGGTTTCGCTCCGGTGAGGCCCCTGCGCATGGTGATCGGCTCAGCGATGTGGTCACGGCCGACCGGCGCTCCGGCCTTGGAGGACAGGCGTCCGCCACGCCAGATGATCGGCTCCCAGGTGTAGGCGATTCGGACATTGCGCTTGAACGCGGCGAACGGCTTCGTCCAAGCGGCGACCCGATGGTCAGCCGGTATGAGCGGCAGTAGGTCTTGCAGGGATGTGCTGGTCAGAGAGAGCGCCCAACCGTCGGGATAGTCGCGACACAGGCGTTCGATCAGAAGGCGGTGGGTTTCGAGGTCGTCCCAGCAGCGGCCGTCCGGGTGGTAGTGGTCGTAGAGCTTGCAGCAGCCGAGGTACGGCGGATCGGCGTAAGCGAATCTCATGCGGCGATCCCTTCGGCACGGAAGCCACCGGTGATGGCGGCTCGGATTTCGCGGGCGGTCTGTTCTGCTTGCTGTCCCGCGTCGGTCAGGGCGGCTACGGCATCGGTGTGGGAGATCGCACCAGCCGCGACCATCCGCGCTACGCCTCTCGCAGCGCCGTAGAGCGTCGTTCGGCGCTTGCCCTCGGGTGCGTGCCGTACGGCGTCCAGATGTGCGCTCAGCAGCCTCTCCGGGTGGGAGATGCCCCCCGCTTCGGTGGTTCGAGTCGGCCCGGTCGGGTGGGTAGTGGAAATGGCCGGCGCACTGGGCAGGCACGCGGCGGTCAGCGCGGGGGGCATCTCCACCGGATCGACCAGACCCTGACCCCAGCGGTACGGCTGGTGGGTGCGGTGGTGGATCGATGGCGGAAGGACGACGTACCCGCCGTCAGCCTTCACATCGATCCCGGCCCGGTCCGGCATCGGCCGTGACGGGATGTCGCGGCCGGGGTGGCGGTAGTACAGGTGGGCGCCACCCGAGCCGGTGCGGACCCAGAGAGTGCGCGGCACGAGCTGGCGTGCCACCAGCTCGCCCAGGCTGACGCTGCCGCCATGCGCGGGGTCGACGTCGACCACCAGCAGCCCGGAAACGGCACCGGTCCGGACTGCGAGCTGTCCGCGCGGTACGGCGGCGACGATCTGCGCTACGCGGTCGGGGTCGGTGCTGGCGGCGTAGAACCCGTGGCAGGTCAGGTGCCCGCAGGTGGCCGGGTCGTGTGGGTTGTCGCGGCAGGTGTCGCAGTTGGCGACCGGCCGTTTGGAGCGACCGAGCATGAACACCGGCCAGCCACGCTCGGCGGCAGCGACGGCGGCGGTCAGCAGGTCGTTCATCGGAGATCTCCTCTCGAGTGCTTGGTCAGGCGGCGTAGGCGCCGGTGACGTGGTCGTACGCGTACATGCACAGGTCGCAGAGCGGGTCGTGAGTGGGCACGCAGTAGGTCACGACCCGGCCGCATTTGCGGCAGGTGCGGCGGGCCTGCATCGCCTTGTCCAGGGCGTTGAGCTGCGCGGGTGACGGGACGCGGGAGGGCTTGGCGAGGTCGAGCCGGTACAGCCACGCCCACCGCTTGCCGCCTCGCCAGACCAGCAGCGCGTACGGCTCCTGCCCGCCCGGAGACATCCGCATCGCGCGGAGCTGGCGGCGGGTGGCGAGCCCTGCGGGTGCCCACCGAAACCGGAACACCGGCGTGCCGTGGTAGTCCCAACCGAGAGCCTGTTGGCCGTTCCACAGCTCGATCCAGCGCGACGCTGCCGGGTGCAGCGTGGCGCGGTCGATCGGCGTGGCCATCAGCGACGCCACCAGCGACGCTTGCGGTCGGCGCGGTCGAACCGATCCTGCGCGGCGAGGGCGTCGGCGGTCTCGTTGTTGGTCGAGTACCGGTTCAGCTCGTCCAGCGCGGCGCGGTACTCCTCGCGCGGCGTCAGCGGCCGGTCAGTCTCGTCGCGGTCGTTGTGGCCGGTGTCGTCGGGCTTGGTGCGGCGGAGGTTGGTGAGCTGGCCGCGGAACTCGTCGCGAGACTCGCTGGTGGTCTTGCGGCGTGGCTTGCGTGCGGTGGCCATGGCAGTGTCCTTCGGTCAGCGGTTGCTGTGGTGGTCGAGCAGGCGGCGGCCGAGCCGGGTACGGCGGCCGGTGCCTTTGCAGCGTGGGCAGTTGCGGAACGCCTTGCGGTTCAGGGATCCCGACTTCCCGGACCCGTTGCAGCGGGGGCAGTTGGCGTAGGGCCAGATCGCGCAGGCCAGCAGGTAGAGCGCGAGGATCACGAGTCCGGCAGTGATCAGGACGGCCACCTGCACGACGTCCAGCGGCTGCTGGGCGAGGGTCGACGCAGAAATGATCAGTCCGAGGCTGGCGAGGAGCACCGAGTAGGCGGAGTCAGACACGTTCATTACTTTCTGTAGTCGAGTGAGGGTGTGACGGGCCAGGGCGGGCACCTGGTGGTGGCCGTCCGGGTGTGATGCTTCGGGGTCAGTTAGCTGCCGGTGATCGGGTTAGGTCTGTAACTCACCCGCCCACATGGGCCTAATGTGGCTCTGACCTGCGGAAAGTTAGCGAGTGAGGCGAGTTAACCCAGGGTCGGAAGCCGCTGGTCAGAGCCACATTTCGGCGGTCTCCAGCCCTGGGAGTAGAGCTAACTCGCGAGCTGTCCGGCGTCGTCTCCGTTGTCGTCGGCATCGCTCGTGTCCTGCTCTCGCCGCACGATCGCGTCACGGACGGTAGCGGGATCGAGAGGGTAGCGGTTCCCGGTCGACGGGACCCGGATGCCGTGCTCGGTGTCGAGCAGCTCCCGCAGCGCCTTGCCGGTGAGGTTCTGGTACGGCGTCCAGGTCGGCGCGAGCCGCTTGAGCAGCGCGGGCACGTCCGCACTCGGCACCGGCTCGTCTCCAAGGACCTCGTCCAGATCGGCCAGCAGGTCGCGGGTCTCGATTTGGACCGGCCGGGAGTCCGGCACGGCCTTGCCGAGCTTGGCGATCGCGTCCAGAGACCGCTTGATCAGCGGCGTCACCTGGTCATTGCCCTTGGCAACGTCGAGGTAGTACCACTGCACGATCTCGGACCGCTCCCCAGTAAAGCCCTTCACGATGGCCGTTCCGCGATCCGTGCCGGGAATCAGCTCGGTCGCCCGGTGGCCGGCAGCGTAGGCACCCTGACCGAGCAGCGCGTCGTTGGCGTGGTGGTCACCGACCGCGAACGCGATCCCGTTCGAGCAGTTCCGGGTCACGTCACGCGGCATCGAGTCCTTGGTCGGTGCCTGAGTCGAGATGATCATGTGGATGCCGCGCTTGCGCCCAAGCTTCACGATGTCGATCACCAGCTTGGAGATCTCCTTGCCGTGAGCGTCGTCCTGCATCGCGACGTGCGCCTCTTCCAGCAGGCACACCAGCGGGTGCAGCCCGACCCCAGCGGAGGCGAGTTCACGAGTCACTGACGGCTGTTCGTAGCGGACCAGCAGCTCGCCCCGGCGCTGAACTTCTTCATGAACGTTCACGAGCTGGTCGCGGATCGCTTTCATGGAATCGTCGTCCGCGCCCATCACGTACGACGAGCACCGCGGCTTGAACACCTCGAAGTCGAAGTTCGTGTCCGGCACCCAGATCCGCAGCTCGGCAGTCGGGTCGAGCGCGCACCCGGCCATGATCGCCCGCGCCGCGCTGGACTTTCCCTGACCCGGCATGCCACCGGTCATCGTGTTGCGTTCCATGATCGGCGCGAGCATCGCGTCACCGCGCAGCGTCTTCCCGGCTGGGACACCCTTGAACACGTCCACCAGACCGCTGCCCAGCAGCGGGTACTCACCCGCACCCTCAGCCAGCGCGCCCTTGTCCGCGATCCAAACGTCCAAGATGCCGGCCTCGCTGCCCGTGGTCGGCCACACCTCCTTCGCCGCCCGGTGCAGCCCGGTCGCGAGGTCACCACGGCGGCGCGCGATCTTCTCCGCCGTGACACCAGCAGGCAGCCGTACGACGGCGTGGGTGCCGCGCCCGTCGACGCGCGCCGGGGTGATGAACTGCAGCTTCAGACCGGCCTTCAGGTACTGCGTGATGGCCGGGATGCGCAGCGCCTCCAAAGCCTTCGCGATCGTGGTTTCATCGATCGCCGCATCCCACTCCGCCTCGGACGTGGTGACCAGCCACGCGGGCGGCTCGGCACGGCGCTTGCCCTCGCGCCACGCGGCCAGCACGACCAGAAGCGGCGCGGTCACAGACACCCCACTCCACACGAGCGCACCGGCCGCGATCAGGAACCCGATCAGCGCGAAGAACCCCAGCCACACACCCGTGAACGAACCGTTGCCGGTGGCCTTGGTCAGGATCGCGATCAGCAGCACCAGGAACGGCACCCCGACCGTCATCGCGACGGTGACCTTCAAGACACCCCACGCGAGCTTGGGCAGGTCCATCAGACGGCGGTGACGGCGTTCGGTGGCCATCTCCTTGCGGTCGGTCCACTCCTTCAGCTCCTCCCGGTCGCCGACCGCCTCAGCGGCCTTGATCTGGCGCCGGTAAGTGCCCATGGTCGACGCGTCCCACGCGCGCTTGGCCCAGGACTCGACACCCTGCACGACGGTGAAACTCTCGCGCAGCAGAACCTTTCCGGCCGTTTTCGTCTTGTCGTGCGTGGACACCTTCACCACTGCGCGCGTGGCGACCTGCGTCCCGGTCACCGCACGCCGGACCAGCGCCCCGCGGTTCGCGAGTCGCCGGTCCAGCTCGGCCGACTCCTCATCGGTCAGGATCTCGGCTTCGGTGCCGTCACCGGCCGACGTGATGTCGTGGACATCGTCAGAGTCGATCCGTTCGGCGGGCACGCGGATGATGCCCTGAGCAACGTCCTGCTCGGTCTCGTCTGGCGTGTTGTCGTCGTGAAGCTGGTGCACGTTGTCCATGCCTGCTCGCTCCTATCGGTCAGGCCGCGACGCGGGCGATCTCGCCCGGTGCGTCCGTTTCGTCGGTGCTCGTGTGAGGGGTGGTGCTCAGCTCGTCGCGGACAGCCGCCGCAACCTTCGAGGACAGGCCGGTTGAGCAACCGGTCTTGTGCCGCGCCCACGCTGGGGTGATGTCGTCGGCCGCCGTACCCGGCTCGACCGCCGCCAGGGCTTCGGCCACGTAGTCGGCCAGCAGCTTCCGGCCCGGCTTCGTCGGCTTCCTGCGCGTCCGTGACGACTTGGGCTTGGCCGGGGCGCCCGGTGCCGCCTCGATCGCCTCAGTAGCCGTCTGCGGCGTCTCGGTAGCGGTGGGCAGCTCGGCAGCGGCCGGGGCGGTGTCGAGCCGCTGAGATGGCCCCTCGGGGGCGGCCAGCGCGGCGGCCCGCTCTGCCCGTAGCACGGCCTCGGTCAGCCGGTCCCGCAGGACAGGAGCGGTCTCGGCAGCGCAGAACACCAGCAGCGGCGGCACCGAGTGCAGCACGATCCCGGCCACGTCGCCGTGCCGGAATGATGCCCATGTGTTCATCGCGTACGTCGCGGCGAATGCGAACCTCTTCGTCCGCCCGATCCACTTCGTGTGGTCGCTCACCTGGTACCGCGCGGTGATCTGCTCCGCGCGCAGTACCGCGATCAGGACCAGCGACACCATCGGGTCCAGCAGCCAGGCAGCGAACCACGGCAGCGACCACAACACGGCGCCCTGCGCGGCGAACGCCTGAACGTTGACCATCGTGAATGCCAGACCGAGCACGATCCCGGCCCACATGCACCGGTCAACCTGCGTACGCACCGACTCCACACGCAGCGCAACCACATCCGGGTGAGTGGACAGCGCCCGGACCTGCGACGCCTCCGCAGCCGTCGACCGCAGCCGGTCTACCGCGCTGGGCTTGGCCGATGCCGGCGCCTTTTCCGGGGTGCGTTCGAGGGTGCTCAACGGTCGCCCTCCTTCTCTAGCTGGAAGCCCTGCCAGGCGATCGCGGATTGTGCTGCACTCGCGCGCTCAGCGGCCCGCCGCGCATGCGTCGCGGCCTCTACCAGCGCGGCCTCAGCGATGCGGACGCTCTCGACCGGGTCGCGGGCGTCGTCGTACACGTCGAAGTCGAAAAGCGATCTGCCAAGCCCGGTCGCGATCTGCCGTGCGAGCTGGGAGACGGCGTCTTCGAGCTGGCTCAGCGAGCCCAGCAGCGCGTACGCGACCGGGGCAGGGACGGTCGCTGTGATGGTGGCGTGGTTCAGGGTCCGGATCGCCTCATAGGCGTCGTCAGCGGACTTGATCATGGCGTCCATGCGTTCGGGGTTCACCACTCCACCCCCTGACCGGCCATCGCCTTGCGGGCGTCGGCCAGAAACCCGGCCAGCACCCACAACTCGCCGTACGCCGTCGCGGCCTCAGCCGACACCGGCTTACCGGCCGGGGGCATCTCGCCGGTCAGCACGAACCGCGACAGGTGCTCGAAACGCGCCTGCAGCTCGTCGCGCAGCTGGTCGGTGCTGTCGATGCCGAGCCGATCGGCCCAGCTCTGCTCCAGGGTCACGGCCCGTCGGCGGCTCACGCGGCACCGTCCTCGACGGTCTCCCGGTCGGCCAGCTCGCGACCAATCTCCAGGACCCGATGCTCAGCGCGGCGGATCCGGCGACGCTCCAGAACCGAAGCGTACGGACCCGCGTTGATGAATGCGATCTGCGCGTCCAAGAGGTCCAGCTCTGCCGCAATCAGCGGCCATTCCTGCTCGATACCAGCCAGATCCGCAGCGGTGGGCTCCTCGCCACCGGCAGCCGCAAGGTAGATGATGCTCATTGGGTTGTGCTCCTGTTCGTGAAGGGACTGGACCGGCCCGGACGCCTCGGCGGTTGCACCCGCCGGGGCGTCGCTCTTTGGTGCCTGACCAGAACATGAAGCGAAACTAAGGTGCGCACCACGGTAGCGCTTCGCCGGAAGTTGCGCAAGCGAGGTGCGATACTCTGGATGGGTGACCGATCTACGCGAAGAGTTGAAGTCAGCGACACTGCGGTATCGCGAGACCGAAACGGCCCACGAGCAATCCCGGACGGAGATGCTGGCGGCCGTCCTGGCTGCGCTCCGTGGCGGTGTGCCTCCTACTGAGGTTGAGCGGCTGTCACCGTTCACAGCGGCGTACATCCGCAGGGTTGCCAGGGCGGAGGGCGTCCCGCCAGCGGCGCCAGGTCCTAAGCGGGTGAGCTCCTGAGTGGTCGGCTCGTTCATGCGTCCAGCGTCGAGGCGAAACGATCGATTGATGTGCACTCGACGGGCTGCGCACTTTTTTGCGCATTACTCGGGCATACAGACGCTTGACTAGAGAGATCACATCAACGAGGGGAAGTGCAGATGCACGTAGGTGAGCGCATCGGGGCGTACCGCAAGCGGCGCGGTATGTCGCAAGACGCCCTGGCTGGACTCATCGGAATGTCGCGCTCCTGGCTCTCGCAGGTCGAGCGCGGCATTCGTGGTGTCGATCGACTGTCCACCCTGAACGACCTAGCAACCGTCCTGCGCGTCGACGTGGCCGACCTGATCGGCCGGGATTGGATCCTTGCGCCAGATGCGCCCGAGCAGGTCACGGCCGTCGACGCCGTACGCAGCCAGCTCGCGAGCTACCACCATCTGCTTGGTGAAGAGACGATGCCGTGGCCCCTTCCACAGCTCCGGAACGGCGCTGTGCAGGTGAACCAGGCCTACCAGGCGGCGCAGTACCACCGGGCGACCGCGATGTTGCCCGACCTGATCCAGGCCGCCGATGCGTACGACGGCTACCAAGGGCGCGACGGCCGGGAGACCCACCTTGCCCGCTGCTTGGTCTACGCGGCCGCCGCAAAGCTGTTGACGAAGGTCGGAGAACATCAACTCGGCTGGCTCGCAGCCGACAGAGCGACACACGCAGCTCTGGCGGCGGATTCAAAGGCCGCACAGGGCATGGCCGCCTACCAGGTCGTCTGCGCCCTGCTGCGAACTGAGCGCCTAGACGACGCTGAGCGAGTTGCCGTTCGATCGGCCGAAGGGCTGATGTCCCTCACCGGCTCCGATGCTCCGGACGCTGTCTCGCTCGCCGGTTCCCTCTGGCTCATCTCGTCCGTCATTGCCGCACGCCGCACCGATCGTGCAACGGCCAATGAGCGGCTAGCCACCGCAGGACAACTCGGAGACCTCCTGGCACACGAAGGCAATCACTGGTGGACCGCCTTCGGACCCACCAACGTCCAGATCCACCGCGCCTCAGTCGCAGCCGAGTTCGGAGACCCGTACGACGTCCTGCGGGCCGCAACCGAGATCGACTCTGAGGCTATGCCGGCCGGTCTCCAAGGCCGCCGCTCCCGCCTGCACATCGACCTCGCTTGGGCACAAACCCAAGCCAAGAACGACATGGAAGCGATCCTGCATCTCCAGCAAGCCGAACGAGTCGCCCCCGAGCTGATCCGCTACCACACCATCGCCCGCGAGCTGGTCCGCGAACTCCTCAGACGCTCCCGCAAACCCACCCCAGCCCTAACCGCCATCGCCACCCGCGCAGGAGTCCTCGCGTGACCGACCGAACCCTCTACATCGTCACGTGCGGTGCCCCTCTCGCCTCTCGCATCGGTGACGGCGTACGTGCTTCCCGAGAGCAAGGCTGGACCCCCTACGTCATCCCCACAGACGCGGCCATGCCGTGGCTCGAAGACCAAGACCTGTCGGATGCCCCCGTTCTAACCGGCAACCGCAAGCCAGGCGAACCGAAGCGCACCCCTAAGGCCGACGCCGTAGCCGTAGTGCCGGCTACGTTCAACACACTCAACGCCTGGGCCAACGGCAATGCTCACACTTACCCACTGACGACCCTCTGCGCTGCTCTGGGTTCGCGGACCCCGACAGTCGCAGTACCGTTTGCAAAGTCTGATCTGACCGGCCATCCCGCTTGGCTCGCATCCCTTGCAGTTCTCCGCTACGCGGGAGTGGGTATCACCGATCCACACAGTGGCTCGACCACCTCGGTTCAGCCACTCGAATCCGGCACCGGAGAGCAGGTCGCAAGAGACTTTCGCTGGGAGTGGGTTCTCGCTCAGCTTGAAGCCCTACCCACTCGTCACTGATCCAACCTATGACGGGTCCTGCGGCGAGGATCGGACCGGCCGTCCCTTAGCCTGAGCGGATGACAGACCCGGTTCCCGAGCGGAAATCACTGATCGATCGTGTGCGGAGCGGTCTGGAAGCCGGTGGCTATCCACTTGAGATGCGCGTGGCGCGAATGATGCGGCAGCACCACGCACAAAGCGTTGAGCAATCCCGTTACTACGTCGACCGCAAGACTGGTGCTATCCGTGAAACCGATGTGATCGCGATGTGGAGCACCAGCACCGGACCTGACGACCCAGAGATCATCGAACCTGACGCAGTGGCCGGTCATGTCGGCTGCACCTATCTCTATCTCGTAATGGAATGCAAGTCAGCGCCGTCACCGTGGGTCATCTTTGACGACGGCGGTCAGCCTAGACGTGACCCAGGCGAATCACTCCAAATGACTATCTCCCAGGAGAGACCTGTCGATGGCATTCATCTTGGACGCTTCCTAGGAGGTGAGAAGCACGACGCTGAGGGAACTCTCTTCGGCCCAAGTCGCGTTGGGTCGGGCATTGTGGAGGTTCGCCTCAAGGGCCAAGAAGCAGGGAATAGGCCGAATAAAGCATGGGAGGCGGTTCAGGCCGCAATCTCGGCAGCTTACGGAGTTCTAGCCGACATGGACCTCGACACTCCGCTCGATGTCCTTGATTGGGACTACCTCGGAATGATCGTGCAGCCAGTGGTGATCACGTCCGGGGCGCTGTTTCGCTGCTGGCTCGGCGATGAAGACGTCCTGCAGTTGAGCGAGATTCAACGGGGCGAGGTAGCCATCCGACCTGGGACTGAACCCGACCTCGTGAGATGCCTCGTCGTGACTGAGTCGGGATTGTCGGAGCTGATCAACGATGCGCGGCGGACGATGGACCTCTATATCGACTAGGGGCGAGCGTCCAGCGGCGCAAGGCGTCAACTTTGATCGCTAAGTGAAACCAGCCTGCGCTCAGTGACAACGACGGCGTCACTCGAAGCCGAGGATAGCTGATCCAGAATGTATCGCGGCCGATGCTCGCCCGTCGCCTCGTCGAGAGTTCGGAATTCTGAAATCACGACATCATAGATCTCATTCATTTCTGCATGGTCGAACTGACGCGAGGCGCGATCAGTCACGAATCCCGTGTAGGTATTTCCGGTCTCCTCATCTCTCAAGCCGAATTGCTTGGCATCTACATCGGCACGATAGAGTCTCATTCTTCCGCGAATTTCGAACTGATCGTCGGCTATAAGATTATTGAGGATCGTATTGAGAGTCCCCAGCCGGTCGGCGCTCAGTTGACGCTCAGTGTAGGGCAGAACGGCACTCGCGCTACTCACAGCTATATCGCCACCAGTGCTCGCCAGAGTTCTAACAAAGTTCCGGAAGCTTCTAGCGCCACGCGGTCGCAAACGGACGAGATCCTCGAACAGCGGCTCACGCTCCAACCCGGTGTCTAGTAGCTTGAGAAGCTGTTCAGCGATTCGCGAGAATGCTGATCCGCCAAAAAGGTCATCACCGACAGTCGGCGCTAGTTCGACGACGAAGCTGGCTGCAGACAGGGCGACAACATTAGTGTCAGTCTCAGTCGCGACCTCAACAGGTATTCGACCAGCCTGCGGAGGGTTATCAGTCAGTAGCGACAGACCTATGTTCTCGATAACGGATTGTGTCGCGATTAGTAGTTCGCCGATCTTTTTCGTCGGAGCTTCGGTGCGCAGGTAGTCAGGGAGTCTGACGTGGACACGGAGCCTCCCCCTGCTTTCCTGAATCGCCAAACGTCGAAGGCTATCGCCGTCTAGCGCAGGTTTAACGGTAGGCGTGGAAATTCCTAGGCGGTAATCTTCGTCAGGCAACCATTCGTCGCGCAGTTCGGATGCGTTCCATGTTTCGATGCGGTCACCCGAATCTGCCTGATGGGGCAGAGTTGCGATGTAAACGACACCTTCAGAACGAGTGAAGGCTTCTCGCAGTGTGATGGCGCCGCTCTTTACCATTCTTAGGCGGGCCGCCGAGATTGGAGTGTAGATCCATAGATCCTCGGTCGGGCGCGCTTCAGCCCATGCGGCGATATACTGGTGATCAGCCAATGTTTTCGCCGAAAAGACTCGCGGGCCGTCGTAGTAGACGAAGGTCTCGTCGAGCTCAAGGTCACCAAGAATGGTGTTCACCGGAAGCCAAGTCATGTGACAGTCCGGAATCTAGTCCAGACAGCGTGGGGTATGCGCAGCCACCACGTGTGATGGGAGTCCCCAGCGTTTGGCGCCGGTGTCGCCATCATGACCCCAGTCCCGTCTGTGTTACCTAGCGCGATTTCCTTCGACCGTAGCGGACCGATCGAGCTCCTCAGCCGCTTGATGTCGTCTAGGTTGCTGCAGACACTAAGGCCCGACGCCCTGCAATCATCCTGCCAGTAGCGTCGCATCCGGCCCAGGTTGGCCAGCTCGACGTGACTCAAGAAGTCGTCAGGGCTCGGGGGATTCGAGCCGACCAGCCGATACATGTCGCCCTCCGCCGCCGCGGCTTCCGCCGGTGGGCATGCGTCTGGAAAATGTGGCGGCCACTCTGTCACGACTCTCGTCCCCCTCATGGATCGACTATCGCATCGGGCATCGACAATAATGCCGATACGGCGACCGTCTGTGACGAGCTAATCGTAAGCGGTGGCTGTTTCGTTACAACGCGCGAGCGCCGCTGAGCAGGACACACACAGCTGACGCCGGCCGCCCGGCTCGCTCAGTGGCTACGAAGCGCGAGCGCGATGAGGAATTGCATCGAAATCCGGTCCCCTGGGGCTTCATTCCTCCGTGGTCGTCAGCAAGGAGATCCAAGAGTCGCCGGCCGGGTACGTGAGGCCTAGCCCGCAGCTGCGGATGAACGCGATCACGTTTTCACTGGGCCGCGTCGGCAGAAGGAGGCATCCCTTCGCACCCGGGATGAAGCGGAGGTAATCCAAGAGCTGGCCAACCCCCAGGCGGACGGTACTGCGATCGGCGCCGCTCTTGGCCTCATAGAGGACGTTGGTGTTTCTGCAATAGCTGTCAGTCACGAGTGTGCCGGACTCACCGGGGATCGGTATCCGTATTCGTTCCACCTCGTGGCCGGCCTCGCGGAGCGACTCTTCGAAGCGATTGACTAGTAGTGCTTCTTGCCGTCGAGCGACGGCACCCGTTCGAGGGGCAGTCTCGTATTCGACGACTGTGTTGTTCTCGGAGTCAACGAAGATGATGCCGCGTTCCGCGCTGCTGTCTCCCGGCTGCTGGGTGGGACGTGATGCCGCCGGCCGGACGGGTCCCGAAGTCGCCGAATCGTGCTCGTCAGGTGTGATGCTGAGGAGTCTGAAAACGATGACTTTCCGCGGGTCGCCGTTCCTATCTGGTGCGGTCTCGATCCGGAACGGATTCGCGGCGTCCAGGCGAAAGGCTCCGACGTACCGTTGAACCTTGCCGCCCGGCCTGTCTCGTCCGTCGACCGTCTCGAAGAAGCGAATGATCCGGCCCGTCTCGGGCTGCTGCTGGATCGCCTTGTTGCCGAAGGCGAACGTTTGGTCGCCCTGCTGACCTTGTCCCGTGTAGTAGTAGACCTCAGGTTCAGTCTCGTCCCAGCCGTCGAAGTTGTAGCCGTTCAGGATGCTGACAGTTGGGTCGCTGTAGATCAGGATGTTGTCTGACTTGGTCGGGGTCAGGATGCCGCCCTGGGGGCCTCCCCCGTAGACGGCGTCCACCTCTGTCCGGGTTGTCTCCGCACCGATCGGCAGGGACCACTTGGGACCAGTGGGCACGGTGACGACGAACCCGAGCGCGGTCAGCCGTGCGACGACAGTCGCGGCTCCACCACTGAACTGCCTCGCCTTCAGCGGGACGCCGGTTTGGTAACCGTGTGCTGCTCCGACGATCGCTTTCGAGTCGTACAGGCGGCGATCGTGCAGCACGAAGTAGCCGCTCGCGTGGCGGAAGCCGTACTTGATCAGGAACGCCTCTCGGCCGATCGCGTCGAACTCAGACAGTGCGCTGAGGACGGCCTGTCGGTCTGTGAGGTCAGCAAGCGCCATAGCCGGACGGTAGCCCATCCCGCCGACAGCCTCGCAACGCCAGTTTCCGGCGCAGCAGATCCACATCAGTGGGGGGTGATCGGGCAGGCCTGAGTGAAGCCATCGACAGGGCCCGCAGCGACATGAAACGGCGGAGCGGCCCACGTCATGTAGGCGTGGGCCGCTCCGCGCTGTCTCAGGCGATCTTCCGCGGGCGCCCGGGACCGGTCTTAGTCCGGGCCAGGCCGATGGCGAGCGCCGCGGCCCGTTCACCGAGGGGCGCCAGCGCCGGGTCCTGCTTCGCCAGGTGACGGAGGACCTTCTCGATGGCCGGTTCGTAGTTGGACCGGGTCGCACCGCCGGTGCCGGCCTTCCACTCCCCGGACTTCACGTCGTAAGAGGTCGCTGCGAGGGTCCCCTCGAAGAACTCGTGGACGTAGATCTCCTCGCCGGCGTCGTTCGTCGCCTTCCGAAGCGACTTCCGGTCCCACGGGAGCTTGGCAAGGCCATCCACGACGGCCCGCGAGCTGAGCCCCTGAGCGCGTCCGGCGGCGATGACATTCGCGATGACGTGGAGTCCGGCGGCAGACGAGTGAACGTACTGCTTCTTGAAGTCGGCGGCGGTGAGCGTGCCAGTGCTCATCTGCTTCCAGCCCGGCATGCGCTTGTAGGCGTAGTCCAGGGTGGAGATGATTTCCTGTCCGACGCGGTCGATGGCGGCGTCCTCGGTCAGCCCTTCAGCGATAGCCCGGGCGTCGACGATCTCCTTCAGGTGGTTCTCCCGCTGTTCCGGCGAGCGGTCGCGAACCCCGACGCCGGCCATGGAGGCCGCGGCCGACCGCACCGCGGCCGCGGGGTAGAGGTCCTCGAAGGTGCGTCCCTTCTTCAACGCCATCTTCTTCGAGGCGGTGGTCGACAGGTAGGACACGCGGTCCGACAGCAGGCTGGAGTTGCGGGTGACGTACAGGCCGAGGCGGTTCTGTACCGTGCTGCGGTCCATGACGGCGATGAGGTTCGGGGAGATCGGCTTGGTCGACCCCATCCGCACGAAGATGGTGCCCAGTACGTCGGCGTCGTCCTCGAGCAGGACGGTCATCTCGATCGAGGTCTTCTCCAGGTAGCCGCGGATCTCAGCCTCCGGGCCTTCGGTGGCGTCCTTCACCTGGGGCCACAGACTGGTCGCCATCGCGATCCGGTGCTGGCCGTCCTCGATGATCGGGTTCGGCGAATTCTCGTCGACCGTGATCATGACGAGCGACACGTATTCGGAGATCTCGCGCACCACCTCGATCTTGCAACCCTCCTTGTCGAGGGCGACGGTCAGGGTGCCCAGGTAGGGCCGATCCGTACTCTTGATCCCCGCGAAGATCTTCCTCCAGTGCGACTCGATGATGTCCCGGTTGCCGGGGAGGTCCGTGTTGTCGAGGTCGTAGTCGTGGCGGTTCAGCAGCCGGTTGAACGTGAACCGCTCCGCGATCTCAGCGAACGGCACCGGGAAAGTGATCTTCTGCATCACACCGGCGTACGAGAGGAAGCCCAGCTTCCTGAACTTGATCCCGGCCGGGATGTCGAGCTCCCGCAGCTCGTCCACGTCCGACTTTGAGGCGCTGACGATGTCCGTCATGGCGTTACCCTTCAAGTAGTGCGAACAACATGTTCGCGCGATGCGGCCCGGCGAGTGCTTTTCCACGAGTCTCACGCCGGGCCGCGCTGTCTCTATGAAGGTAGCACGGCAAATATTCGGGAGAAAATAGGCCTGGCCTATTTTCTCCCACCGGCGTGTCGCCGGCGCAGCGCGGCCCACCGTGGTGCGGGGATGCGCGCGGCGCATCCCCCTGCCCTATACGGAGGTCCTGGACTGGCGGCCCGCGCGGAACTGGTGCGGAAGAATCGGCCATGCGAACCTTCCACGCAGATCAGAGCGTGAGGCTCTGCCCTCTGTAAATCTGTCGGCGTATGCCTACGCAGGTTCGAACCCTGCACCCGCCACGAAGTCGATAGGCGACCTGTGTCCGCGGAGAGCGCGGACCTGGTCGCCTTCGTCGTGTTGTGCGGCTGCGCTTCGCTTGCCGCCAGCGGGGGCTCCGCCACCCGCACCCCCAGGGCCTTCGCTCCGCTCGGCCCGCGGTGGCTGGGTTGGGTGGGCTACTGCCGGTGCGCCTTCGCTTCGCTCGGCTGCGGTGGCTGGGGTGGGGTGGACTGCTGCCGGTGCGCCTTCGCTTCGCTCGGCTGCGGTGGCTGGGGTTGGGTGGACTGCTGCCGGTGGGCCTTCGCTTCGCTCGGCTGCGGTGGCTGGGGTGGGATTGCAGGCGCGGGGGGCCTTCGCTTCGCTCGGCTGTCCGGCGCCTGTCGTTCCTATGCCTTGCCACGTAGTAGGACGGTGCCCGGCTCGGAGTCGAACCCACACTCGAAGAGGCTGCAGGCGGCCGCGGTTGTGAAGCTGGCCGCCTTACCCCCGGCGAACCTGTTGCCGTCCGACACGACGTCCACAGTCCACGGCTGCGCCGTGCCGTCGCACACGAGGTTGGAGACGCCGCTGCCACGAACGGTGAACCGCCCGGCCCGCTGCGTAAGGTCGACCTGCACGAACGCGAAGGTTGCACCGGCGCAGGACGCGGTACCGCTCACCACCGCCGATCCCGTCTGGCTGTTGAAGCTTCCGACCGGGTTCACGCTGATGATGTCGATCGCGGGTCGTGGCGGGAGCACGTCGATCGTGAGATTGAGCGTCCCACCGTTTCCTGTGCCGTCGAGCTGCGAGTCGAAGATCAGCAGTGTGTACGTCGTACCGGCCGTCGCCGTCCATGTCAGCACGCCGGGCGCACAGGCCAGCAGAGTCCAATTCCCCGGACTGCCGGTCGCCAGGATCGTGCCGACCGAGTACGTGGACGGGTTCACATCGACCGCAAGATCGCCGTCCGCGGTCGCGGTGAACTCGTACCAGACGCTGGCATCGGTCTCGGGCAGGAAGCAGCCTGCACGGATGTCGGTGTCGTCGCTGTCGGTGGTCGCCTCGGTGGTGTCGAGGCTGTCAGTGAACGGGATGGCTCCGACCACGGTGCGGCCGCCGTAGGTATCGTTGCCCGGCGGAGCCGCGAGCGCGCTGCCCGCGGATGTGATCAGAGTGCCAAGCACGAGCGCGGCGACAGCCGCGCTCCGAAAATGCTTCATGTCTCCCCCTGAAGGATGCTCGCGGACGCAAGCCGGCGCCCGCAGCTGGACGCTGTCCCAGGCGGCCGTCGCCCGGCAGACCCCGCTCCCTCCCCGGCCCGGAGCGGCGCCGGCATCGTCACCCAGCAGGCCTCCGTCCACCGGGGCACCCCTCTACCGGCAATGATGCACCGCGAAACCGAATCTGGTCCGCTCGGTACGACGGAGATCGCCTTCCCTGTGCCGGGCGCAGCTCTGCTCCGTGGGGCGGGGCGGTGTCGAGAGGCCGGACGACCGCTCACCGGGTGACAGCGGTCTCCTGCTCTACGCGGGAGAGTTTTTCCGGGTTGCGGATGATGTAGAGGCCGGTGATTAGGCCTTCGTCGATTCGGAGGGCTACTACGTCGTCGATTTCGCCGTTGATGCGGATGATGAGGCCGGGGTAGCCGTTGATCTGGACGGGTTCGACGGTCACGTCGGCGGGGAGGTTGGGGAGGCCGGCGGAGAGGAGGCGGGCTACCTTGTCGGCGCCGACGACCGGGTGCGGGACGGCCTGCTTCACGCCGCCGCCGTCGCCCAGGAGTACGACGTCCGGCGCCAGCAGGTCGAGGAGGCTCTGGAGGTCGCCGGTCTCGATCGCCCGCTGGAAGGCTTGGAGGGCGTCGCGGGACTGGGCCTGGGTGACGGAGCCGCGGGGACGGCGGGCGGCGACGTGGGAGCGGGCCCGGTGGGCGATCTGGCGTACGGCGTCCTGCGTCTTGTCGACCGCTTCGGCGATCTCGTCGTACTCGAGGGCGAACACCTCGCGCAGCAGGAAGACGGCGCGCTCGGTCGGGGTGAGGGTCTCCAGGACGAGGAGCATCGCCATCGAGACGCTGTCAGCAAGCTCGACGTCCTCGGCCACGTCGGGGGCGGTCAGGAGGGGTTCGGGCAGCCACGGGCCGACGTACGACTCCTTGCGACGGCCCAGCGTGCGCAGGCGGGTCAGCGCCTGTCGGGTGGTGATCCGGACCAGGTACGCGCGCTGGTTCCGCACGGTGTCCAGGTCGACGTCCACCCAGCGCAGCCAGGTCTCCTGCAGCACGTCCTCCGCGTCGGCGGCCGAGCCCAGGAGCTCGTAGGCGACGGTGAACAGCAGGTTGCGGTGGGTGACGAAGGCCTCCGTGGCGGGATCCATCCGCTCGCTCATAGGTCCATCCTCTCTGTCACCCACGGGACGCCGGACCGGCCTGTTCTGTGACATCCGGTCGCGGTGGCTCATGTCACAGTCACAGCATCCGGTCTGCCGGCATCTCGTGGTCGAAACATCCACGAGACGAGGACGACGACATGAGATTCAACCTGATGGACAACGCCTTCGCGATGAAGCTCGGCAAGCGGTTAGCCGGCGTCAGCCTCCTGCTCGAGCAGTCGACGCTGCCGAAGTCCACGCAGGAGCTGGTCAGCCTGCGGGCCAGCCAGATCAACGGCTGCGGCTTCTGCGCCGACATGCACACCAAGGAGGCGACGGCCGCCGGCGAGACCGCCGTACGGCTGAACCTGGTCGCCACCTGGCGCGAGTCGACGGTGTTCACCGACGCCGAGCGGGCAGCGCTGGCGCTGGCGGAGGAGGGCACCCGGATGGCGGACGCGGCCCCGGGCGTGTCCGACGAGACCTGGGACGAGGTCCGCAAGCACTACGACGACGACCAGCTCGCTGCGCTCGTCACGCTGGTCGGCCTGATCAACGCGGCCAACCGGATGCAGGTGATCGTGAAGAACCCGGGCGGCTCGTACCAGGCCGGCATGCTGGCCGCGCTGACCGGAAGCTGACCGGCAGCTGACCGCACCCGCCTGCCCGGCCTGCCGGAATACCGGTGGGCCGGGCTGTGGTTTGCTCTGATGACCGGAGAAGGCCGAGAGGAGCAGGTGCGTTGAAACCGACCGAGTTCGTGAAGGTGAACACTCAGTTCTGGGGGGATCACCTCAAGAGTGTGAGTGACCACCTGCCGACCAGCCACGGCGCCGAACTGCCGGGCCAGCTGCTCTACCCACGCATCATGCTGCTCACCGAGACCCCGGACTGGAACATCCTCGAGCTGGTCGGTGTCAGCCGCGAGTACCGCTCCTTGGAGGTGCGCCGGCAGAAGGCGAACAGCGTCGAGGAGTACTTCGGCCTCGCCGACGGCACCCCGGTCCTGACGCTCCCCGGCGAGAACATCGTCAAGGACGCGACCGTCGCCACCGAGACCGGCCGCCGCGAGCTGGTCGACTGGTTCCCGGGCGTGGAGAAGATCCTCGGCACCGAGTACGTCGGCCCCGGCGACCAGCTGCTGAAGTTCGCGCCCGGCAACTACTCCACCTTCGACCGGGTCCTGTTCGTGCACTCGGCCGGTACGGCGACCCGCGCGCACTGGACGTTCTTCGCGCTGGCGATCCACCGCTCCGAGCCGGCCGGCAAGTACCTGGACTTCCTGCGCAACTTCGCCGCCGCCGCGGCCCACCTGGACCCGGTCGGCACCGTGAGCGCGCCGAAGGGCGACGAGGGCCTGAAGAGCGAGGCGTTCACCAGCACCTACCTCGCCCACGGCCTGCCGAACGCGACCGCGGAGGAGTTCCTGGCCGAGCACGAGAACATCCTGCTCGCCGCCTTCGACGCGACCCGCCTGATCGCCCGGCCGTCCCTCGAGAGCCCGGACGGTGTCGTCACCCCCGACTTCATCCTGGAGCGGTCCGACGGGACCCACATCGTCGGCGACCTCGGCCTGCCGCTCCGCGAGCCCGGCAAGAAGCACCGCCGCGCGGCCACGATCAGCGAGAGCGCCGCCCAGCTCGCGAAGTACGCCGACTACTTCAAGACTCCCGAGAACCGGACCTTCGTCCAGACGAAGTACGGCGTCGAGGTCGACGAGCCCCGCAAGCTCCTGATCACCGGGTCCCACCAGCCGGTCACGGCCGCCGACCTCGCGGAAGCAGCCGCCGAAATCATCGACTACGACACCATCCTGCGTCTGTACCTGGCCGCGAAGTCCTGAACCCGTGTCCTAGACCGGCAGGATGCAGACCGGCTTCGGCCAGGTGACCGGGGCGCCGTCTTCGATCAGGGTGCCGTCGGTGGCGTCGATGACGAAGGTGGCGATCGTGTCTGAGCGTTCGTTGGCTGCGTGGAGGCGGGTCCCGTCGTTGCTGAAGGCAAGGTGACGGGGCCAGTCTCCGCCGGAGCCGATGGTTTGGACGAGCTCGACGGAGAGGCCGTCGGCGGTGATGGCGAAGACCGCGACGGTGTTGTCGCCGCGGTTGGAGCCGTAGAGGTTGCGGCCGTCGGCGGAGATCAGCAGCTCGGCCGGGAAGTTCTCGCCCGGTGAGTCGGCCGGCCGGGTGGACGCGGTCTGGACGTTCTGCAGCTTGCCGTCGGTGTAGCTGCAGACGGTCAGCGTCGAGTCGAGCTCGTTGATCACGTACGCCGCGCCCGCGGTCGGGTGGAACACCAGGTGCCGCGGTCCCGCGCCCGGGTGGATGTGCAGCCGGTCGACCTCCTCCAGTCGCCCGTCCTCGGTCAGCGTGGAGGTGTAGACGGTGTCCGACCCCAGGTCGACATCGAAGGTGTAGGTCCCGGACGGGTCGAACGCGATCTGGTGTGCGTGCGGCCCCTCCTGGCGGTCCTTGTTCGGCCCGGTGCCCTCGCGCTGCAGCACCTGCGTGGCCTCGCCGAGCGAGCCGTCCGCCGCGATCGGGTGGATCGCGACCGAGCCGGAGGTGTAGTTCGCCGACAGCAGGTACCGGCCGGACGGGTCGATGTCCAGGTGGCACGGGTGGTCGCCGCCGGTCGGCTGGTCGTTCAGCAGCTCCAGCGCGCCGTCCGGCTGGATCGCGAACGCGCTGACCCGGCCGTTCTCGGTCTCGTTCGTGACGTAGAGGAACCGTCCGTCCGCGGACCTGACCAGGAAGGACGGATCGGTGGTCGTCGCCACCAGCCCGATCCCGTCCAGCGGGCCGAGCCCGATACCTTCGCCGCCACCCGGCTGACTCGTGTAGCTCCCGACATAGATCCGCTCAGAAGTCATGGCCCTACCCTGCCAGGTCGCGGTATCGGCGGCATCCCGTGTCCAAATCCTCAACGCAGCCTTAAACCGTGAGGCGCGCCTGCAGTGACTGCTGTGCGTCGAGTACTTCCATCCGCTTAGCCTAAGCGGATGGACACGGAGGCGTTCTTACGGCGGATCGGCATCAGCGAGTACGGCGGACCGCCCACGCTGGACGGGTTGTCGCGGCTGCACGAGGCCTTCGTGGACACCGTTCCGTACGAGACAGTGCAGTACCAGTTCGGCGAGGGCGGACCGCTGGAGCCGGAGGACGCCGCAAAGCGGATCATCGCGCGCGAGACGGGTGGCTACTGCTTTCAGCTCAACGGCACGTTCGCCCTGCTGCTGACCGAGCTCGGCTACCGGGTGGAGATGCACCGCGGCGGCGTGGAGACCCCGAACCGCCCCGGTGACGTCGATGCGAGCCACATGGTGCTCACCGTCACCGGCCTGGCCGAGGACCCGGAGCGGACTTGGCTGGCCGACGCCGGGCTCGGCGCCGGACTGGTGACGCCGCTGCCGCTCGAGGTGGGCAGCAGCGCCTACCAGGAACCGTTCCCGCTGCGGTTGCGCGCCTCCGAGAAGGTCGACGGCTGGCGGCTGGACCACGACCCGCGCAGCGGACTGATCGGCATGGACTTCGAGTCGGCCACGGTTGGGCTGGACGCCTTCGCTGCTCAGCACGCCAAGCTGTCGGCCGAGCCCGACTCCCCGTTCGTCCGGCTGGCGTCCGCCTTCCGCCGGAAACCGACCAGTGCCGTCGTCATGCGGTCGGTCGGTCTGACCGAGACGTTCGCCGACCGGGTGGACTCGACGATCATCGAGAGCCCGGCCGACTACTTCGCCGTACTGGCCGACGTGTTCTATCTGCCGCTTCCGCACTACGACGCGGGCCGCCGCGACCAGCTCTGGCGCCGGGTCTGGGCGCAGTACCAGGACTTCCTCGCCGCGCAGCAGTCAGGTGGCCAGGGCGAACAGGGTGCTGGGGAGGACTGAGAGGACGGCGGCGGTCGCCGCGCACAGCGAGATCATCGCGACGGCCGGCGACTCGATGTCGACCGAGAACGGGTCCTCGGCGGGCAGCCGGAAGAGCTCGGCGACCCAGCGGAGGTAGACGGCCAGGCCGATCATCACGTTGACCGCCATCACGATCGCGAGCCAGCCGAGGTGCGCGTCGATGACGGCCTGGAACGCGGCGAACTTGGTGAACAACCCGGCCAGGCCCGGCGGCAGACCGGCCAGCACGACCAGGAAGAAGATCAGCGCGACCGCGAGCCCCGGCTCGGAACGCACCATGCCGCGGTAGTCCGACAACAGCCCGCCCGGCCGGTGCCGCTGCACCACGGCGACCGATCCGAACGCGCCGAGCGTCACCACGACGTACGCCGCCAAGTACCCGACGACAGCCTGGGCGTCGCCGACCGCCAGCGGCGCGAGCAGGAAGCCGACCTGACCGATCGACGACCACGCCAGTAGCCGCACCGCCTCGACCTGGCGCAGCGCGGCCAGGTTGCCGACCGTCATCGTCACGGCGGCCAGTACGGCGACCACCGCCCGCAGATCCGATCCGTCCGGCGCGACCCCGGACGTCACCAGCACGAGCAGACCGGCGACACCGGCCGACTTCGACACCACCGCGAGGAACGCGGTCACCTCGACCGGCGCACCGACGTACGTGTCCGGAAGCCAGCCGTGGAACGGCACCGCGGCGATCTTGAACGCGAACCCGACGATCACGAACAGCCCGGCCGCGAAGGCGACCCGCTGCAGGTCCGGGTCGAGCCCGGACAACCGGTTCGCGATCGTGGTCACGTACAGCGAGCCGGTCACGCCGTACAGGTAGGAGATGCCGAACAGCATCACCGCGGTCGACAGCACCGACACCAGGAACGCCTTCAGCGCGCCTTCGGACCCGCGGCGGTCCCGGCGCAGCGCGACCATCGCGAAGCTCGGCAGCGACACGACCTCGAGGGCGATCACGACGGTGGCGAGATCACGCGCCCCGGCGAGGACGGTGGCGCCGGAGAGCGCGCTGAGCAGCAGGAAGTGGTACTCCCCGATCGGGATGTCCGCCGCCAGCAGCCGGTACGTCGACAGTCCGACGACCCCGAGTCCGCCGATCAGCAGCACCGCCCACAATCCCGCGGTCATCGGCTCGAACACCAGGCTGCACTCGGCCGGGCCCTCGACCGCCGACCGGCAGAACGCCGGCTTGAAGTCGTCTCGCTGCGCCCACACGAAGACCAGCCCGAACAGGATGACCGCCCCGGTCAGCAGCGTGACGAGCGTGTGCCGCAGCTGCGCCGACGCACTACGCCAGAACGCGTCGATCAGCAGCACGGCGACTGCACCGACCGCCAGGGCCAGCGGAACAGCGATCGCCTGCCAGTCGGTCCACGTAAGAGTCACAGGCTCCCCCATTGGTGCAGAAGGAGGCCGGGCCAGACGCCGAGCAGGACGGTCAGGACGATCAGCGGCGACCAGGCGATCAGTTCGATTCGGCTCAGGTCGACCGCGAACGCCGTGGCCGGGTGCTCGGCGGGGTCACCCTGGCAGAGGTTGCGGACCAGCCGGAGGAAGTACGCCGCGGTCAGCACGGTCCCGAGTCCGGCGATCACCATGAACACCAGGTAGGTTGCCCGCGGCAACACGTCGGCCGGGTCGTAGGCGCCGAGCAGGACGAGCATCTCGCCCCAGAACCCGGCCAGCCCGGGCAACCCGAGCGAGGCCAGGCAGGCGAACGTCAGCAGCGCACCGATCCGCGGCAGCCGGGCGTACAGCGCCCGTCCGATCGCCCGCAGGTCGCTGGTGTCGTGCCGGTCCTTGATCGCGCCGGCCAGGAAGAACAGCAGGCCGGTGATGATCCCGTGCGCGATGTTCGCGAACAGCGCCCCGCGCAGACCGGCCGGCGACAGCGTCGCGATCCCCAGCCCGATGAAACCCATGTGGCCGACGCTCGAGTACGCGATCAGCCGCTTCACGTCGGTCTGGGCCAGACACGCCAGCGACCCCGCGACGATCGCCACGGTCGAGAACCCGGCCAGGTACGGCGCGATCGTCACGGTCGCATCCGGCAGCACCGGGACCAGGATCCGGATCATGCCGTACGTGCCGAGCTTCAGCAGCACCCCGGCGAGCAGGACCGATCCGACCGTCGGAGCCTTCGCGTGCGCGTCCGGCAACCAGATGTGCAGCGGCCAGAGCGGCACCTTGACCGCCAGGCCGACCGCGATCAGCACGGCCGCGGCCAGCGGGACACCATGCCCGCCGAGCACCGGCGAGTTGGTCAGCCGGACGATGTCGAACGTCCCGGCCTGCCGGTAGACGAGCAGGAACCCGAGCAGCATCAGCGCCGAACCGAGCACGGTCATCAGCACGAACGTCGTCGCGGCCCGCTTGCGCCCGGCGCGGTCGTGCTCGTCACCCCAGATGTCGATGACCAGCCACATCGGGATCAGCACGATCTCGAAGCAGATGAAGAACAGCACCAGGTCCATCGCGGAGAAGGTGCCGATCACACCGGCCTCGATCACCAGCAGCAGCGCGATCAGCGACCGGGTCCGGCCGATCCGTGGCGTGATCCGCAACGAGTACAGGCAGCACAGGAAGGTCAGCAGCGCAGTCAGCACGATCAGCGGCATCGAGATCGAGTCCACCGCGACGTGGAAGCGCACCCCGAGCGCGGGAATCCACGGCACGTCGGTGACCGCCTGCAGCGGTCGGCCGTCATCGCCGAGCATCTCGTCCTGCAATGGCGTGTACGCGAACCAGCCTTCGGTCCGCGGCCAGAGCAGCAGCGACCCAACCAGCACGAGTCCGGAGATCACCGATCCATAGAGAGCGGCCAGCCGATCCCCGACCGCGGCCGGAACCGCCCACACCGCAAGGGCTGCGAGCAACGGCAGCGCCAGGATCCCCAGCAAGATCGCGTTCACGAGCCGATCACCCCAGCAAGCACAGCCAACGCAACGACACCGACGACAGCGGCCGTCAGGTAGGTCTGCACGTTTCCCGTCTGCAACAGCCGGAAGCCCTGCGACATCAGCGTCCCCGTTCGTCCGGTCGCCCGGACGTAGGCACCGATCACGTCCCGATCCCCCGCCACGGTCAGCCGCGCCAGCCACCGCGCCGGTACGGCGAACAGCCGGTGGTACAGCGGGTCGACACCGAACTCACGCTCCAGCACCACAGGCCGCGGATCCGCACCGCGGGACCACAGCGAGTACGCCGGGAGCCCGCCGAGCACGACCAGCGCTGTCGTCACCAGCGCGACGATCCAGTTCAGGTGGACGCCGTCGACGTACCCGAGAACGACCGAGGCGACCGCGAGCAGCACGAGCGGCGCCAGCATGATCCAGGGCGCGTCACGGAGCTTGGAGGTGTCGGGCTCCTCGAGATCGGCCATCGGGTCGTCGTCCTCGAAGGCGCCGAGCGCGCCGGCCAGCGCGGGCGTCCGGAAGAACACCCACAGCCACAACCGCACGCAGTAGAACGCGGTCAACGCCGCGGTCACGCACACCGAGACCAGCACGACCCATCCAACGACCGAACCGTCCTGCGCGTGATGCCAGGCCGCCTCGACCACCGCGTCCTTCGAGAAGAACCCGGCGAACCCGGGTACGCCGGCCAGCGCGGCGAGACCGACCGTCATCGTGGCGAACGTGACCGGCAGCGCCTTCCGCAGCCGGCCCTTCCTCGTGTAGCGACGCAGTACGACGAACGCCGCGCTGCCGACCTGGTGGAGCAGGACGCCGGCGCAGAGGAACAGCAGGCCCTTGAACGCGGCGTGGGTGACCAGGTGGAACAGCGCTGCGTGCCGGCCGTCCGCCGTACCCAAGGAGAGTGCGGAGAACATGATCGCCAGCTGGCTCACGGTCGACCAGGCGAGCACGCGCTTCACCTCGACCGCGGCCATCGCGCACAGCGCGGCGAACAGCATGGTCACCGAGGCGACGATCGCCAGCACGGTCATCGTGGTCTCGGAGGCCGAGAACAGGTCGTACAGGCGGGCGATCAGGAAGACGCCGGCGGCAACCATCGTCGCGGCGTGGATCAGCGCGCTGACCGGGCTCGGGCCGGGCATCGCGTCCGGAAGCCAGGT
Source organism: Kribbella sp. NPDC002412 (assembly GCF_053592935.1). Lineage (NCBI taxonomy): Bacteria > Bacillati > Actinomycetota > Actinomycetes > Propionibacteriales > Kribbellaceae > Kribbella > Kribbella sp. NPDC002412. The sequence continues at coordinate 70,361 of NZ_JBSFBL010000032.1, forward strand.
CTGCAACGGCACCTGGGCCGACTTGCCGACCACGCCGACCAGGAGCAGCAGCGTCCCGGTGGTCAGCACGTTCGGCGACAGCTGCCCGGGGTCGAGCTCGGAGATCCGGAACGTGCCGGCGCCGACACCGAGGACGAAGATGCCGAACAGGAAACCGACGTCGCCGAGCCGGGTCATCAGGAACGCCTTGACCGCGCCGGAGCGGGCGTCCCGGCGCTCCCAGTAGTGACCGATCAGCAGGTACGAGCAGGCGCCCATCACCTCCCACCCGATCAGCAGCAGGAACAGGCTGTCGGCGACGACGACCGTCACCATCGCCGCGGTGAACAGGGTGACGAGGGCGTGGTACGACGCCGGACGCTCGTGCAGGTAGCCGAGCGAGTACACCTGGACGCAGGACGCGATCACTCCGACGACCGCGAGCAGGAGCACGGTCAGGTCGTCGGTGCGTACGGCGAAGCCGATGGTGAGGTCGCCGATCGACGAGTTCAGGAAGCCGGTCTGGTCGGGGGCGGCGCCGTACAGCAGGCCGGCCATCAACACGACGAGCAGTGAGAATCCGACGCCGACCACGCGCCACAGGGTCGCGATCACGAGGCCGCGCCCTTCTCCTGCTCGACCAGATCCTCCTGCTCGGCCAGGTTGTCCCGCTCGACCAGGTCGCGGGCCGCGTCGGCGTCGACATGGCCGTGGCCGCGGAACAGCAGCAGCACGATCGCCAGGCCGAGCCCGATCTCGGCCGCGGCCAGCGTGATCACGAAGACCGCGAGCGTCTGGCCGGTCGCGAGACCGTCGAGCCGCCAGGCGTCGAACGCGACCAGGTTGAGGTTGACCGCGTTCAGCATCAGCTCGAACGACATCAGCAGGGTGATCGCGTTCCGCCGGGCGAGGACGCCGTACACACCGATGCAGAACAGCAGCACCGCCAGCAGCAGCGGAAGAACCAACGGCACGTCAGTCCTCCTTCTTGCGCTGGGACAGGGCGATCGCGCCGATCAACGCGGCCAGCAGGAGTACGGACAGCACTTCGAACGGAAGCACCCAGGTTTTGAACACCGCCGTACCGACGGCCTCGGCGGAGCCGTCCGGCACCGGGCCGATCTCCTCGTTGCCAAAGGCAATCACCACGCCGGTGCCGAGGAGCAGCGCCAGCACGCCGGCCACCACGGCGGCGAACGGGCTGCGGCTGGTGGTCAGGCTGGGCAGCGGGTTCGTCGGCGCCTTGGTCAGCATCAGCGCGAACAGGACGAGTACGACGATCGCCCCGACGTACACCAGGATCTGCACCAGCGCGACGAACTCGGCCCGCAGTGCGCCGAAGCAGCCCGCGATCGCGCCGAGGGCGACGACCAGCCAGAGCGCGGCGTGCACGATCCGGCGGGAGGTGACGACGATGACCGAGGCGATGAGGGCGACTGCGCCGGCAACACAGAAAAGTGCGGTCGTCACGCCTCACCCTCCGGGGCGGGCGTGACGGTCGGGCCGGGGTCGATCGGCTGCGGCGCCGGGACGGTCCACATCCAGTCGCGGAGCCGGTCCTTCTCGTGCGTCAGGTTCCGGATGTCGGTCTCGGCGTACTCGAACTCGGGCGACCAGAACAGCGCGTCGAACGGGCAGGCCTCGATGCAGATCCCGCAGTACATGCACAGGCTGAAGTCGATCGCGAACCGGTCCAGCACGTTCCGGCTGCGCTCCCGGGCCTGCTCACCGACCGACGGCGCGGTCTCGGTGTGCGAGTCGATGTAGATGCACCAGCTCGGGCACTCCCGGGCGCACAGCATGCAGGACGTGCAGTTCTCCTCCAGCAGCGCGATCACGCCCCGGGTCCGCGGCGGCAGCTCCGGCTGCACATCGGGGTACTGCTCGGTGACGGAACGGCGGGCCAGTGTCTTGGCAGTGACCTTCAGCCCCTCGATCAACCCCTTGCCAGGTACACCCACGCCTCCTCCTCCCGTCAGTAGAGACCCTGCTAGCAGGACACTAGTCGGTTCCGGCCCGATCCGGTGCGACCGAGGTCAGAGTTCCCGCTCCAGGCGAGCGGCAACCTGCCGGTACCGGCTGACCGGTACCAGGTGAACGCCGCTGAAGGCACCGGAGTCACGGATCTTCAGGACCAGCTCACACGCGTGGTCGACACCGGCATCCCGGTCCCGCTCGACCGCCTCGATCAGGGCGGCCGGGATGCTGAGCTGCTGCAGGGCCGCCAGGTTGTGGGCCATCTTGGTGCTCGCGAGCACCATGACTCCGGCGTACACGGGGATGTTCAGGTCGACGCTGTCCCGCCACCGCAGCAGCTCGTCCAGGTCGTAACTGACCTGCACGTAGAGGAAGTCAGCCTCGGCCTTCCACCGCGGCACCGGCCTCAGCCGGGTCGCGGCGCCGACCTGGAACGGGTTGCAGCCCGGGTACGACGTGTCCCGCGCCTGCTCGATCATCGTCCGGACGGTCAGCTGGCTGGTCCGGGCGCCCTCGGCCGGGTCGTCCCCGTGCACGAAGAGGAACTGCTCCACGCCGTACGCCGCCGCCGTCAGCAGATCCCGCCGGAAACCGAGCAGATTCCGGTCCCGCGAGTTCAGGCAGGCGATCCCCCGCGACCCCATCGCCTGCACCTCGTTCGCCACCGCCACACTCGACACCGTGGCGCGCCCGATGTGGTTGTCCGGGATCAGGAACGCGTCCGCGATCGGACTCATCACCCCGATCTGATGCCGAACCCGCTTCAAATCCGGCCGCGTAGGCGGCTCCACCTCACAAACCAACTCGAACATCACCCGACCCTACTGAACCCCCGCGCCCGGAAGGTGATGTCTCACCCACGCGTCCCAGTCGCCGACCCGTGCGAGTGGCTCCGAACTGGGGGCTTGGACAGGAACTGGCGGGGGAGAACCTGTTATTTCCTGTGCAAGCCCACGAGAAGCTGCTCAGACAGACCCCAGTACCTAGAGCTCGGTCAGGCGGGCTTCGAGGAAGGCTTGTTCGGCTTGGTTTGTGGTGAGGGATAGGGCTGCTTGGTAGGCGGTGCGGGCCTCGGCGGGGCGGTTCAGGCGGACCAGGAGGTCGGCTCGGATGGCGTGGAAGAGGTAGTAGGCGCCTAGGTCGAGGTCTTCGATCGCGGTGAGGGCTTCGGCGGGACCGTGGACTTCGGCGAGGGCTACGGCTCGGTTGAGGGCAACGACCGGGGTGGGGTCGAGGGTTAGGAGGTGGTCGTAGAGCTGGAGGATCTGCGGCCAGTCGGTGTCCGCGGCGGCCGGAGCGTCGGTGTGTACGGCGTTGATCGCGGCCTGCAGCTGGTACGGACCAGGCTGGTTGCGGCGTAGGCAGCGCCGTACCAGCTCGTGGCCTTCAGCGATCAACGACCGGTCCCACAGCCGGCGGTCCTGGTCGGACAGGCGAATGAGAGAGCCGTCGGCGGCGACTCGGGCGGGGCGGCGGGAAGCTTGCAGGAGCATCAGGGCGAGCAGGCCGACGGCCTCCGGTTCGTCGGGCATGAGCTCGACCAGGAGGCGGCCGAGGCGGATCGCCTCGGTGCACAGGTCGTCGCGGACGAGGGTTTCGCCGGACGAGGCGGCGTACCCCTCGTTGAAGATCAGGTAGACGACGGCCAGGACGCCGCGGACGCGTTCGGGGAGGTCGGCCTCGTACGGGACGCGGTACGGGATGCCGGCCGCGCGGATCTTCGCCTTGGCCCGGACCAGGCGCTGCGCCATCGTCGGCTCCGGCACCAGGAAAGCGTGGGCGATCTCGGCCGTGGTCAGGCCGCCGAGCATCCGCAGAGTGAGGGCGACCCTGACGTTGAGGGCGAGCGCCGGGTGGCAGCAGGTGAAGATCAGCCGGAGGCGGTCGTCGTGCACAGCGCCCTCCTCCACGAACTCGGCCTCGGCATGCAGCAGCGCCGCCTGGGCGTGCTTGTCCTCCCGCACCGACTCACGCCGCAGCCGGTCGATCGCGCGGTTGCGGGCGGTGGTGATGATCCACCCGGCCGGACTCGGCGGTACGCCGTTCGCCGGCCACTTCTCCACCGCCGCCGCGAACGCGTCCTGGACCGCGTCCTCCGCGATCTCCAGGTCGCCGAACACGCGCGTGAGTACGGCGACCGCCCGCCCGTGCTCGGCCCGGAACACCCCCGCGATGTCGACCGTCACGTCACGAACGGCCGAACCTCGACGGACAAGTTCTTCAGCACCTTCGCCAGCCGCCGCCCCCAGGTCAGCGCGGCATCCAGGTCCTCGACCTCGATCACCGTGAACCCGCCCAGATGTTCCTTCCCCTCGGTGAACGGCCCATCGGTCACCAGCACCTCGTCCCCCGACGCCTTCAGCACCGTCGCGGTCTCCGGCGGATGCAACCCGGCCGCGAACACCCACACGCCCGCTGCCTGCATCTCCTCGTTCAACGCACCCAACTCACGCATCACCGGCTCGAGAAACTCCGGCTCCGGCGCCGGCCCGTCCGGCTGATAAATGCTGAGCAAGTACTGGTTCATACCCACCTCCGACGAGAGTCCTTGCACTCCCTACACGAACACCCCCACCCCACATCGACAGGCAACAACACAGTAGTTACCAACCACCAACCCCGGTAGCAGCTCCACGCCTGCGCGGACCTCCCCCCGCCGGCCCGTCCCCCTTGAGCTGCACTCCGCCGGCTCCCCGATCCACAGCCGCCCAGAGCAGGCAGCCGAAGACAGCCACCGCGCAGCGGCGTCCCTTCCCCGCCCCAACCCGACGACAGCTGTCCGCCCATCACAGCAACCGGTGCCACGGTCCGCGGCACCGCGGCAGGCGGGCCGACAGGTCAGCCACCGCGCAGCGGGTGCTTTGCTCGCGCCTGCTCAGCGCGTACGCGGGCCGGCCGGAGGACGGCCGCCAGCCCGGCGAGCATCGCCCGTCCACAGCTGACCGACGACCACAGCAACCGGTGCCACGGTTCGCGCTGCCGCCGCAGGCGGCCGATAGACAGCCGCCGCGCAGCGGTGTCCTTTGGTCACCCCGCATCAACAGGCAGTCGCACGGTGATTTCCAGGCCACCGCCTTGCCGAGGTTTCGCTTCGACGGTTCCGTTGTGGGCTTCGGCGACGGAGCGGACGATCGAGAGACCGAGGCCGGCGCCTTTGCCGCCGACCAGGCGCTCGGTGCCCAGGCGGTAGAAGGGCTTGAAGAGGGACTCGACCTCGTACGGCGGGATGTCAGGGCCGGTGTTGGTGACGGTGATCTGGGCGTGGTCGCCGACCGTCTTGCTGACGACGCGGACCCAGTGGCCGGCCGACTCGGACCGCCACGCCATCACATTCGGCGATTTCTCGCCGTCACCCGCCTGGCCGTCCGGCGGCGCCTCGGTTGTGATGGCCTGGCGGTCCGTGTTGTGCCGAATGCCGTTCTCGACGAGGTTGTGCACCAGCCGCTCCAGCAGCAGGGCGTCGCCGCGGGTGGGAGCGTCGCCGGGGCCGCGGATCAGCTCGACGCCGGAAGCCGACGCCTCGGCGGAGAGTTGGCCGGCGACGTGGGTGACGATGTCGCCGAGGTTGACCGGGTAGACCGTGGTGAGCTGTTTCTCGGAGTCGGCCAGGATCAGCAGCCCGTCGATGAGTTGTTCGTGCCGGGCGTTGATCGTGAGCAGGCTCTCGCCGAGCTCCTTCACGTCCGCGGATGCGGTACGGCGGTGCATCGCCACCTCGACCAGGGCACGCCCGAGGGTGAGCGGCGTACGCAGCTCGTGCGACGCGTTGGCGACGAACCGGCGCTGGCCGTCGAAGGAGTGGTCCAGCCGCTCGACCATGGTGTCGAAGGCGTCGGCCAGGTTCTTCACCTCGTCGTCAGGCCCGCTCAGCGCGATCCGCTCGTGCAGGGCTGCCGGTGACGCGGCGATGCGCCGTGCGGTGTCGGTGACGCGGTGCAGGGGCGCCAGCACGCGTCCGGCGACCAGCCAGCCGAAGCCTGCGGCCAGTCCGCCGACCACGACCAGCGCGATGCTCCCCTGGGTGAGCAGGGACTTGGTCGCGGCTCGCCGTACCTGTTCCCGCTGCTCCTGGATGACCTGCTCGGCGGCTGGACCGGTCAGGGTGTCGCCGTCCTTGTTCAGCACGAAGAGCTGGTTGGGGGGTTTGGGCGTCGCTCCAGGACCGCTGCTGTGATACGTCCCCTGCACCAGCACCCGGTAGCCCCCGGTGAGGTTGTTGCTGAACAGCAGGTACGTCACCCCGAGCAGCAGCACCCCAGCGACCAGAAACAGGCCGCCGTAAATCAGGGTCAGCCGCCCGCGCAGCGTCAGCCGCTTCACGGGATGCGGTAGCCGACGCCGGTGACGGTCTCCACCAGCCCCGGCTCCCCCAGCTTCCGCCGTAGCTTCAGGATGGTCAGCCGGACCGCCCCGGTGAACGGATCCACGTGCTCGTCCCATGCCTTCTCCAGCAGTTGTTCGGCCGAGACGGTCGCGCCGTCGGCTCGCAGCAGTTCCGCCAGTACGGCGAACTCCTTCTTGGACAGTGGTACGTACCGACCGTCCCGGAACACCTCGTGCCGCGCCGGATCCAACGTCACTCCGGCACGACGCAGTACGGGCGGATCAGCCGGCCGGCTCCGCCGCCCCAGCGCGAGCACCCGAGCCGCCAGCTCGGCAAACGCGAACGGCTTGGTCAGGTAGTCGTCCGCACCCAGCGCAAGCCCGAAGACCCGGTCGGTGACCGCGGCTGCGGCGGTCAGCATCAGCACCCGCGTGGCCGACCCGGACTCCACCAGCCGCCGGCACACCTCGTCGCCGTGAACGACCGGAATGTCGCGGTCCAGCACGAGTACGTCGTACTCGTTCACCGCCAGCCGTTCCAGCGCGGAGCCGCCGTCGCCGGCCACGTCGACGGCATGTGAGTCGTCCCGCAACCACTCCGCGATCGCTGCCGCCAGCAACGGTTCGTCCTCGACCACCAGCACACGCACGCCTTCCATGATCCCCGACGCGCGTGTTTCCTCCGTGTTATCGGGCTCGGAAACGGCAGCGAAACGGCTCGCGGCGAAGGCTGGGCGGCCAGAACCGATCCCAAGGAGATGTGTGATGCGCAAGACCACTCTGGCCGCGGCCGCGCTGGCGGCCGTCGTCCTGCTGACCGGCTGCGGCTCGGAGGAGCCCGACAACCAGGTGGCGTCCGGCAGCGGGGCCCAGGCGCAGGCGACCGCGCCGAGCAACACGCCGAGCCTGAGCCGGGACGAGATGGCGATCAAGTTCACCCAGTGCCTGCGCGAGCAGGGCCTGAACGTGCCGGACCCCGAGCCGGGCAAGGGCCCGATGCTGAAGTTCGACCGGAACTCCGGCGTCACGCAGGAGAAGGTCCAGCAGGCGATGGAGGCGTGCAAGGAGTTCAACCCGCAGGGCCAGGCCGGACCCAACCCGCAGCAGGAGGAGAACGGCCGCAAGTACGCCGTTTGCATGCGGGAGAACGGCGTGGAGAAGTTCCCGGACCCGAAGCCGGGCCAGCGCGGCATCATGATCGGCCCGGGCGTCGCCGACGACCCCGACTTCCAGAAGGCGCAGGACGCCTGCCAGAGCATCCTGGCGGGTAACTGATGCGCCGAGCACTGACCGCTGTGGTCGTCCTGGCTGCCGGAGGGGCAGCGAGCGCCTTCCTGGTGAACCGCGGCGACACCAGCCAGGCAGCGGACCAAGCTGCCGTCGCACTCCCCGTCAACACCACCAAGGTCACCCAGCAGACCCTGAAGGACACCGAGGAAGCCGACGGCGAGCTCGGCTTCGGTACGACGTCCGCCGCGGTCAACCGCACCGCCGGCACGATCACCGCCGTACCGGACAGTGGGCAGGAGCTGAAACGCGGCGAGACCGTCTACAGCGTGGACAACAAGCCCACGACGCTCCTGTACGGCGCACTGCCGGCCTACCGGCGACTGCTGGACGGCAGCGAAGGACAGGACGTCCTGCAGCTCGAGCAGAACCTCAGTGCGATGGGCTACACCGGCTTCACTGTCGACGACGAGTACACCGACGCCACGGCCGAGGCTGTCGAGGAGTGGCAGGAGGACCTCGGCCTGGACGAGTCCGGGATCGTCGAGCTGGGCAGTGTGCTGTTCGCGCCGGGCCACATCCGGGTGGACAGCGTGGCGGTCCAGGAGGGCGCGCCGCTCGGCCCGAACCAGAACGTCCTCACCTACACCGGCACCACGAAGGCCGTCACGGTCCAGCTGGACGCCGCGGACCAGCGGCTCGCGAAGCCGAAGTCGAAGGTCGACGTCACGCTGCCCGACGGCAAGGTCGTACCGGGCCGGGTGGAGAAGGTGTCGACGGTGATCATCCCGGCCGAGAGCCAGGACAAGGACCCGGAGACCAAGGTCGAGGTGATCGTTGCCGTCGACAACCAGAAGGCGGTGGCCGCCTGGGCGCTGGCGTCGGTCGACGTCACGTTCACCGCGTCCGAGCGCAAGAACGTGCTGACCGTCCCGGTGGCCGCCCTGGTCGCGCTGCGGGAAGGCGGCTTCGGCGTCGAGGTCAGCGACGGTACGGCGTCCGGCTACGTGCCGGTCAAGACCGGCCTGTTCGCGAACGGGCAGGTCGAGATCAGCGGCGCCGGGATCAAGGCCGGCACCGTGGTGGGGATCCCGAAGTGATCGAGCTGACCGAGGTGACCAAGGTGTACCCGGGTGGCGTCGCGGCCCTCGGCGGGGTCAGCCTGCGGATCGGCCGCGGCGAACTGGTCGCGATCGTCGGGCCGTCCGGCTCGGGCAAGTCGACGATGCTCAACGTCCTCGGCACGCTGGACCGGCCGACCTCGGGCACCGTCCGGATCGACCGGTACGACGTCGCCCGCCTGTCCGACTCGGGTCTGTCCGCGCTGCGGGCGACCCGGATCGGCTTCGTCTTCCAGCAGTTCCACCTGGCCTCCGGCGTCCGTGCGCTGGACAACGTGGCCGACGGGCTCCTCTACTCCGGACTCCGCCCGTCGGTACGGCGGAAGCGCGCGGCCGCGGCCTTGGAGCGGGTCGGCCTCGGCCACCGGATGGACCACGAACCGCACGAGCTCTCCGGCGGCGAGCGGCAACGCGTCGCCGTGGCCCGGGCGGTCGCGGGCGAACCCGCCGTACTGCTGGCCGACGAGCCGACCGGAGCGCTGGACTCGGCCTCCGGCGCCGGTGTGATGCAGTTGCTGCGCGATCTGCACGCGAGCGGTACGACGGTCGTCATCATCACGCACGACCGGGACATCGCGGCATCGCTCCCCCGCCAGGTCCGGATGCGGGACGGCCGGATCATCGAGGAGGTGCACGTATGAGCGGCGAGCTGAAACCGGCGAAGCTCTGGCCTAGGGATGTCGTCCGGGTCGGGGCGGTCGGGTTGCGCACCCGGCCGATGCGGGCCTTCCTGTCCGCGCTGGGGATCGCGATCGGGATCGCCGCGATGGTCGCGGTGGTCGGCATCTCGTCCTCGTCGCGGGCCGAGCTGGACAACCAGCTCGATGCCCTCGGCACCAACCTGCTGACCGTGGCGCCGGGCACCCGGCTGACCGGCGAACAGGCGCAGCTGCCGCTGACCGCGGAGGCGATGGTCGGCCGGATCCGCCCGGTCCGGGCGCAGTCGGCGGTCGGCCGGGTGGACGACGTGCCGGTGTACCGCAGCGACAAGATCCCGGACGTCGAGACCAACGGGATCATCGCGTACGCCGCCCGGACCAACCTGCTCGACACGATCAGCGCGACCGTGCGGAGCGGCAAATGGCTCGACGCGGCGACCGGCCGCTACCCGGCGACCGTGCTCGGGGCGAGCGCCGCCGAACGGCTGGGCATCACCAAGGCGAGCCCGGACACCCAGGTGCTGATCGGCAACAAGTGGTTCACCGTGCTCGGCATCCTCGAGCCGGCCGCGCTGGCTCCCGAGCTGGACAGTGCCGCGCTGATGGGCTGGCCGGCCGCGGACACCACGCTCGACTTCGACGGGCATCCGACGACCATCTACACCCGGTCGGACGACGCGCAGGTGGAGTCGGTGCGGTCGGTGCTCGGGGCAACGGCCAACCCGGAGGCGCCGAACGAGGTCGAGGTGTCGCGGCCGTCGGACGCGCTCGCCGCCAAGCAGGCCGCGGGTGAGGCGTTCACCGGGCTGCTGCTCGGCCTCGGCGCGGTCGCGCTGCTCGTCGGCGGGGTCGGGGTCGCGAACATCATGGTGATCTCGGTGCTGGAACGCCGGGCGGAGATCGGGTTGCGGCGCTCGCTCGGCGCGACCCGCGGTCAGATCCGGACCCAGTTCCTGACCGAGTCGCTGCTGCTGTCCGCACTCGGCGGCGTCGGCGGGGCGCTGCTCGGATCCGCGGTCAGTGCGGGCTACGCGTCGTACCAGAACTGGCTCACGGTGATTCCGCTGTGGGCGCTGGCCGGCGGCATCGCGGCCACGCTGGTGATCGGCGGGCTGGCCGGCCTCTACCCCGCGGTCCGCGCCTCCCGGCTCTCGCCGACCGAAGCGCTGGCGACCCCTTAGAAGATGGTGACCCCGATGCCGGTGAGCGCGAGCTGGAGCAGCGCCACCGGCACGAGGCCCTGCCAGGCCAGCTTCTGCAGCTGGTCGGCGCGCAGCCGCGGGAACGAGACCCGCACCCAGATCACCACCACCGACACGAACGCGATCTTCAGGATCGACCAGATCCAGCCGATCGAGTCCGGGCCCGGCCCGCTCCAGCCGCCGAGGAACAGCACCGTGGTCAGGCCGGCCAGGATGACGATGCCGGCGTACTCGGCGAGCAGGAACATCGCGAACCGCAGGCCGGTGTACTCGGTGTACGGCCCGAAGATCACCTCGGAGTCGGCGACCGGCATGTCGAACGGCGGCCGCTGGAGCTCGGCCAGGCCGGCGATGAAGAACACGACCAGGCCGGGCAGCTGCCAGAGCAGCCACCACGGGTTCCACGCCTCCGCGATGCCGGTCAGGCTCAGCGAACCCGCCGCCACCGCGACGCTCGCCGCGGAGAGCACGAACGGCAGCTCGTAGCTCATCAGCTGGGCGGCGACCCGGAGCCCGCCGAGCAGGCTGTACTTGTTGCCGCTGCCCCAGCCCGCCATCAGCGAGCCGAGGACGCCGATGCTCATCACGGCCAGCACGAAGAACAGCCCGGAGTCGAGGTCCGCGCCGACGATGCCGGGCGCCAGCGGGATGGCGGCGATCGCGGCCAGGTACGGCAGGATCGCGACGATCGGGGCCCACTCGAACACCCGCCGGTCGGCGGCCGCCGGGACCACGCTCTCCTTCTGCACGAACTTCACGCCGTCCGCGACCAGCTGCGCCCAGCCGTGGAAGGCGCCCGCGTACATCGGGCCGAGCCGCGACTGCATGTGGGCCATCACCTTGTGCTCGGCCTGACCGACCAGCAAGGGCGCCACCAGGAAGGCGACGATGACGCCGACCACCCGCACCACGAACTCGACCATGACGGCACCCTACCGACTCCGGCTTGACCTCAACCAACGTTCAGGTCGAAGGCTGTGGACATGGAGATTCAGAAGACCACCGTCCTCGTCACCGGAGCGACCGGGCGGGTCGGCCGCCACGTCGTCGCCGGACTGCGCGCAGCCGGCGTCCACGTCCGGGCCTTGGTCCGTACGCCGGAAGCCGCCAACCTCCCGCCGGACGTCGAGCTCGTCCAAGGCGACATCTACGACCCATCAGCAGTACGGCGTGCCGCGACCGGCGCGGACGCCGCCTTCCTCCTGTGGCCGTCGTACAGCGCCGACGGAGCGGAGCCGATCGTCGCCGAGCTCCCGCCGCGTGTGGCGTTCCTGTCGTCCTTGAACGCGGCCGCCGGTGGGATGTGGGGCGATGTCGAGGGGCTGCTGCGCAAGGCGGGCAAGGACTGGACGTTCGTCCGGCCGGGCGGGTTCGCGGTCAACGCGCAAACATGGGCGGACGAGTTCCGAAGCGGCGACGTCGTCCGGCTACCGTCCCCGCAGGCCGGCCGTTCCCTGATCCACGAGCGTGACATCGCCGCGGTCGCCGTACTTAGTCTGCTGAGCGACCATCACATCGGGCAGACGTATGAAGTGACCGGCCCCGAGGTCCTCACGCAGACCGAGCAGGTGCAGACCATCGCGCAAGCCATCGGCAAGAACATGCGGGTCGAGGAGCTCACAGCCACAGACGCCCGCCAAGCCATGCTCAACCAAGGCGCCGACCCGGCCCTCGCCGACTCCGCCGTCACCTACTGGGCTTCACTCGTCGCCAACCCCGAGCCCGTGACGCCCACAGTCGCCCAGCTCACCGGCCGGCCCGCGCTCACCTTCGCGGAGTGGACCGAGGAGCACGCGGCCGAGTTCCGAGCTTGATGTCATCAGATATCGAGTAGGAGGTGACGCCATGAGTGACGTTCTCATTCGCGATGTCCCGGACGAAGTGCTCTCGGTTGTCGACCACCGAGCCGCCGGCCTGGGACTGTCCAGGAGCGAGTATCTGCGCCGGCTGCTCAGCCAGGAGGCCGGGCGCTCGGAGGTCGCCGTGACGGCTGCCGATCTGGAGCGATTCTCGAACCTGGCCCGCGATCTGGACGACCCTGACGTCATGGACCAGGCCTGGTCATGACGCCGACCGTCGACTCCCGGCGCTGGCTGATCGACAAGTCGGCCCTGGTGCGCCTGAGCACGGCTCCCGATCGGGAGGAATGGGCGAACCGCATCAACCGCGGCCTCGTGCACATCACCACCATGACCTTGCTCGAGGTGGGCTTCTCGGCCCGATCCGCGGACGAACACCGGCATCTCCTGCAGCAGCCGCCCGTCGCCGCAATGCCGGTAGAGAATGCATCCCCGGCGATCGAGCGCCGCGCCATCGTCGTGCAGTCGCAACTCGCATCTGCCGGCCAGCATCGAGCGCCTTCAGTGGCAGACCTGCTGATCGTCGCGACGGCGGAGCAGACCGGCTTGGTCCTACTTCATGTGGACAAGGAATTCGAACTCATCGCCGACCTCACCGGACAGCCGACTGAGCGACTCGCTCAGGCCTGACTCAGCGGCAATTGAAACCAGCCGCGCCAACTCCGCCGGGGTTGGATCACGACTCGGGCTCGGCCGCGGGTGGCTGCTCGGTTGCCGGCGGCGGGGCTTCGGTTTGTTTGCGGGGGCGGCGGTCGGCGGCGGCTCGGCGTGGGCGGGCCGGGGTGGACGCGGCCTGGGCCGGGGCCAGCGGGTCCGGGTCGGGTGAGCCGGGTGGTCGTGGACCCCAGGTCTCGGGGTCGGGCACACCGGGCGGCAAGGTGCGGCGGCGGCTCGGGGCGCCGTGTGAGGGAGCGTGGTCGGACTCGCCGGGCTCCTTCGCGCCGGGCCAGGGCTTGGCGACGCGAGAGGCGAGCACGAACTCCTTGCGCAGCGGGTTGCCCTCGAAGCCGTCCGGCAGCAGCAGCGGGATCAGGTTCGGGTGGTCGGTGAACGTGATGCCGAACATCTCGTGCGTCTCACGCTCGTGCCAGTTGGCCCCGGCGTACAGGCCGGACAAGGACGCGAGGGTCGGCTGGTCCCGCGGGACGAGCGTCCGGACCAGAACGTGCTCGACGTGCGACCCGCCCCAGAAGTCGGCCAGGTGCGACACCACCCGGAACCCGTCGGTGAGCTCGTCGTTCGCGGTCAGGAAGTCGAAGAACGTCAGGCCGACCGCGTCCCGCAGCACCTCGTGCGCCGCCACCCACGACTCCGCCGGCACGTCGATCGCCGTCGGGCCGAAGCTCTCGGCCTGGGTCGCGGCGATCCCGGCGCCGGTCAGCGTGTCGAGGGCGTCGGCGCTCAAGGCGTCACCAGGCCGCGGGTCAGCGCCGCCGCGGACGGCTCGTCGTACCGGCTCGGCAGGTTCTCGCCGGCGATCTTCTCCTGGAGCTTGAGGATGCCCTGCAGCAGCGCCTCCGGCCGCGGCGGGCAGCCGGGCACGTACACGTCGACCGGGATGATCTGGTCGACGCCCTTGGTCACGCAGTAGGAGTCCCAGTACGGGCCGCCGGAGTTCGAGCAGGAGCCGAACGAGATCACGTACTTCGGCTCCGGCATCTGGTCGTAGAGCCGCTTGATGGCCGGCGCCATCTTGTCCGTGACGGTGCCGGACACCACCATCAGGTCGGCCTGCCGCGGCCCGGGCGCGAACGGGATCACGCCGAGCCGGATGAAGTCGTGCCGGCCCATCGACGCGGCGATGAACTCGATCGCGCAGCAGGCGAGGCCGAAGTTGAACACCCAGAGCGAGTACTTGCGGCCCCAGTTCAGCAGGTACCGGACCGGCTCGGGGGCGAGCTTGGCCAGCGCGCCAACGTCCGGCCGCACGATCGGCAACGGCAGGTCGGTCTGGGCCATGCCGACAGCCTAGTGCGCCGCGGCGAGGATCGCCCGCAAACCCCGTTGACCGGTCGGTGAGCGCGGTCCTACCGTGATTGAACAGGACTGAACAGGTTCGTTCGGGTTGGAGACGGCATGGCCGATCAGCTTGAGGTGCGGGGACCGGAGTCGCGGGCGCTCGCGGTGGAGAGCAACGGGCTGAACGTGATCGCGGACGAGGAGCGGAAGGGCCGGCCCAGCCAGCTGTTCTGGCCGTGGTTCGGGGCGAACGTGTCGGTGCTCGGGCTGAGCTACGGCGCCTTCGCGCTCGGCTTCGGCATCTCGTTCTGGCAGGCGCTGGTGGCCGGCGTGGTCGGCATCGTGTTCTCGTTCCTGCTCTGCGGGCTGGTCTCGCTGGCCGGCAAACGCGGTTCGGCGCCGACGATGGCGCTCAGCCGGGCCGCGTTCGGTGTCCGGGGCAACAAACTGCCGTCGTTGGTGTCGTGGGTGCTGACCGTCGGCTGGGAGACCGTGCTGACCATCCTCGCGACGCTGGCCACCGCGACCGTGTTCGAGCGCCTCGGCTGGGGCGGCGGCACCGTGACGAAGGTGGTCGCGCTGGTCGTGGTCGGCGTGCTGATCGTCGCCTGCGGGGTGCTCGGCTTCGACCTGATCATGCGGGCGCAGGCCGTGATCACCGTCGTCACCGGTGTCCTCACGATCGTCTACATCCTGCTGGTCGCCGACCAGATCAGCTGGAGCACGGTGTCCGGGCTGCCGAGCGGGTCGAGCCAGCAGCTGATCGGCGCGCTGGTGTTCCTGATGACCGGCTTCGGCCTCGGCTGGGTGAACCTGGCCGCCGACTACTCCCGGTACCTGCCGCGCGACTCGTCCGGCGCCGCTGTGGTCGGCTGGACCACGTTCGGAGCCTCGATCGCGCCGGTGATCCTGTTCGGCTTCGGTCTGCTGCTGGCCGGCTCGTCGACGGACCTGAGCGACGCGATCGCCGCCGACCCGATCGGCGCGCTCGCGGAGGCGTTGCCGACCTGGTTCCTGGTGCCGTTCGTGATCGTCGCCGTACTCGGCCTGGTCGGCGGCGCCGTCCTCGACATCTACTCGTCCGGCCTGGCCCTGCTGTCCGTCGGCCTGCCCGCACCCCGGTACGTCGCCGCGCTCATCGACGGCGTGGTGATGATCGCCGGCACCGTCTACGTGGTCTTCTACGGCGACGAGTTCCTGGCCGAGTTCCAGGGCTTCCTGATCACGCTCGGCGTCCCGGTCGCGGCCTGGTGCGGCATCATGCTCGCCGACATCGCGTCCCGCCGCCGCGACTACGACGACGCCGACCTGTTCGACCCCCGCGGCCGGTACGGCGACGTGCGCTGGCTGCCCGTGATCACCATGGTCGTTGCCACCGGCATCGGCTGGGGCCTGGTCACGAACACGCTGGCGTCCTGGCTGACCTGGCAGGGGTACCTGCTCGAGCCGTTCGGCCTGGGCGGCAAGGAAGGCGACTGGGCGTTCGCGAACCTGGGTGTGCTGTTCGCCCTGGTCGCCGGCTTCGTCGTGCAGCTGGCCGGCGGGAGGTCCGCCGTACGCAAGCAGGAGAGGATGGATTGATGGCGCCGGTGCTCGCGCTGATCGACCTGCAGAAGATCTTCGCGGCCCCGGACTCGGGGTGGGCCGCGCCGGACTTCCAGCGGGTGCTGAAACCCACCAAGCGGCTGATCGAGATCCTGTCGCCGCAGGTGATCTTCACCCGGTTCGTCGCTCCCGAGAAACCAGTCGGTTCCTGGGCGACGTACTACGAGCTCTACCCGTTCGCGCTGCAGCCGCCCGATGCGGACGACTACCAGCTCGTCGACGAGTTCAAGGGGGCGCCGACGCTGGACAAGACCACCTTCGGCGCGTGGGGGCCCGAGCTGGCCGAGCGGGTCGGCGCGGGCGGTCACCTGGTCCTGGCCGGGGTGACCACCGACTGCTGCGTGCTGACCACGGCGCTGGCCGCGGTGGACGCCGGGGTGTACGTCCAGGTGGTCGAGGACGCGTGTGCCGGCGCCGACGAGGTGAGCCACCGGAACGCGATCGACATCATGCGGCTGTACTCGCCGATGCTGGAGATCGTCACCGTCGACCAAGTCCGCGCCCTGAACCAATGAGCCGCCGATGGCCGGGATCTCGCTGAAGCACGAACGCGTCGCCGCCGTTTTGGCCCGGGAGATCCGGTCCGGCCTGGTACGGCGGGGTGCGCAACTGCCCGGTGAGGTCGAGCTGGCCCGGCGCTTCGCGGTCAGCCGGAACACGGTCCGCTCGGCGCTCGCCGTACTGGCCGAGGACGGGCTGATCACCACCCGGATCGGCAAGGGGTCGTTCGTGCTGTTCGACGGGCGGCCGCTGGACGGCCGGCTCGGGTGGACGCACGCGCTGGCCGAGCAGGGCGTCGAGACCCGGCTGCGGACGCTGAAGATCGCGCTCGAGCCGGACCCGGAGCTGGCCGGCCGGCTCGGACTGCCGTCGCCGTACGTGATCGTGATCGAGCGGCTGCGGCAGCTCGTGGACGGCGCGGCGATCTCGATCGAACGCAGCCGGCTCCCCGCGCTGGAGTCCCTGCGCGAACTGCCCGAACACGGGCTCGAGAACGACTCGATCGCAGCCACGCTGCACAGCGCCGGGTTGCACCTCGACCACTGTGAGCAACGCCTCCGCGGCCGCCCGCTGGACCCCGTGGAAGCCGAGCTTCTGCGTCGCCCGGTGGGGACTTGGTTCCTGCACTCCGAGCGGACCAGCTGGACCGCGGACGACCGGTTCGCCGAGTACGCCGACAGCCTGCTGGACCCCGAACACTTCGAACTGAGTCTGAGCTTCGGCATCTAAGGCGTCCGGGCCTGCGGCACTAGGGAGTTGTGCCGATGTGGCGGCCTACCTCACGGGAGCACTGTCGTGCCATCGACAAGCTCCCGGAGGACATCATGTTCCTGTATTCCCCCGACTCGGTGCAGGCCGAGATCAAGTACCGCCAGGACCGCGTGAAGCGCGACTTCCAGCGCCCGATCTGGTTCCGGCGCAAGCCCAAGCAGCAGGCTCCCGAGCCCTGCGCGCCGGAGCTCCGCGCCCGCCCCGCGATGTAGCCGGAATCCGGCGCCCTAGGCACCTACTAGGCACCCCTAGGACCTCCTAAGGCCCCTCAGGTCTCCCGGATAGGGAGGAGTTCCGATGTGCCGGACCACCTCAGACGAGCAGATTGAAGGCATCGGCAAGGAGCCGATCGAAAACCAGGAGGAACAGATGTTCACGAACGACTCGGTCAAGGCAGAGGTCGACTACCGCAAGGAGCGCCTGAGCCGCGACTTCCGCAAGACCCGGACCACCCGCACCCGCCGGCACCTGTTCGGCAAGAAGGCTTGAGGGGAGGCACACCATGTCCATGTTCATGACACCGGAATCAGTCCAGGCGGAGACCGCCTACCGGCAGGAGCGGATCACCCGCGAGTTCCGCCGGAGCACCCGCCGGGAGCGCACCGAGCAGACGCAGCGGCCGGAGCCGCGGCACGCTCGCCGGGCCCTCCGACCCACAACTGCGGCATGACCGCCGAGACCGCCGTCTCTGACTCGAAAGCACTGGTCAGGGACGGCGTTTTCGTTGCTGGTGGCGACCAGCGGAAGGGATGCCGTCGATTTGTGTCGGCTCCAGGGGCGAAGATGGACGACGTGCCCTGGACTTCGACACCTCTCGTCGGCCGCTCTGCCGAGATGGCCGCCCTGCTCAGCGCCGTCGACGACGCCAAGACGCGTCGCGCCGGCGCCGTCCTGCTGTCCGGTGACGCCGGCGTCGGCAAGACCCGGCTGCTGGACGAGGTGGCCACCGGCGCGCACGAGCGCGGTTTCGGCGTCCTGGTCGGGCACTGCACCGACTTCGGCGACGCCGGCCTGCCGTACCTGCCGTTCACGGAGATCTTCGGCCGGCTGGCCGGCGACCGGCCGGACCTGGTCGAGAGCGTGCTCACCAACTTCCCGGCGATCGGCCGGCTGCTGCCAACGCACCGGCTGATCGGCGCCCAGCCGGTGCCGCAGGAGGGCCAGCTGGACCGGGCCGCCCTGTTCGACGCCGTCCTCGGCGCGTTCACCGCGCTGTCCACCAGCGAGCCGCTGCTGGTGATCATCGAGGACGCGCACTGGGCCGACGACTCGACCCGGGACCTGATCGGTTTCCTGATCACCCGGCTGACCGCGCAACGGCTGACGCTCGTCGTCTCGTACCGCAGTGACGACCTGCACCGGCGGCACCCGCTGCGCCGCCCGATCGCCGAGTGGTCCCGCAACCCCCGTGTCCGCCGGGTCAGCCTGCTCCCCCTGGACGCCGACGAGTCCCGCACCCTGCTGAACTCCCTGCTCACCGAACCGCTGCCGGAGACCGAGGTCCGCCGCATCCTCGACCGCGCCGGCGGGAACGCGTTCTTCACCGAGGAGCTGGTCGCCGCGGCCTCGATGGGTGACGGCGAGGCGGTGCCGCCGGACCTGGCCGACCTGCTGCTCGTCCGGCTCGACCCGCTGTCGGACGACGCCCGCCAAGTGGCCCGGGTGATCGCCGTGGCCGGTCGGCGCGTCCCGCACGATCTGCTGACCGCAGTCGCTGGGCTGCCCGAGCGGGAGCTCGACATCGCGCTGCGTGAGCTCATCGACGCGCACATCATCGACGTACCGGCCAACGACCGCTACTACTTCCGCCACGCACTGCTTGCGGAGGCCGTGTACGACGACCTGCTGCCAGGCGAGCGAGTCCGGCAGCACGCGGCGTACGTGCAGGCGCTGAAGGACCAGACCGTCTCCGGGACGGCGGCCGAGCTTGCCGGGCACGCCACGCGGTCGCACAACCTGGCCGAGGCGTTCGACGCGCGGGTCCGGGCCGGCGAGGAGGCGATCTCGGTCGCCGCGCCGCAGGAAGGGCTGAAGCACTACGAGCTGGCCCTGGAGCTGTTCCCGAACCGGGCGCCCGAGAGCACCATCGACAAGATCTGGCTGATCGTGCAGACCGCGACCGCCGCGACCCTGTCCTCGCAGCACCTGCGGGCCGTGAAGCTGCTCCGCAAGGCGCTCGCCGAGCTGCCCGCGGACGCGCCGAGGCTGCAGCGGGCCCAGCTGCTGCTGCCGCTGGCCGACATCGCGCTGATCATCGACCAGGACCAAGAGGCGAACGAGGCGATCTCGCAGGCGCTCAAGCTGGTCAACGACGAGCCGGCCAGCGTGTTCAAGGCACAGGTCGCTTCGCTCTATGCCCGGGTCTCCGACGCGTTGGGCCGGCCGATGGAGGCCGAGCGCTGGGCGTTGCGGGCGCTGGAGATCGCCCGCGAGGCCGGGCAGGAGTCCGCGATGGGCGACGCCGGGATCACCCTGGCCGTGCTGCGCCGGCGGGCCGGCGACCCGATCGGCGCCGTACGTCAACTGGAGGAGGCCGCCGTCCGGGCGCAGTTGGCGGGCGACGCGGCGGCGGAGATCCGGAGCCGGTTCCTGCTCGGTTCGACGCACTACGACCAGGGCGACCTGCAGGCCGCCAAGGCTGCCCTCGTGTTTGCGACCCAGCGGGCCCGCGAGCTGGGCAGGCAGTGGGCTGCGTACGGCTTCGACGCGCGGCGGATGCTCGGGCTGACCCAGTTCGTCCTGGGTGAGTGGGACGAGGCGGCCGCGACGGCGCGGACGGACTCGATGACGCCGAACGCCTCCGCGGCGGCGCTGCGCGCGGTGGAGTTCGCCGTACGGAGTGGTCGTGGTGACAGCTCGGTGGCCGAGGAGCTGGAGCGGCTGCGGAAGTGGTGGGAGCTCGACGTGATGCTGCCCATCATCGGCCTGCAGCCGGCGGTGGACGCCTACCTCCAGCTGGACCAGCCGGCGGACGCGGAGAAGCTGATCTCCGACGTGTCCACGCTGTGTTCCGACGTGTTCCAGATGGAATGGTTCATGGCGCGGATCCGGTTCTCGGCGCTCTGGCTGCAGGTGCTGTGTCACCGGGCCGTGGGTGAGCCGACCGCGGCGAAGGACCTGGTGGAGAAGGGTGCGGAGTTGCTCGCGGCCGGCCACGCGACGGCTGAGAAAGGCTTGCCGCCCGGTCGGTTGATGGGTGTCGAGGGTCTGGCCTGGCTGGCGCGGCTGGAGGCGGAGTGGGAGCGGCTGCGGTGGCTGGCCGGGATCGATCCGCCGACACCGGAGGAGCACGTGTCCGTCTGGGAGCGGACGGTGGACGCGTTCGGGTACGGCTACACCTTCGAGCAGGCGTGGTCACGGGTGCGGTTGTCGGCTGCGCTCCGGGCGGCCGGTCGGGTCGCGGAGGCGAACGAGCAGGCAGCGCTGGCCGCCGACGTCGGGCGTGAGCTGGCGTCGAAGCCGCTGCTCGACGAGATCGGCGGGGTGGAGTCCGGTGGCGGGGCGAGCAGCCTGACGTCGCGGGAGACCGAGGTGCTGGCGCTGCTGGCCGAGGGGCGGACCAACCGGCAGTTGGCGCGGGAGCTGTACATCAGCGAGAAGACGGTCAGCGTGCACGTCTCCAACATCCTGGCCAAGCTCGGCGTCCGTTCCCGGACCGAGGCCGCGGCGGTCGCCCGCCGCGACGGCTTGCTGGACTGATCGTTGCGGCGGCCACGGGTCGCGGACCGATCACCGGGTCGCTCACGTTCGGCGCTGTGCGTGTCCGCCGAACGTGAGCGATCGGTGTTTGGGCGGAACCCGGGTGTGGGGCCCGGGCGCCTGGGTTCTGGGGTCAGCCGTGGCCGCGGCGTGGACTCGCTTCCGGCTCGGTCCGGTGGGCCCGGGACGTGGCTCGCGCTCTGGCGCGGGCGATCTCGTCACCGGAGACGCCGGATCGGCTACTCTCCGTCGGACTGTCCGGCCGGGTGATGTCGTCGAACACGTGCTGCGCGTGCCGCATCCTGGTCACGGCCAGTATCACGACCCCGGCCGCGATCAGCGCGATCACCACCCAGAGTTGCCACGACATAGCCTCACCGCCCTGTACTCACCCCGTTCCCCCGCGTAATCACCATAGCTGCGATCTCAGCGATTGGCGACCGCCTGTACGCATTCCGTTATAGCGGGCGGCCCGACCGTGACTTTCGTTGCCGAACGCAATCACAAAGGGTGATCGGGCAACGACCTCGGCGCCCGGCCGGAAACTACGGTCAGTCACCACGCGGCGTGAGCCGACCGCCCCGGAAGAGATACGCCGCGCGGCCGTCGACCGGTTCCCGGAACGCGATCACGTCGTGGACTCCGTGCTCCGGTTCGGCCGCGATCAGCCGGGACTCGTCGAGCGCCACGAACCGGGTCCGCCGCGGCTCCGGCAGCAACACCTTCGCCTCGTCGCTCGCGGCCTCGTCCAGCACCCAGAGCTTGCCGTCCGCCACGGAGACCGTGACGCGCAGCAGGACCCCGTCGTACCGCCCGGTGACAAGGTCCGGCGAGATCTCGGCCGGCTCCGACGGCGGGACCGGCCGTTTCGGGAGCTCGACGCCGGCTGTCTCACGCAGGACGTGGCCGACCAGCTCGTCGTACAGGGCCGGGGTGTCGCCGCCGTTGGTGAGCAGCGCGACCGCGACGCCCTTGTCCGGGACCAGCCGGAAGTACGCGGACTGGCCGAGCGTGCCGCCGTCGTGGCCGTAGAGCGAGCCGTCGAAGATCATCCAGCCGAGGCCCCACTGCTCGGCCGTCGCCCCGGTCCGCGGTACGTCGACCTGTGGCTCCCACAGGCTGTCGATGGCAGCCCGATCGAGCAGCGTCGCGTCCAGGTACGCCCGCCCGAACGCGATCAGGTCGCGGGCGGACATCGCGAGCAACGCCCCGGCCGGCGCCATCGCGTGCACCAGACTCCACTGCGGCGCCGCCTGCAACGGCGTACCCGGCGTCGGCGAGATGTGCCCGAGCGCGGCCCGGTACAGCAGCGCCTCGTCCGGGATCGTCGCCACGTGCTTCAGCTCCAGCGGTACGGCGATGTGCTCCCGCAGCAGCTCGTGGTACGGCTTGCCGCGCAGCACCTCCACGATCCGGCCGAGGATGACGAACCCGGCGTTGTTGTAGGAGAACCCGGCCCCGAGCGGGACCTCCTGGGCCAGCCTCGGTACGACGTCGCGCACGTACAGCTCGACGCCGTCGTCACCACGGGACGTCGGCGTGAAGGCGTCACCGGAGAACCCGCCGGTGTGGGTCAGCAGGTGCCGCGGGGTGACCGCGGCGGACGCGACCTCGTCGGCCAGCTTGAACTCCGGCAGGTAGTCGCGCACCGGCCGGTCCAGCTCGACTTTGCCCTCGGCAACCAGCTGCATGATCAGCGTGGTCGTCCACAGCTTGGTGATCGAGCCGACCTGGAAGATGGCGTCGGTGGTCGCCTCGACCCCGGTGTTCTGGCTGAGCACCCCGGCCGCCGCCTCGCTCACCACCCCGTCGGCCAGGACCGCGATCGACGCGGCCGGCACGTCGTACTTGCCGATCAGGCGGGCGAGATTCTCGTCGAGCCAGGTCTGCACGAGCTCACTCCTTCGAGAGGACGCGGATCAGGTTGGCGCCGAGCACCTTGCGGATGGTGGTCTCCGGCATGCCGCGGCGGAGCAGGGCCTCGGTGACCAGCGGCATCCCGGCCGGTCCTTCCAGGCCGGGCACGTACACCTCGGCGTCCAGGCCCTGGACGACCAGCGGGCGGTCGCAGGCCGGGATCTTCTCCGCGAACACCTCGGCCACGAAGTCGCTGCCCAGCCCGACGTGGTCCTCGCCGGCGACGTCGACGACGTACTCGAGGTGGTCGGCCAGGTGCTCGACGGTCGGCTTCTCGGCGTCGGTCAGGAAGCCGGCGAAGAAGTTCACGCAGACGACCCCGCCGGTCGCGGCGATCCCGCGGAGCTGCTCGTCGGTCAGGTTGCGGTGGTGCTCGCGCAGGGCGAACGCGCTGGAGTGCGAGGCGACGACCGGCTTGGTCGCCAGCTCTAGGATGTGCTCCACGCCGCCGCGGCCGACGTGCGAAACGTCGATCAGTACGCCGAGCTCCTCGAGCAGGCCGACCGCCTCGACGCCGGCGTGGGTCAGCCGGCTGCCGGCCGCGTCCTCACCCGACCCGTCGCCGAGCGCGCTGCGGCCGAAGTGGGTGAACGAGACCATCCGCACGCCGAGCCGGTGCAGGGTCTGCAGCAGCTCGAGGTCGTTGTCGATCTGCGGGCAGCCTTCGAGGGCGAGGACCAACGCGATCCTGCCGTCCCGGTCGGCGATGTCGGCAGGCGTCGTACACAGGACGACCTCGTCGGCGTTGGCCTCGGCGACGCGGTGCGCGGCCTCGATCATCCGCAGCGTCTCGCGCAGCGCACCCTCCGGCCGGAACTCGTCGTCGATGAACACCGGCAGCACCTGGACGTCGATCCCGCCCTCACGCAACTGGGGGATCCACCGCTCCCGGAAGTACTCCGCCCAGACCGCCTTCGGTCTCCGCGCCACCAGCATCAACAGGTCGTTGTGCGCATCCGCCACCACCGCATCCCGGTGCAGGTCTGTCATCGATCCCCCTTCGGTCGGCGGGGTCCAGAGTAGCCTCGGGGCGATGAGAGTTCTGAGCGCTGAGGATGTCCGTCGTCTGGTTCCGATGAGTACGGCGATCGACGCCGTGCGGGACGCGTTCCAGGAGCTGGCGGCGGGGAACTTCGTGCTGCCGGCCCGGCAGATCTTCGGGGACGGGGCGGTCCTGGTGATGTCGGCGTACCACTCGCCGACCGGGACCGCGGTGGTGAAGAAGATCGGCATCGCGCTCGACCAGGTGCCGGCGATCCGCGCCACGCTGATCTGGACCGGCGGCGGCGACCAACTCGTGGCCGACGGCACCTCGATCACGACCTTGCGGACCGGCGCGGTCGTCGGAGTCGCCACCGACCTGCTCGCCCCGGCCGACGCGTCCAGGCTCACGCTGATCGGGACGGGCGCTCAGGCTCCCGACCAGGTCCGCGCGGTTCTCGCCGTACGACGCATCGCCGCAGTGACCGTCACCGGACGCTCGGCGGATCGCGCAGCGGACTTGAGTACGGCGCTGGCCGACGAGTTCCCGGACGTGAAGTTCACGCCCAGCACGTCGATCGACGACGCGCTCGCCGACGCGGACGTCGTCTGCTGCGCCACCTCGTCGTCCACCCCGCTGTTCGCCGCCGACGCACTGCCCGAACGCGTGCACGTGAACGCGATCGGCGCCTTCCGCCCGACCATGCGCGAGCTTCCTCGCGACCTGCTCGCCGACGCCTCGATCGTGATGGTCGACCAACGTGAAGCCGCCCTGGAGGAGTCCGGCGAGATCATCGACGCCATCGACTCCGGCGCCGTCACCGACCTCGTCGAGCTGGGCCCTGCACTGTCACAGCCCCTCAACTCCACCGGCCGCACGGTCTTCAAGTCCGTCGGCATCGGCCCGCAGGACTGGGCCATCGCGGCTGCGCTGGCGCGGGCTTAGGTGGGTAGCGGACCGCCAGGCCATCACAACCGCCCCCGCACGCCCGGCGCGAGCGTGACCGGCGAGCGGTCGCGTCAGTTGTGATGGGCCGGCGGTCCGCTCAGGTCCAGCGCAGGACGCCCTTGCGGTAGGCGTACAGCAGGCCGACGGCGACGAAGGCGAGGAAGATGAACATCTCGACCAGGGTCGCGAAGCCGAGCGTGGCGAAGACGGTCGCCCACGGGAACAGGTAGATCGCGTCGACGGCGAAGATCACGTAGAGGTACGCGAACAGGTAGTACCGGATGTGGACCTGGGCCCAGCCCTCGCCGACCGGGTCGACGCCGGACTCGTACGTCTTGAGCTTGCCCTCGGTCGGGTAGGTGACGGTGAGCGCCTTGTTCAGCGCGAACGCGCCGATCAGCCCGGCGAGGCCGAGGACGACGACCGCCGCGATGACGCCATAGCTCTCCGACACAGCCTCAGCTTAGTTCGTGCACAGCATGATCGAGTCGACCGCGACGTACGGGCCGTAGCCGGACTGCACGTCGGCGACCTGCAGCCGCAGCCGGGTGACGCCGAGGATCTTGTAGTTGAGCCAGGTCTCGGTCTCCTGCTTCTGCAGCACCGAGGTCATCGCCTTGGTCCCGTTGTGCAGCGACGTCCGCACAGTCCCGTCGGTCAGGTTGCCCAGCCAGTTGCGCACGTAGCTGCAGCCGGTCGAGTTGACGTCACCCCAGACGTACCCGCCCTTGTCGGCCATCAGGTCCGCCTCGGCCCGGCGCGGCCCTTCCTTCGGCGGGATGACGTTGAACTGCGGCGTGCGGGCGCCGCCCGCCGCGAGCAGGCCCTTCTTGAAGATCCCGCGCCAGACGTAGTGCTTGAAGCTGATCATCGGCGAGATCGCCGTCGGGTACGGCGCCTGCGGGCCGACCGCGATCCGGTAGGTCCGCACCGATCCCGGCTGCACGGTCTTGATCGTCACGCTGGTCCCGGCCGAGTACCCGTGCGCGACCTCCTGCCAACGCCGCTGGGACGGGATCCACTGGTGCAGCGGGATCCGCGTGCCTGCCTTCGGCGCCGGCGACAGCGTGCCGATCACCGTGATCACGCCCTTGGTCGCGTCGGTGGTCCGGATGCTGTAGATCTTCGCCGTCCGCGTCGACGCCTTGACCGAAGCCGGTGCGGCTGCCGCTGTCGCCGTACTGCCCAGACTCAGCGCGCTGTCCGCGGGCGCCACCGGAGCGGCACAACCGGTCAGCGCGAGGGCCAACAGTCCGACAACGATTCGCGCAGGGCGACAGCCCATGGGGAACTCCAACTCGGCTGGATCACAACTTGATGACGACACCCTGCCGGTTCTCACTCCGGATCGCAAGCGAGCCGCTGCGGAGTGTGATACTGGAGGGTTTCGCCGTACCTGACGAAACCCGCCCGGTAACACCGTGTCCCAGGCTGTGGACCACCGGGGCTTCGACATGGTTCTGTTCTAAGGGCGAACTAATATTGGGGTTATCGCCCTGACTGGGGGGATCGACCTGTCGTCCACGAAGCGGCCGGCCGACCCAAGCTTCGACTTGGAGATGAACAGAACAGTGACCATCGAGGTCAAGCAGCTCGACCGCGTGGTGATCCGCTTCGCCGGCGACTCCGGCGACGGGATGCAGCTCACGGGGGACCGGTTCACAGCGGAAACGGCATCGTTCGGCAATGACCTGTCGACGTTGCCCAACTTCCCAGCAGAGATCCGGGCACCAGCCGGAACGCTGCCGGGCGTGTCGTCGTTCCAGCTCCACTTCGCCGACCACGACATCCTGACGCCCGGTGATGCGCCCGATGTGCTGATCGCGATGAACCCGGCCGCACTCAAGGCGAACCTGCGCGACGTGCCGCGGGGCGCCACCCTGATCATCGACACCGCCGACTTCACCGCCCGCAACCTGAAGCGGATCGGGTACGACGAGAACCCGCTGGAGACCGGCGAGCTCGAGGCGTACCACGTGGTCCCGCTGAACCTGACCGGCATGACCGTCGAGTCGGTGAAGGAGTTCGGGCTGACCCGCAAGGACGCGTCCCGGGCGAAGAACATGTACGCCCTCGGCCTGGTGTCCTGGCTGTTCCAGCGACCGGTCGAGTCGACGATCACGTTCCTGGAGACCAAGTTCGCCTCCAAGCCGGACATCCGCGACGCCAACATCGCGGCGTTCCGGGCCGGCTACAACTTCGGCGAGACCGCCGAGGAGTTCTCGGTCCGGTACGAGGTGAAGCCGGCCAGCATGGCCACCGGCACCTACCGGAACATCTCCGGCAACCTGGCGCTGGCGTACGGCCTGGTGGCGGGCGCCCAGCGGGCCGGCCTGCCGCTGGTCCTCGGCGCGTACCCGATCACCCCGGCCTCCGACGTGCTGCACGAGCTGTCCAAGCTCAAGCGGTTCAACGTCACCACGATCCAGGCTGAGGACGAGATCGCCGGTGTCGGCGCCGCGCTCGGCGCCTCCTTCGGCGGTGCCCTCGGTGTGACCACGTCGTCCGGCCCGGGCATCAGCCTGAAGTCGGAGACGATCGGCCTCGGCGTGATGCTCGAGCTGCCGCTGGTGGTCTGCGACATCCAGCGCGCCGGCCCCTCGACCGGCATGCCGACCAAGACCGAGCAGGCCGACCTGCTGCAGACCATGTTCGGCCGCAACGGCGAGGCTCCGCTGCCGGTGCTCGCGGCCCAGTCCCCCGCGGATTGCTTCACCATCGCGGTCGAGGCGACCCGGATCGCGGTCACCTACCGGACGCCGGTGATCGTGCTGTCCGACGGCTACCTGGCCAACGGCTCCGAGCCGTGGCAGATCCCGGTGATCGAGGACCTGCCGACGATCGACCCGAACTTCACGCTCGAGCCGAACGCCACCAACGACAAGGGTGAGCCCACGTACCTCCCCTACCTGCGTGACCCGGAGACCCTGGCCCGCGCCTGGGCCATTCCGGGTACGGCGGGACTGGACCACCGCATCGGTGGTCTGGAGAAGGAGGACAAGACCGGCAACATCTCCTACGACCCGGCCAACCACGACCTGATGATCCGCACCCGGCAGGCGAAGGTGGACGGCATCGCCCGCTCCATCGACCCCGTCGAGGTCGACGACCCGGACGGCGACGCGAAGGTGCTGGTCCTCGGTTGGGGCAGCACCTACGGCCCGATCGGCGCGGGCTGCCGCCGGGTCCGCAAGGTCGGCGGCAAGGTCGCGCAGGCACACCTGCGGCACCTGAACCCGTTCCCGTCGAACCTGGGCGAGGTGCTGAAGTCCTACGACAAGGTGCTCGTGCCGGAGATGAACCTCGGCCAGCTGGCGATGCTGCTGCGCGCCAAGTACCTGGTCGACGTGGTCTCGTACGCGCAGGTCCGGGGCATGCCGCTCGGCGCCGCCGAACTGGCCGAGGTGATCGGAAACCTGGTCGAGGAGACCGAGGGCATCGACGACGACGCCCGCCACCTGGGTGAGGCCGCGGCCGCCCTGAAGCACGGTGAGGCACTGGCCGACTCCAACGGCCACCTCAAGACGGAGGGAGCACGATGAGCACGGTCGAGCTCGGCATGCCGAGCCTGCCGAACGGTCTGCACGGCGTCCCCGCCGCGACCGAGCCGCAGAACCGCAAGGAGTACGTGTCGGACCAGGAGGTCCGCTGGTGCCCCGGTTGCGGTGACTACGCCGTACTGGCCGCTTTCCAGGGGTTCCTGCCGGAGCTCGGGATCAAGCGGGAGAACGTGGCGATGGTGTCCGGCATCGGTTGCTCGTCGCGGTTCCCGTACTACCTGTCGACGTACGGCATGCACTCCATCCACGGCCGCGCGCCGGCGATCGCGACCGGTCTCGCGACCGCGCGGCCGGACCTGAGCGTGTGGGTGGTGACCGGTGACGGCGACGCGCTGTCGATCGGCGGCAACCACCTGATCCACACGCTCCGGCGGAACGTGAACCTGAAGATCCTGCTGTTCAACAACCGGATCTACGGCCTCACCAAGGGCCAGTACTCGCCGACGTCGGAGCCCGGCAAGGTGACCAAGTCGACCCCGATGGGCTCTGTGGACAACCCGTTCAACCCGGTCTCGCTGGCTCTCGGCGCGGAGGCGACGTTCGTGGCGCGCACGATCGACTCCGACCGCAAGCACCTGACCTCGGTACTGCGCGAAGCCGCGGAGCACCGGGGGACGGCGTTCGTGGAGATCTACCAGAACTGCCCGATCTTCAACGACAACGCGTTCGAGGCGTTCAAGGACCCGGAGACCCGCGACGACGCGATCATCCCGCTCGTCCACGGCGAACCCATCCGCTTCGGCAAGGACGGCCGCCTCGGCGTCGTCCGCGACGGCTTCGCCTCCCTCGCCGTACGCGAGGTCGCCGACCTGCCCGGCGGCGAGGCCGACCTGGTCGTCCACGACGCCCACACCGACGACCCGGCGTACGCCTTCGCCCTCTCGCGCCTGACGGACGCCGGCGTCCTGCACCGCGCGCCGATCGGCGTCTTCCGCAAGGTCGACCGGCCCGCGTACGACGACCTGGTCCGCCAGCAAATCACCACCGCCCAAGAAGCCCAAGGCACCGGCGACCTCCAAGCCCTGGTAACCGGCTCCGACACCTGGACCGTCGCCTAGTCCTTCCCGCGTGGGCTCTCGCCCGCTCGTCGGCCACCTCACGTGGTCGAGGGGCGGGCGTTCCTATCTCAGGAGGAAGTCTCGGACGGTCTCGCGGAACTCGTCTGGGGCTTCGAGCCATGGGTAGTGGGCCACCTCGGGGAGGACGGTTCGTTCTGCGTTGGGTAGCACCTTGAGGAGGGTGTCGGTGACGAATGGAGGGCGGAGGTCTTCGGCGCCGTGCATCAGGAGGGTTGGGACTGTGATGCGACTGTAGGAGGTGGCGCGGTTGGGGATGGCGTGGAGGTCGGCCAGGAGGGCTTCGGCGGCGTGGGGGTTGGGGGTGAAGCGGGGGGTGTTCAGGTGGCGGGCGTTGGACATGGCTGTGGGGCGGTGGTGGAAGTTGGTGGCTATGCGGGCCAGCCAGGGGTCGTCGGAGGGTTCGGCGGCTAGGCGTTCGGCTACTTGTTGGCGGTAGCTCGGGGGTGGGCCGTCGAGGCCGGTGCTGGAGACCAGGATCAGGTGGGTCAGGTGGTGTTGGTGGGTTACGGCGTATTCGAGGGCCAACGACGCGCCCCAGGAGTGGCCGAGGATCATGACCTGCTCGTGGCCGGTGTTGTGGCGGATCGTTTCCAGGTCGGCTACGAAGCGGGTCAGGGTGTACGGGCCGCGGGGGTCGGAGCGGCCGGCGCCTCGTTGGTCCCAGCGGTGGAGGGTGAAGCCGGGGAGGGACAGGTCGCCGAAGGTGTCCCACCAGCCGGGGCCGCCGTGGACGAGGACGATCGGTGGGCCGTCACCGCGGGCCTCCGTCCATAGCCGGCACCCGTCGTCAGTCGTCGAGTGAGGCATAGACGGCGGCTCGGAGTTCGCGGCGGATGGGGTAGCTGGACGAAGGGCGTAGTTGGGTCAGAAAGATGACGACCAAGTCGTCCGCGGGTGAGACGAAGAAGGCGGTCGAGGCGGCGCCGCGCCCGTCCGGCAGATGGTTCGTGGTCATGAACCGCAGCGTCCGCGGACCGATGCCCCGGGACACCGTCGAGCGAACCAGGTCTGCCACCCGCTGCCTCCTGTAACGATTACTTCAGAGAAGATCATATCTGAAATGAC
>NZ_JBSFBL010000033.1:0-100362 GCF_053592935.1 Kribbella sp. NPDC002412
GCACCTCGGCCGCCGCGCCCGAAGCGAGCCCGGCGCGGGCGGCCAGCCGTTCGGCGACGGTCGCCGCGGCGGCGTCGTACCTGGCGACCTCGGCGGCCCGGTCCGGCTCGGCGACGGTGGTCGGGGCGGGGATCGCCGGACGCGGCTCGGGACGGATCACCGGGCCGTAGCCGACGCCAGGTACGACGGGAACGCCCTTCGAGATGTGGTTCATGACGGGTCCTCTTCGTCCGCGGGATTGCCAGGACGTTACGAACAGAGGTCTTGACATGTCAATAGATCGGGCGTAAAACCAACTGAAACAACACAAAATCCCAACGAAACGCAGATCTGGAGTCGATATGTACGCGGAGGAGCGGCAGGCGGCGATCGTCGGCAAGGTCCGTGAGCAGGGCCGGGTCACGGTCAGCGGCATCGCGACCGACCTCGGCGTGACGACCGAGACGGTGCGCCGCGACCTCGCCCAGCTCGAGCGGGCCGGCCTGCTCCGCCGGGTCCACGGCGGCGCGGTGTCCACCACCGCGCTGACCGTGATCGAGCCCGGCGTCGCCGAGCGCGACGCCACCCAGGCGGATCAGAAGGACCGGATCGCGAAGGCCGCGATCGAGCTGCTGCCGGGCAGCGGCGGCAGCGTCCTGCTCGACGCCGGTACGACGACGGCCCGGATCGCCTCGCTGCTGCCGGTCGACCGCCAACTCGTGGTCGTGACGAACGCGGTGCCGATCGCAGCCCGGCTCGGCGCGTCGGACAGCGTCCGCTTGCACCTGCTCGGCGGGCGCGTCCGGGGCGAGACCCAGGCTGCTGTCGGCGATCAGACTGTCCGATTGCTGACCGACCTCCGCGTCGACCTCGCCTTCATCGGCACCAACGCGCTGACGGTCGACCACGGCCTCACCACCCCGGACCCGGACGAGGCCGCCGTGAAGCGGGCGATGATCGCGGCCGCCCATCAGGTCGTCGTGGTCGCCGACTCGTCGAAGGTCGGTCGCGAACACCTGGTCCGCTTCGCTTCCCTCGACGACGTCGACATCCTGGTCACCGACGACGAGATCGACCCGGCCGTGGTCCGCGAGCTGGAGGCCCGCGAGGTCGAGGTGGTGATCGCATGATCGTCACGCTGACTGCGAATCCGAGTGTCGACCGGACGATCGAGCTTGCGGGTGAGCTGCGGCGCGGCGAGGTGCAGCGCGCGGTGGCCGTGCGGAGTGAGCCGGGTGGCAAGGGCGTGAACGTTGCCCGGGCGCTCACTTCCGCGGGCGCGCCCGCGATTGCCGTGCTGCCTGCCGGTGCTGACGATCGGATGCTGGCCGCGCTGCGCGATCAGGCGGTTGCCTACCGGGCGGTCGACGTACCGCATCCGGTGCGGGTGAACGTGACGGTCGTCGAGCCGGACGGTACGACAACCAAGCTCAACGAGGCCGGTGCGTCGCCGACGCAAGAGGTGCTCGACGCTCTCGTTGCCGCCGTACTGCGGGAGGCTGCTGACGCTCGGTGGGCTGTCCTGTCCGGCTCACTGCCGCCGGGGGTGCCGTCCGATTGGTATGTCGGGTTGGTCGCGGCACTGCGTGCGCAAGGATGCGCGGTCGCCGTCGACACCTCCGGTGAGCCGCTGCGCGCGGTCGCGGCGGCTGCTGTGCAACCGGAGCTGCTCAAGCCGAACGCCGAAGAGCTCGCCGAGCTGACCGGGTACGACGTGGCGCGGCTCGAGTCCGACCCTGCTTTCGTTTCCGAAGCAGCCCGTGCGCTGATCGCTCGCGGAACCGGGGCGGTGCTCGCAACGCTCGGCCGGCACGGAGCCGTGCTGGTCGACGGCTCGGGTACGGCGTTGCTCGGGCAGGCCGAAGCCGTCGTGCCGATCAACACCGTCGGCGCGGGTGACGCCACCCTGGCCGGTTACTTGCTTGCCGACCTGGCCGGAGCGGGGCCGGCCGATCGGCTCCGTCAGGCGGTGGCGTTCGGCGCCGCCGCAGTCCAGCTCGCCGGATCCGCCATGCCGCGGCCCGGTGATCTCCGTCCTGCGGGCGTCAGTGTCGTCGCCCTTTCTCCCCGTTCCGTCGCATCGCCGCGTGGCTGACGACGGCTGAGAGGAACTGTCATGTCCCAGATCATCCAGGCCGACCTCGTCGTCCTCGACGAGAACCTCGGCAGCACGTCGCAGGACGTGATCCGACAACTCGCGACACGGGTCGTCGCCGCCGGCCGGGCCACCGACGTCGACGGACTGTACGGCGACGCGCTGGCCCGCGAGGGTCAGGCCGCGACCGGGCTGCCCGGCGGGATCGGGATCCCGCACTGCCGGTCGTCGTACGTCACCGAGGCAACGCTTGCGTTCGCACGGTTGCAGCCCGGGGTGGACTTCGGCGCGCCGGACGGGCCGGCCGACCTCGTCTTCCTGATCGCGGCGCCCGCTGGTGGGGACGCCGACCACCTGACCCTGCTGACCGCGCTGGCGCGCTCGCTGGTGAAGCCGGACTTCGTCACCTCGTTGCGCGAGGCAACTTCCCCCGACGACCTCGTCGCCCTGGTGCAAGCAGCCGTCACTCCAGCCGCACCCGCGGCCGAGCCTGCGGCAGTTGAGGCTGCCGCCGCGCCGCCCGCCGCCGCGCCGCCCGCCGCCGCGCCGCCCGCCGCCGCGCCGGCTGCTACGCCAGCTCCTGCCGCCCCAGCGGCTGCGCCTGCTCCTGCCGCGGAGCGGCAGATCGTTGCGGTGACTGCTTGCCCGACCGGCATCGCGCACACCTACATGGCGGCTGACTCGCTGGTGGCCGCCGGCAAGCGGGCCGGGGTGAAGGTGCTGGTCGAGACCCAGGGATCCGGCGCCTCGACACCGCTCGGCCCCGACCAGATCGACGCGGCCGACGCGGTGATCTTCGCGACCGACGTCGGGGTGAAGGACCGCGGCCGGTTCGCCGGGAAACCACTGGTCGCCTCCGGCGTGAAGCGGGCGATCAACGAGCCGGACGCGATGATCGCGGACGCCGTCGCCGCCGCGGCCGACCCGAATGCTCCCCGGGTGGAGGCCTCCGCATCGACGGGCACGCCACGCAAGGACGCACGCTCCGGCGACGTGTCGTGGGCCGTGCGGTTGCGGCAGATCCTGCTCACCGGCGTGAGCTACATGATCCCGTTCGTCGCGGCCGGCGGGTTGCTGATCGCGCTCGGCTTCCTGTTCGGCGGCTACAAGATCAACGCCACCGCGACCGACATCGTGGCGAACAACTCGCTCGCCAACCTTCCGTCCGGCGGACTCGCGCAGTACCTCGGCGCCGTGCTGTTCAGCCTCGGCGCGCTCGCCTTCGGCTTCCTCGTCCCCGCGCTGTCCGGCTACATCGCGTTCGCGATCGCCGACCGGCCCGGGATCGCGCCGGGCTTCACGGTCGGCGTGGTCGCGACGACCGTCGGCGCCGGCTTCATCGGCGGTATCGTCGGCGGTCTGCTGGCCGGTTTCGCCGCACTGTGGATCAGCCGGCTCGAGGTGCCCGCCTGGGGTCGCGGCCTGATGCCGGTCGTGGTGATCCCGCTCGGCGCGACGCTGGTCGCCGGCGGGTTGATGTTCCTGGTCCTCGGCCGGCCGCTGGCCGCGATCACCTCGGGCCTGGAGAGCTGGCTGAACGGCCTGTCCGGATCGTCCGCGATCGTGCTCGGCATCGTCCTCGGCCTGATGATGGCCTTCGACATGGGCGGCCCGGTGAACAAGGCGGCGTACGCGTTCGCCACCGCCGGCCTGGCGGTCGACAACCCGGCCTCGCTCAAGGTGATGGCCGCGGTGATGGCGGCCGGGATGGTCCCGCCGCTGGCGATGGCGCTGGCGACCGCGGTCCGGCCGAAGCTGTTCAGCACCGCGGAGCGGGAGAACGGCAAGGCCGCTTGGTTGCTCGGGGCATCGTTCATCACCGAGGGCGCGATCCCGTTCGCGGCCGCCGACCCGCTGCGGGTGATCCCGTCGATCATGCTCGGCTCCGCCGTCACCGGCGCCTTGGTGATGGCCGGCGGCGTGACGCTGTCGGCGCCGCACGGCGGCATCTTCGTCTTCTTCGCGATCGGCCACCTCGTGTGGTTCGTGCTCGCGCTCCTCGCCGGTGCGGTGGTCGCCGCCGCCGCGGTGACGGTCGTCAAACAGCTCGGCCGCAAACCCGCCACCACTCGAGCTCGCACCGCTGTCACGGTCTGAAAGGAACTCCCATGTCCAGCACCACCGTCACCGTCGGCTCGTCCGTCGGCCTGCACGCCCGTCCCGCTGCCCTGATCGCAGCCGCTGTCACCGAGGCCGGCGTACCGGTCACCCTCGCCACGAACGGCGGCCTACCGGTCGACGCCGGGTCGGCCCTGCTGATCATGACGCTCGGCGCCAAGTGCGGCGACGACGTCACTGTGTCCTGCGACGACGACGCGGTCCTGCGCAAGGTGGCCGACCTGGTCGCCGCCGACCTGGACGCTTAGGACGTCAGCCGCTCACGGATGGCCGTGAGGTCGGCGGCGATCGCCTCCTCACGGTCCCGGGCGCCCGACTTGTACGACGCCAGTTCGCCGGCAGCCTCGGACGCCTTCTCCTCGAGCCGGACGATCTGGTCCGCCGCATCGGCCTTCGCCTCGGCGACCTGGGTCCGCGCCCGCCAGAACCGGTGCGCCGCGACTCCCAGGATCACCACGCCGATCACGATCCAGAACGGGTGCACCAGTCCCAGGCCGATCCCCACCACGAGACCGGTCGCCGCGATCGCGATCGCCCCGGCCACGGACTTCGCGGTCAGCGGCGGCGCCTCGGAGTTGATCTTCGCCACCGCGGCCGCCATCGACTGCGCGTCCGGACCATCGGGAAGCACGGTGATGTCCCGGCGGCCTACCTTGCAGACGACCTCGGTCGGGATGAGTCCGCCGGCCGTCTTGGCCAGTTCCTCCGCCTCGGTCAGTACGCCGTCCGCCACCACCCGCAGCGCGGTCGCTGACAGATGCGGCTCGTCCTGGCGCCGCAGGTCGGCCCGGAGCAGGTTCTCGATCGTGTCGACCGGGTCGGTGATCGCGCCGGCCGCGGCCGAGGTGTTGGTGATCCGGGCGCGCAGCTCGGCAACCCGGGACAGCGGCTCGCGTTCGTGCTCGCTGCCCTCGGAGATCAGCATCCGCAGCACGGACGACGCGCTGTCCGGGTCGGGCTCGCCGTACGCGAGATCCCGGTCGGGCTCGCGTACGGCGGCGTCGCCGGCGACCGTGTCGACGGCCGCCCGGAGCTGGCTGAGCCGGTCCCGCGCGTTGGCAGCCGTGGCGATCTCGG
Organism: Kribbella sp. NPDC002412; assembly: GCF_053592935.1. Taxonomy (NCBI): domain Bacteria; kingdom Bacillati; phylum Actinomycetota; class Actinomycetes; order Propionibacteriales; family Kribbellaceae; genus Kribbella; species Kribbella sp. NPDC002412. Next base: position 5,270 of record NZ_JBSFBL010000033.1, read on the forward strand.
TGAAGGCCGGATGGCGGTGCCGCACCGCCTGGCCCCGGCTCAGCACGGTCTCCAGCCAGCTCAGGCCCTTGACGTGCTCCTGCAGCCGCTCGATGACCATCGTTTGGCCCTCCGCACCGAGCCCGCCGCGCGCGCCGGTGGACCAGAGCGCGCGTTGCAACCGGGTGACCGTGCCGTCGGCTGGCGTACCGAACGCTGTCTCCAGCCAGGCGGTCTGCACGAGGTCTCGCCGTCCCAGTGCGGCCAGGGCCAGGCAGAGGAAGATCGACGTACGGTCCTTGTCGAGAGCCATTGCCTCGGACAACGGCCCGTCCGGCAGCGCGGTCGCGTCAGCCGACAAGCCGTGGATCGTCGCCACCGCGGGCTGCAACCAGTAGCCGGGGACCGCCGTCCCGGCGGGCGGTGGCTGGTTCCCGGACGCAAGCGCCGTCAGTACCTGACTGGCGTGCCGCCGCACCTCGGCCGCGTCCGCGAAGCCGATCAGCTCGTACCGGATGTCGGACAGCTCCACGAACGCGTCGAACGCATCGCTCAACTGCCGCAGCCGCGAGTCCAGGCTGCCCTGCAAGTGCGACACCTTCGACCGCAGGCTCGACGCCTCGGAGAACGCCTGCGACATCTCACTGCGCAGCTCCTCGAGCTCCCGATCCTGCCGCCGCTCCACATACCAGTCCGACATCCACAACTCCCGTCCAGCCGACCTCTGCCGCCCAAGCATCCCGCCTCACGGGGTCGCCAGAAGCCATCGGACCAGAAGCCATCGGGAACGGTGTGTCGGTCGGCGCACTGCTGGTCTGTCCCCCTGTGCTGACCGGCAGTGCGCCACCCCCCGCACAACCTGGGCGAAGGAATTCGGCCCATGCTGGCAACGGTAGGTGGACCCGGAGTGAAGGTGAGTCCGGGAAATCCCGGGCATTCAGGTCGTGTCTGGTGGCTCCACGCCTACTGCGCGGCACTCGGCACGCCATCTCGCCGCACTGGAGCAAAGGCCACGATGAAACCACATCGAGGCCTTCACTCCAGCACGCCGAGCTACCGCACCGAGCACCTGCTCGCTACGGCGTGGAACCACCAGACACGACCTACTCCGTGGCGAGGTCCTCGACGGTGACGACGCGGTCTTCGAGGGCGCGGCGGATCAGGGCCGCGATGCTGCCGGCCGGGCGGCCGAGGTTCGCGTACTTGATGCGGGCGCGGTCGATGTAGGTCTCGACGGTGCGGGCGCTGACGCCGAGGCGTTGGGCGGCGAGTTGCTTGGAGCCGGTCTGGAACCAGGCGCGCAACGCGTCCCGCTCCTGGGTGCTGAGCCGGACCCGGTTGTCGGCCTGGATGGCGCCGGCCAGCGTGGGCGCGGTGTGCGGGAGGTGGGCGGCGGCCTTGACGATCGCGGGGACCAGGTGCTCCGGTCCCTCGTGCTTGGTCAGGTAGGTGTCGACGCCGAGGCTCATGCAGTGCGTGATCGTGTCCGGGTTCGAGCTCGACGAGTACACGATGACCGAGCGGCCGGCGTCCACCAGTTCGGTCAGGGCGCCGTACTCGGGGACCGGGATCCGGCCGTCGCGGTCGTCCAGGTGCAGGTCGAAGATGACCACGTCGGCCGTGCTGGCGGGTTCGGTCCACAGCTCGGGGAGGCGGTCGCCGACATCGATCAGCTCGATCGGAGGGTCGGCCTCCGCGCACCACACCCGAACCCCCGCGGTGGTCGCCGGATGGTCCTCCACGATCACCGCGATGATCGGCTTGCCCACTGCGCCTCCACCCAGAGCAGCCCGTCGAGCCGTGTCGTCCTCAGGTGCACATTGTGATCGACTGGTAGCGGTACGTCGAGGTCAGGCGCGTCGGCCACCACACTCACCGCCAGCGATCCGTCGGTGGACGACACGGTGATCCGTGCCTGGCTGGCCGCCGTTGCCAGCAGCATCAGCGGTCCTTCGGTCAGACCGCGCCGTACCGGCAGCGGGGGAGCGGCCCACGTTCCGGCGGTGGCCAGGGTGACAAGGACGCCGCGGCGGTCCGCGAGGTCGGCGCAGGCGCGGAGCTCGTGCAGCAGCGGGTCGGGTGTCTCGTCGTGCTCGGCGAAGATCCGGCGCATCCGCGCGGCCTCGATCGCACAGCGGCGCCGTACTGATTCGTCTTGTGGATCAAGCGTTCCATCGGCCAGGCCGGCGAGTAACGGACCCGCGGTCGCGGACAGTTCGGCGTACCGCCGCTGGCGACTCTCGTGGGTCTGCGCTGCGAGCTGGTCGGCGATGCGGACCTCCTCGGCGTCCCGCCGCTGCTGCGCGGCCTGCTGGGCAAGCGAAGCCAGCAGCGAGGTGGCGACCGCGACCGCGATCGCGTAGCCCGCGCTGGTGATCATGCCGGCCAGGTAGCCGGTCACTATGCCGTTGACGGGCAGCGTCAGCATTCGTCCGATCGCGAGCAGGTGATTGGCGGCGAGGACCGCAACGACTTCCTTGAGCCGTTCACCGAGTACGACGAGGGCGAGCCAAGGCGCCGTACCGACGAACCAGTTGCTCGCCAGCGCGTGGGCGGTGTGCTCGACGCCGGACGCGCTCAGCAGCCCGGCCGCGGCGATCACGCCGATTGCGGCCCACCGCCAGCTGCCCCAGCTGAGGTCGCGTTTGAAGAGAATCGCGCCGGTGACGAACACCAGCGTCAACAGGCCGAACGCGGTCAGTTGGACGGCCAGCGAGTCGTATTCCGCGAGGTTGCTGAACAGCGCTGCGGGCGCGAGCAGGTAGAGCACGGCCGCGGTGATGATCAAGGTCGCGAGACGGAGTTGGCGGTGCAGCCCGCTGGCGGTGGAGCCGGCCAGATCCGCTTGCCAGACTGCTGCCTCGTCGGTCGGCACGGAGCGGCGTTCCGCTTGCCAGCGCAGGCGAACGACGGTCCCGCGGCCGGGCTGCGACTCGATCTGCGCCGAGCCGCCGACTGCCTGCATGGTCTCGACGATCGAGTGGGTGATGCCGCGGCGAGCGTCCGCTGCACCGCGGAATCCGGCGCCGTCGTCGATCACCTCGATCTGTACGGCGCCTATCGGCTGGCTGACTCGGCAAGTCGCCGTACGTCGGCCGGAGTGGCGCAGGACGTTGGACAGCGCCTCCTGGACTGCGTCGGCCAGCGCGGCGACCACATCGCCGGGGAGGGAGAGGTGGTTATCACCTTCGAGTCTGATGCTCAACGGACTGCGCTCGATCACTTCTGCCAGCACGGCACCGAGGTCGCGATCTGCCTTGGAGGGAAGGACTTCCGGGACTCGGGACAGCGCGGCGAGGTCCCGGGCGGCCTGTTCCGGCAGCCAGTCGTCGGTCGGGCGAACGTATCCGGCGCCGATCATCAGCAGCGTGGTCGACGACGTGTCGTGCAGCATCCGGACTGCCCGTTGCTCGTCTGCGCGTACGGCGGTGGCGACTTCGCGCTCACGTCGTACCCGCGAGGTTTCCTCGGCCGCCTGGTCGGCCAGCGTGCCGCCGCGCCGTACGAGGACCCAGAGCCAGCGGGACAACCCGGCCGACACGAGCAGCCAGATGAGGCCGACCACCCAGCCCTGCCAGTACTGCGGCGCCGCCCGCCACGCACCGACCGCGATCGCGAGATCGACGACCACCGTCGCGCCGAACCCCAACCGGACCGACGTGTGCAGCTGATAAGACACGCACACGAAGCTCGCCCAGCTGATCACCCACCCGGCGCCGACCGCCAGCACCTCCAGCCGCTCGGTCACTCCGAGATTCACCGCGACGAACGCCACCACCGCGACATCCGCGACGACCAACCACGTCGCCGTACCCCGAAGCAACCGCCAGCTGTAGAAGCCACCCCAGCCGATCACGAGCGCCACCAGCCCCGCCGCCCGCCACCGCATCGCCGGCTCCGCACTCACCAGCCCGACGAGCCCGCAGCACACCCCAACGGCCGCGTGCACAACCGCCGCATAACGCAGCGCCAACCGCTCCAGCAACCGCGTGGCGTCGCCGGCACCTGGGGGCATCGGAGAATTATCGCCCGATCTGGGTAATACCGTTACCACTCGACGTTCAATGACAACGATGTAATGGAGGACGGATGAGTCTGTCGCGGCATGTGGTGAGTGGGGTCAGGACGGCGGAAGTGGGGTCGGAGTACATCCGGGACGTGGGGAGGAACTCGTTTCGGGGGCATCACGGGCGGGGTGGGCGGGAGACGGCGTACGTCGTGGAGACGGATCGGGGTGCGACCGGGTGGGGGCTGCCGCTGGCCGCGGGTGATCCGGGGGCGCTGATCGGCCGGAACCTGGCGGAGTTGATCGATCCGGAGCGTGGCGTGATCGACCCGGCGGCGGAGTTCCTGGACTACGCGTTGCACGACCTGGCGGCGCGGGTTCTCGAGGTGCCGGTGTACGCGATGCTCGGTGGCGCGGCGCCGGCCAAGGTGCGGTGCTACAGCGGTGGCATCTACCTGGACGACCTCGACCCGGAGGACGGCCCGGCCGGGCTGACCGCGATCAAGCAGAACCTGGCGAAGGACCACGAGTTCGGCTTCCGCGACTTCAAGCTGAAGCTCGGTCGCGGCTATCGCTGGATGCCGTACCAGGCCGGCCTCGACCGGGACATCGAGGTGACCCGGCTCGCCCGTGAGCTCTACCCGGACGCGGAGATCCTGGTCGACCCGAACGACGGCTTCAGCGTCAACGCGCTCACGTCGTACCTGGCGGCCGTCTCCGACTGCCGCCTGTACTGGATCGAGGAGGTGTTCGCCGAACGCCGCGAGGACCTCGAGTTCCTGCGCGACCACCTGGCCACGCTGCCGTGGCGGCCGCGGATCGCCGACGGCGAGTTCGACCCGGACGCCGGCTACATCCTGCGGCTCGCCCAGGCCGGCCTGGTCGACGTCGCGCTGATGGATGCCGTCGGCTACGGCCTCACCGCGTGGCGCCGGTACATGCCGCAGCTGAAGGCGGCCTCCGCCGAGGGCTCGCCGCACGCGTGGGGCGCGCCGCTCAAGACCCTGTACGCCGCCCACATCGCGGCCGGACTCGGGAACGTCCCCATCGTCGAGGGCGTCCCCGGTCACGTCGTCGGCACCGACGGGGACGGCTACCAGTTGGCGGACGGCTATCTCACCCTGTCCGACCGCCCGGGTTTCGGGATCACTTTGGCTGGTAGTTCCAGATGAAGCTGCGGCGGCAGGTCTTCGGGTCCGGATGCGGGTTGTCGCTCATCCAGACCACAGCCCTGCCGTTGGGGTCGACGTAGCAGGTTTTGCCCTGGGCCCGCCACTCGCCGTCGTTCTTCGGGCTGCTGTACACCAGGCTGCCGGTGGCGTCGTACCCGTGGATCGTGTACGGCAGGGGAGTGGCGTCGGTGTGCGGACCGCGGACCCGGACGTACGGGACCGCGGTGTAGAAGAACCCGTGCCGGAGCACCGCCTCGACCGGGGGCTGGTTGCCGACGGCCACGGTGATCCGGGTGATCTGCGCCGCGTACGTGCCGGCGCCGATCATCCGGGCCTCCACCGCGCGGTAGTGCACCTGGTCGGTGCCGCTCACCATCGACTGGACCAGCTTGCCCTGGGCATTCAGACCGCACGCCGTCCAGAGGCCGAGCGAGGTGTTCTTGATGACCACCCAGTTGGTGCTGAAGGCGTTGGCCGGCGCGTTCTGGAACCGGAACCCGTCGAGCACCTGGTAGCCCTCGCGCGGTTTGGTCAAAGTCATCCGGGTACGCGTGAAGCACAGCTTGCCGTACAGGGACTTGTCAGTGGCACTCAACGGCTCGACGGCGGGGGGCTGGGGGGCGCCGCTGACCGCGGGCTCGCTGTTGTCGCGCCGCAGCGCGGGCAGACCGATCGCCAGGCCGGCGATGATCGCGACCACGGCCGCGGCGGCGACCAAAGGGACGAACCTGCGCCGCGGGGTGGTGGCCGAGTCCTGCTCGACGATGGCGATCAGCTCGGCGCGCTGGCGGACGCGGGTCTCGGGGCGGAGGTCGTGCTCCGGAGGGGGCGTGCTCATGACTGTGGCTCCACGGGGGACAGGATGTTCAGCTCGCGCAGGTGCTTGCGGGCCCGGGAGAGCCGGGACTTCACGGTGCCGATCGGCACGTTCAGCGCGACGGCGGCGGCCTGCTGGTCGAGGCCGGCCCAGATGCAGAGCTCGACGATCTCGCGCTCCTGCGCCGGCAGGTGCGTCAGCGAGGCGCGGGCCTGCTGGATCCGCCGGTCGTCGTCGAGCCGCCCGGCCACGTCGTCGGCGTGGTCACGGACGTGCTCGACCAGCTGGTGCGCGGCCGACAGCGCCCGGCGGTAGCGCAGCTTCGCGCGCCACGCGTTCCGGACCGTGTAGTCCGCGGTCCGCAGCAGCCACGGCAGCGCGGAGTCCCGGTCGAGGACGACGTCGGTACGGCGTCGCCACGCGTGCAGGAACACCGTCGAGGTGAGGTCCTCGGCGTCGCTCCAGGAGCCGGTCCGCCGGTACAGGAAGTTGTAGATCGCCTTGGCATGCCGGTCGTACAGCTGCCCGAACGCCTCGGAGTCGCCGCTGGTGGCCCGGTCCCACAGGCTCCGGTCCGAGATGGTCGACATGATGAGGCCATCCTGCACGGCCTGAAGCCCGCTCACGACTCATTTCCAGAGGTACTGCCGCGCATCCGCGCTCCGATCGCTTCGTCAAGACTGCCTTGCACCTGTCTTGTGTCGAGCGGGCACGGAAGGTTCCCACCGATTTCACCGGGGGCTCACCGGAGGTGCGGAGACTCGCGGCATGGGACTCGGGCGGCTGGCGAGCGGGCGGCGGCGGTTGGCGGCGTACTGGGGCGCGACCGTGGTGCAGGTGGTCGCCGTCGCGTGTGACGTGAAGGTGCTGAAGCAGGCGAGCAAGGTGTCGCTGATGCCGCTGCTGCTGTCCTGGGCCCGGACCGAGAAGGCGTCACCGTTGATCCAGGCCGCGCTGCTGGCGTCGGCCGCCGGCGACCTCCTGCTGGAGACGGACCTGCAGCTGGCCGGGATCGCCGCCTTCGCCGCGGCCCACGCCTGCTACCTGGCCGTGTTCCTGACCCAGCCCGGTCAACGGTCGTGGCGGGTCGTCGCGGCGTACGGCGCGCTCTGGGCAGCGCTCGTCGCGGTCCTGGCTCCTGGGTTGGGCGGCCAGCGTCTTCCGGTCGCGGCGTACGCGCTGTTGCTGACCGCAACCGCGATCGCCTCCCGCTGGCACAACCCCCGCAGCGGTCTCGGCGGGACTCTGTTCCTGATCTCCGACGCCCTCATCGCCATGCGCCTCGCCGGCCGCGACTTCCCCGGCCGCGGCCCCCTGGTGATGTCGACGTACGCCGTCGGCCAGTACCTCCTCGCCTCCGGAGCACATCGAGAGGGCCGCCCCGCGGACGGCCCTCTCGATGTCAATCGGGGTCAGCCGAGGTAGTCCTGCCAGGGGCCGGTGATGGCGAAGGTGATGCCGGGGGTCTGGAGGTTGACGAAGAGGACCTTGCCGTCGTTCGAGAACGCGGGGCCGGTGAACTCGGAGTCGTTCAGCATGTTGCGGGCGATCGCGTACGTCGGTCCGCCCGGCGTCGAGCTGAGCACGTGGCTCGAGGCGTTGCCGTCCTCGGCCAGGACGAGCGAGCCCCACGGGGTGACCGTGACGTTGTCCGGGCTGTCGAAGTTGAAGTCGTCGTACCGCGCCTCGGAGCCCTTGTCGGCGGCCGCGCTCTCCGGGAAGTAGGTGACCAGCTGGATGGTGCGGGCCTTGTAGTTGTAGAACCACACCATGCCGTCGTGCGGCACGGCGTCGGCCGGCAGGTCAGCGGTGCCGGACTCGGCGTACGAGTTGACGACGTACACACCCTGGTCGGTGCCGAAGACGCCCTCGAACTTCTTGCCGCGGGTGACCGTGCCGTCGGCGAGCTGCTTGCGGCAGGAGACCGAGACCGCGTCCCGGTCGGGCACCGGCACCCAGGCGACCCGGAACGGCCGGAGCAGCTGCGCGGACGTCAGGTAGGCGACATCCGGGATCGGCTTGCCGTCGTCACCGAGGATCGCCATCGCCTCGAGGGTGCCGAAGTCGGCGTCGGCCAGCTGGCGCCAGCTGTTCGGTCCGAGCTTGTAGCCGCGCGGCCCGGTCCAGCGGTAGAACAGCCCGTTCGGGCCGGAGGCGTCCTCGGACAGGTAGATGTGGGTGCGGTCCTCGTCGACCGCCAGCGCCTCGTGGGCGTACCGGCCGAGCGCCTTCAGCGGGACCGGGTGCGCGGTCTTGCCGTCACCCCAGACCTCGAAGACGTAGCCGTGGTCCTTGAGCCGGGTGGTGCCGTTGGCCTTGGACTCGGTCTCCTCGCAGGTCAGCCAGGTGCCCCACGGGGTGTGGCCGCCGGCGCAGTTGGTGAGGGTCCCGGAGATGCCGACCCACTCGCCGAGGTTGGTGCCGTCCCGGTCGACCGAGATGACCGTGCAGCCGCCGGCCGCGCCGACGCCCGCGTCGTACACGGTGCCTTCGACCGGCGGGACGCCGAGCGCGTTGGCGCTGCCGACCTCGTGGTTCTGGATCAGCAGGTGCCGGCTCCGGCCGCCGTCGAAGACCGCCATGCCGTCGTGCTGCGACGGGGTCGGCTGGCCGGTCTTCAGCTTGGTCTCGCCGGCCTTGGTGACGATCTTGTACCGGAAGCCGGGCGGCAGCGCGAGGACGCCGGCCGGGTCGTCCAGCAGCGGCGGGAACGGGCGGTGCGCAGGGAACGGCGAGTGCTTCGGGCCGGGCGTGGCCTCGGCGAGGGACGGTACGGTTCCGACGGTGGCGAAACCGACCCCGGCGGCGCCGGCGGCGGCTCCCCGGAGGACGGAACGGCGGTCAACGGACATGACTGGTTGCTCCTTGGTGCGTAGGCGGGCGGGCGGCCCCAGGCGATCCTGCCCGCGGCCGGCTGACGCCGGGCAAACTGCACCTGAACAACAGACGCCTCGCTCGGCTCGGCGGCGGTGCCGGCCGAGGCTGCAACGATCCGCCCCCGTCGGTCGTCCATAGTGGGAGGTGATGCCGATGCGAAGCTTGAACATGATCGCGGCCGCCGTCGCGGTGGCGGCGCTATTGGTTGCTTGTGGCAACGAATCTGGGACGGAAGGACAGCCGATGCCCTCGACGGGGAGCAGCAACACACCGACACCTGACCCGAGCACGCCGCCACCGACAGCCGGCCCGGCGGGTGGGCCGGTCGAGCAGGCCAAGGCGGACCTGGTCAAGCGGCTCGGCGTCGAGCCTGGCCAGGTGACCGTGGTCAGCTCCGAAGAGGTCACCTGGCAGGACGGCAGCCTCGGCTGCCCGGAGCCCGGGATGCGCTACACCCAGGCGCTGGTCAACGGCTCCCGCATCATCCTCGAAGCCGGCGGCACGCAGTACCACTACCACTCCGGCGGCACGCGCCCACCGTTCTTCTGCGCCAACCCGTCACGCTGAGCGCGACTCCAGCACCGGTACGTCGGCCTCGTTGACGAACGCGTCGCGGGGCCGCTGGACCGAGGCCAGCGAGACGATGTCCCGGCCGTAGAACAGCGCGGCCACCCAGACGGCCAGCACGCGCACCTTCCGGTCCCAGGTCGGCACCGCCAGCACGTGGTACCCGCGGTGCATCAGCCAGGCGAGCAGACCCTTGACGACGATCCGCTTGTACTGGAAGATCCCGCGGCCCAGCCCCAGCGTCGCCACCGCCCCGAGCGTGTGGTGGACGTAGTTCTTCGGCTCGCGCCCACGCAGCGACCGGAGCAGGTTCTTGGCCAGCAGCTTCCCCTGCCGTACGGCGTTCTGCGCGTTCGGCACCGTCAGCATCCCGGGCATGGGCGCCGCGAGGTCGGGGATCGCCGCGTCGTCACCGGCCGCCCAGGCGTCCGGCACGAACTCGTCCTCGGAGCCGACCCGGAGGTCGGCGCGGGTCTGGATCAGGCCGCGCTGGGTGACCGGGAGGTCGGTGTGGCTGCGGACCAGCCGGGTCGCGGCGTTGCCGGTCGTCCAGACGATCAGGTCCGAGTCGAACGCCGTACCGTCGGACAGCACGACGTGGCCGTCCGCGGCCGACGTCAGCGTGGTCTCCAGGTGGACCCGCGCTCCCTGGCGCTCGAGCCGGTCCCGGACCCACTGCGCCTGGCGGTCGCCGACCTCCGGCAGGATCCGCTTCGTCGCCTCGACGAGGTGGAAGTGCAGGTCGTCGCGGGTGAGCTCGGGGTAGGACTTGAGCAGCCCGTTGGCCAGCGACAGGAGCTCGGCGAAGCCTTCGACACCGGCGAAGCCGCCGCCCACGAAGGTGACAGTCAGCAGCCGCTCGCGCTCCGGGCCGGGTGGCAGCACCGAGGCCTCGTCGAAGGCGGTGAGCAGCCGGTCGCGGATCGCGACGGCCTCCTCGACGTGCTTCATCCCGATCGCGTGCTCGGTCACGCCGGGCAGCGCGAACGTCCGGGTCACCGCGCCGGCGGTCACCGCGATGATGTCGTACGGCATCTCGAAGTCGGCGCCCTGCACCGGGTGGATGGTGACTGTCCGCCGGGCGTGCTCGATCTTGGTGACCGAGCCGGCCACGACCCTGCTGTGGCGCAGGTTCCGCCGCAGCGAGATCGCCGCGTGCCGAGCCTCGATCGACCCGGCCAGCACCTCCGGAAGGAACGGCTGGTAGGTCATGTACGGCCGTGGATCGACGACGACGATCTCGGCCTCACCCTTGCGAAGTTTCTTCTCCAGCCTCCACGCCGTGTAGAAACCGGCGTACCCACCACCGACCACAAGGATCCTGCGCACTGTCGGACCTCCGATTGTTCTGTCTCTCTACAGGTATGACAGTTGAGGACCCCGATGTGTGACCTAGCTGAGCAGCGGCCCCAACTGGCGGCGGGAGGTGATGCCGAGCTTGGTGAAGACCTTGCGCAGGTGCCACTCCACGGTGTGCTGGCTGAGGAACATCTGGGCACCGATCTGCGCGTTCGTCAGCCCGGACCCGGCCAGCTCGGCGATGTGGGCCTCCTGCGCGGTGAGCACGTCCGCCGCGCGGTCTGCACGCTCGTCGACGGCCTCGCCCGCGGCCGCGAGCTCGTGGCGGGCGCGCTCGGCGAAGGCCTCCGAACCGGCCGCGGTCAGCATTTCGTACGCCGTTCGCAGCTGCGCGCGGGCGTCCTGCCGCCGACCCGCGCGCCGGAGCCATTCGCCGTACAGGAGGTGGGACCGGGCAAGGTCCATCCGGACCCGGGTGCCGCCGAGCCGCTCGATGGCCCGTCGATAGCCGGAGTCCGCTCCCGGGCCGGGCGTCAGCAGGGCGACCGAACGGTCGAGCAGGCCGAGCGCCCAATCCGTCCCGGTGGCCTGGGCCAGCTCGGTCAACCGGTCGAGCGCCTCGGTCGCCAGCTCGCGCTGCCCGGCGCGGACCGCGGCCTCGATGAGCTCCGGCAGAGCCCAGTTGGCGACTCCGAGGTCTTTCGGATCCGCGCTCGCCGCCTGCGCCGCGGCCAGCGCCTCCGGATACCGGCCGACGCTGTTCAGGAGTACGGCGTTCGCCCACCGGGTGTACGACATCCCGGAACCTTCGCCCCTGGTCGTGACCTCCTCGAGGGTGGCGGCGATCAGCGGAGTCGCCTCGTCCACCCGGCCACGCATGACCGCCAGGCCGATGGCGCCGTACGGAGCGAGGCCGATTCCGGTCGCGTCGGCGATCGTCCGGATCTCCGCGAGCAGTGCGGCGGCAGCCGGGAGCTCGCCACCGAACAGATGCAGGTGGAGCCGGGAGCTGAGGACGAGCGGGAGCTCGGTGAGGTCGCCCGTCTCCCGGGCCAGCTGGACGTGCCGCGCGGTGAGGACGTCCCAGTGCTCGAAGTCCCAGAGGTCGACGGAGGTGCGCGACGCCAGCCACAGCCAGCGCAGATCACCCGGATCGGCCCGGCTCTCGTCGGCGAAGGCTGCGATCGCGTCCCGGGCCAGCGGCACCGCCGTCGGGTAGCCGTCGGTGAACGAGACGGCCAGGGTCTCGAGCAGGAGATCGTGTTTGCGCGGCGTCGTCGAACGCGGCGCCGCGCGGGCGGCCCGGGCGACCTCGGTCTGCGGCGACCCGTCGGCGAGGACTCCGGCGAACATCGCCGCCATCATCGCTTCGAGGTAGGTGTCGCGGGCGAGCTGGAGGTCGAGTGGCTCGAGCCGGCGGGCGGCTTCCAAGAGGAGTTGCGCGGCCGTGGCGCCGTGACCGGAGGCGAAGGAGATCTGGGCGCGGAGCAGGTTCACCCTGGCCTGGTGCAGCTCTCCGGGCGACCACTCGTCGGCGGTGACGAGCAGCTTCAGTGCCGCCTCGAAGGCGCCGGCCCGCAGTGTGGCCTGGGCCGCGGCCAAGGCCCGGCTCGCGCGGGTGTCCGGGTCCGGGGTCAGCTCGGTGGCCCGCTGCAGGAACGCGGCCGTGGCCGCGACACCGCCGCGGTGTTGGGCCCGGTCGGCGGAGGCGATCAGCTCGGCAGCGACCGCTTCGTCGGGTTGGTCGGCCGCCTGGGCGCGGTGCCAGGCCCGGCGATCGGGGTCGATCGTCGGGTCGATCGCGTCGGCCAGCGCCTGGTGCACCGCGCGGCGGTCGGCCGAGACGGCGGCCCGGTACGTCGCCGACCGGACCAGCGGATGCCGGAAGCGAACCCGTGCCCCCAACTCGATCAGGCCGGCCACCTCGGCAGGCCCGGACGCGCTGACCGGGATGCTCAGCGACCGGAGTGCCCGAAGCAGCAACGGTACGTCGCCGACCGGCTCCGCGGCCGCGGTCAGCAGCAGCCGCTGGGTCTGTGGTGGCAGCAACTGCACCCGTTGCGCGAAGTTCTGCTCGATCTGGCTCGCCAGCGGCCGAGCGTCCGGACGCTCGAACCCACCGGCGAGCTCGGCCGCCGTCAGTCCGCGCGGCAGCTCCAGCAGCGCCAGCGGGTTGCCCCGGGTCTCGAACACGATCCGGTCCCGGATGTGCTCGTCCAGCCGCCCGGGTACGACGGAGTCGAGCAGCGCCCCCGCATCGTCGTCCGCGAGTCCGCCGACGACGAGCTCGGGGAAGCCCCGCCACTCCGGCGCGGTCGCCGGGTCCCGCACCCCGAACACCACGCCGATGCGGTCGGCGAACAACCGCCGGCCGACGAAGGTCAGCGCCTGCGCCGAGGCCTGGTCCAGCCACTGCGCATCGTCGATCACGCACAGCAGCGGCTGCCGGTCGGCCACCTCCGAGAGCAGGCTCAGCACCGCCGCGCCGACCAGGAACCGGTCCGGCGGCCCACCGAACTCCAGGCCGAAGGCAACGGCAAGGGCGGCGCGCTGTGGTGGCGGCAGGTGCTCGGCGAGATCGAGGAGCGGAGCGCACAACTGGTGCAGACCGGCGAACGGGAGCTCCATCTCGGACTCGACCCCGGACGCGTGCGCCACGCGGCAGCCGTCGGCGTTCCCGGCCACGTAGTCGAGCAGTGCCGACTTCCCGATCCCGGCCTCACCACGGACGATCAGGACCTGGCCCTGGCCGGCGCGGACGTTCGCCACCAGGCGATCGAGGGACTCGCACTCCGAGCGCCGACCGCGAAGCCCCTCCCATCCACCCGCCATGGTTCCCCATCCTCTCATTGAGAGGCTGAGGCCCGGCCCGGAACGAGACGGGTGAATCAGGCGAGCTGTGTCACGCGGCCTGTTCGGCCAGGCCCGCGGTGAGGAGTTCCTCCAGGTCGGCGAGGTCGCCGGCCCGGGACGCGGAGACCAGCGCCTGGACGAGCTGGCTGTGGGCGTCCGGGGTGAAGGGCCGGCGGCGGTCCGACGCGAGCCGGTCCCGGGCCCGCTTCACCAGCTGCCGGGCGTTCGGCGCGCCGATCCGGAGCTTCTCGGCGATCCGCTGGTACGGGTACTCGAAGCCCTCCCGCAGTACGTAGGAGGCCCGCTCGGCCGGGGAGAGCCGCTCCAGCAGCACGCGGGCCGCCAGGTCGAGGGACTCGTTGCGCTCGGCCTGGGTGTGCGGGTCGGCGCCGTCGTCGTCGGCGTTCGCCTCCGGCAGCCAGGTGGCGACGTACGTCTCGTGCCGGCGCCGCGCGCACTTGACCAGGTTGATCGCGAGCCGGCTCGTGGTGGTGGCGAGGAAGGCGGCCGGGTCGATGACGGCCGACCGGTCGGTGCGCTGCCAGCGCAGCCAGACCTCCTGCACGACGTCCTCCGCCTCGGGCGCGTTCCCGACGATCCGGTAGGCGATGCCGAACAGCCGGGGGCGGACGACGACGAAGACCGATGCCGCCTGGTCCAGGGTTTGCGCACTCATGTTCCGGCTCCTCTCATCGGTCCCCGAGGTGACGGATCCACCGTCACTCCTGGACCGTGGTGGTCGCGCCCTGGAAGTCCGTGGTCGGGTCCGTGGTCACCCGTGGGGTCCGCGTGTCACAGCGGCCCGGGCTACGTGGTCAAAGCTGCGTGAGTCCCGGGACGGAGCTGCGGAGGAGACAGATGAAGCCGAGGATCGAGACCGAGCGACTGGTGATCCGGCCGTGGCGCGACACCGACGCGTCGGACGCGCTGGGCATCTACGGCGACGAGCACGTGACCCGCTGGCTCACCCCGGCGATGACCTGGGTACCGAGCGTGCTCGCGATGCGCGACGTCCTGCACCGCTGGATGGCCGAGGACGTGTCGCCGGTGCGGCACTGGGCCATCGAGCTGCGTGACACAGGCCGGGTGGTCGGCGGGGCGGCGGTGCTCCGGCTGGCGCCCTGGGAGGACTTGGAGATCGGCTGGCAGCTCGCCCGTACGGCGTGGGGCCACGGGTACGCCGCGGAGGCCGGAGCCGCGGTCGCGGACTGGACGATGCACCACACCGACGTCGACGAGTTGTTCGCCCTGGTCGGCCCGACCAACGCCCGCGCGGCCGGGACGGCGAAGCGGATCGGCATGGAGCTGATCGGCGAGACGGACCAGTACCACGGCCAGCCGCTGAACCTCTACCGCATCCGGCACTACGACCTCGCGTACCACGCCGACACCCCGGAGCAGGCGAGTGAGACGTGACAGACAGCCGGCTTGTGACCGGAGTGACAGTCACAGGCCGCCGTACTGAGTTGTCTTAGTGGTGACACCCGAACGCGAGTCAAAGGAGATTCGATGAAGACCACCGAACAGCAGATCGCCACCTCAGTCCTGGTGATCGGAACCGGTGGTGGGGGGGTGCGCGCCGCGATCGAACTGGCCGAGCAGGGCGTCGAGGTCCTTGCCCTGGGCAAACGCCCGCGCTCGGACGCCCACACGTCGCTCGCCGCCGGCGGGATCAACGCGGCCCTGGCCACGATGGACCCGGAGGACAGCTGGCAGCAGCACGCGGCCGACACGCTGCAGGAGAGCTACCTGCTGGCGAACCCGGTCACGGTGCAGATCGTCACCGAAGGCGCGGCCCGGGGCATCGAGGACCTGGAGCGCTACGGCATGCCGTTCGCCCGGGAGGCCGACGGCCGGATCTCGCAGCGGTTCTTCGGCGCCCACACGTACCGGCGGACGGCGTTCGCGGGCGACTACACCGGCCTGGAGATCCAGCGCACGCTGATCAACCGGGCGGTCCAGCTGGGTGTGCCGATCCTGGACACCGTCTACGTGACCCGGATCCTGGTGCGCGACAACAAGGTGTTCGGCGCGTACGGGTTCGACCTGACCACCGGGCGGCGGTACGTCATCCACGCCGACGCGGTGATCCTGGCCGCGGGCGGTCACACCCGCATCTGGCGCCGTACGTCGTCGCGGCGGGACGAGAACACCGGTGACTCGTTCCGGCTGGCGGTCCTGGCCGGCGGCAAGATCCGGGACCCCGAGCTGGTCCAGTTCCACCCGTCCGGCCTGATCGAGCCCGAGAACGCGGCCGGAACCCTGGTGTCCGAGGCGGCCCGCGGCGAGGGCGGCCAGCTCCGGAACGCGCTGGGCGAGCGGTTCATGGCCCGGTACGACGCGGAGCGGATGGAGCTGTCGACCCGGGACCGGGTCGCGCTGGCGGCGTACACGGAGATCATGGAAGGCCGCGGCACGCCGAACGGCGGGGTCTGGCTGGACGTGTCGCACCTCCCGCGGGAGACGATCATGCGCCGGCTGCCGCGGGTCTACCAGACGCTGCTCGAGCTGCAGATGCTCGACATCACCAAGCAGCCGATCGAGATCGCCCCGACCGCGCACTACTCGATGGGTGGGGTGTGGGTGCGTCCCGAGGACCACGGCACCGGTGTCGACGGGCTGTACGCGATCGGCGAGGCGGCCAGCGGTCTGCACGGCGCGAACCGGCTGGGTGGCAACTCGCTGATCGAGCTGCTCGTGTTCGGGCGGATCGTCGCGGAGGAGGCGGCGAAGTACTCGATCGGCCGGCAGTCGCAGGAGCGGTCCGCGGACGCGGTCGCCGAGGCCCGCGCCGAGATCGACGCGCTGCTCGCGAACGACGGCGAGGAGAACGTCCGGGCGCTGCAGCGCGCGCTGCGCGACACGATGACGAACCGCGCCGGTGTCGTCCGCGACGAGGCCGGACTGCTGGCCGGAGTCTCCGAGCTGGTCGAGATCGAGGAGCGGATGACGAAGATGGGCGTCCACCCCGACATCGCCGGCTTCCAGGACCTGGCCCACGCGTTCGACCTGAAGTCGTCCGTGCTGGCCGCGCGCGCCACTCTGGACGCGGCTCTGGAACGCCGCGAGACCCGGGGCTGCCACAACCGCTCCGACTACCCGGAGCTGGACGAATCCCTGCAGGTGAACATGGTCTGGTCCGGACCGGGCTCGGTGGAGCGCGAGTCGATCCCGCCGATCCCCGAGGAGCTCCGCCGGCTGATGCGCGACGACATCACCACCGAAGGAAAGCTGGTCGAGTGATCCTGACCGGTACTGGTCACCGGCGTTGACTCTCCGCAAGGTCTCGGGATGGGGTGGTCGAACCGAGACTTGCGGAGGTCGGGACCTGTGCCGACGGTGGACGACGTACGACGGCAGTTCGGAGCACCACCGCCCGACGGGCGGCCGATGATGCGCTGGTGGTGGTTCGGGCCGGCCGTCGACCAGCGCGAGCTCGAGCGGCAGCTGAAGGCGATGGCCGCAGCCGGGCTCGGTGGCGTCGAGGTCGCGTTCGTCTATCCGATGAGCTCGGTGGACGCGCCGTTCGGGTCGGAGAAGTTCCTGCAGGACGTGGGGTTCGCGGCGCGGACCGCGCGGGAGCTGGGGCTGCGGTTCGACCTCACCCTGGGCAGCGGCTGGTCCTTCGGCGGCGGCCACATCGGGCCGGAGCTGGCCGCCCGCCGGCTGAGCTGGGACCGCCGGGAGATCGGCGGCGAAGCGTACGAGGTGCCGGTGGTCGCGGCCTGGCCCGGTGACGAGGTGGTCGCGGCCTTCGTCGGCGCCGGGTCGGCCGGACAGCCCACGGCGTACGACGAAGTTGCTGCGAGCAACGGGATGATCCGGGTACCGGCCGGGAGCGGGCCGCGCGAGGTGCTGATCGCGACCTCGCGACTGACCGGGCAGAACGTCAAGCGCGCCGCGGCCGGGGCCGAAGGCCCGGTGCTCGACCACTACTCGAGGGCCGCGGCGGAGGAGCACATCAGGTCCGTGGCGGAGCCGCTGCTGGCTGCGGCCACGCCGGAGCTGGTCGGGTCGGTCTTCTGCGACAGCCTGGAGGTGTACCAGGCCGACTGGACGCCGTCGATCTTCACCGAGTTCGCCCAACGGCGCGGGTATGAGCTGCGGCCGCGGCTGTGGGAGCTGCGGACGGAGTCCCAGGTCCGCATCGACTTCTACCGCACGTTGTCGGAGCTTTACGAGGACAACTTCGTCACCGTCCTCCAGCGCTGGGCGGCGGCGCACGACGTGCCGTTCCGGATCCAGTCGTACGGCGAACCGCCGGCAACCGTGAGCAGCTACCGCCATGCCGACCTGTTCGAGGGCGAGGGCTGGGGGTGGACCCGGCTGCCCGAGACCCGGTGGGCCTCGTCGGCGGCGAGCATCTACGGTCGCTCGGTCGTCTCGGCCGAGGCGTGGACGTGGGTGCACTCACCGTCGTTCCGGGCGACTCCGCTCGACCTCAAGGGCGAGGCGCACGAGCACTTCCTGTCCGGCGTGAACCAGCTGATCGGCCACGGCTGGCCGTACTCGCCGTCCGGCGGACCGGGCCTCGGCTGGATCTTCTACGCCGCGGGCGCACTGGACGACCGCAACCCGTGGTGGCCTGTCGCTCCGGACCTCTTCGGCTATCTCCACCGGCTGTCCTGGCTCCTTCAGCAAGGCACACCGGTGCGGCCGGTAAAGGTGTACGTCCCGGCCTCCGACGCCTACGCCACCGGGTCCTTGAACCTCTACCGCACCGTACGGCGCTTGATCGGCGCCGACATCCCGCGGACGATCCGCGAGTCGGGGCTGGACTTCGACCTGATCGACGACGACGCGGTCGGCCTGGTCGACCCGGCCGGCGTTTCGCTGGTCGTCGTACCGCCGGAGTCGACGGTGCCTGCAAAGACGAGGCGCTGGCTGGATGCTGTGGTTGCGGCCGGGGGAGTGGTCGTCGATGACGTCGCCGCGCTCCCGGATCAGCTGCCCGAGCGGCTGCCGGAGGACATCGGTGTGGTGCATCGGCGGCTCGACGACGGGGATGTCTACTTCGTCGCGAACACGGGCAACCAGATGCGGACCTTCGACTTCCCGGCTGCGCGCTGCGAGGTGTGGGATGCGGCGAGCGGGGCGACCAGGCTGGCGTCGAACTCGGTCACGTTGCATCCGTATCAGGCCGTGGTGCTTGTGCCGGTAGTTGCCGGCGAGGAGCGGTTGGTGGCGGACATGCCGCTGCGGACGGTCGAGGGTTCGTGGCAGGTCGATCCAGCACAGTTGGCCGCGACGGGTTCGGCGTCGTACGAGGTCGAGCTCGACCTTCCGGCCGTCGACGACCGGATCGTGCTCGACTTCGGCGACGGGTCGCCGGCCGAGCGGGACAGCTACCTGCCGGAGCACTCCTTCCAGGCGTTGATCGCGTCGCCGGTCGGTGTTGCGGCCGAGGTCTGGGTCAACGAGACCCGGTGCGGGACGTTGTGGGCGCCGCCGTACCGGATCGACATCACTGACGCCGCGAGGCCGGGCTCCAACTCGGTGCGGCTCGTCGTCTACAGCACCGCCGCCAGTGCCTTGGCGGCCGACCAGCACCTCCAGGAGCTGGTCGAGTCCGTCACCGCTCGCTTCGGCCGTCGGTTCGATCTGCAGGACATCGAGCACGCGGCCGACTTCCAGGACTCCGGACGGCTCAACCCGCCGACCATCGTGCTGCGTCAGCTGGGGAAGCGCGGCTCGTAGCTTCGCGAGACCTCGTGCACCTTGCGGAGACCCAGGAACCCGAGCACGACCGCGATCACGACGGCCGTCGCGGCGGCGACCAGGGTACGCACGGTGTCCCCGGCGCCGGCCGCCTCACAGATCACCGCCACCAGCACACCGCTGACGACCGAGTTGATGACGCCGACGACAACAGGTGACCCGGACAGCCAGTGCGTCACCCCGATCCGGCGGCGGAAGCTGTAGGTCGTCCAGATCCCCGGCGGGTCGTCGTGGTGGCTCGCGATGAAGTACGGCTCGAGCTCCGGCGCGAGCTCGACGTACGCGTGCCGCAACCGGTTCATGCCGATGATCAGCCAGGTGTCCTCGATATCCGCCTCGATCAGCCGGAAGTACGTCCCGAACCCCACCAGCAGCACCACCGGCAGCACCAGCAACGCGAACGTCGTGAACCCGGACCCGAACCCGGTCGCGTTCGCCACCAGCGACAACGCCACCACCGCCGCCGACAGTACGGTCAGATACGTCCCCGTCCGGCTGAAGATCTCCTGCCACGTCATCCCCCGGGTAGCCAGCAAACTCCAGTGCTCCGTCGCCAAGAACTGCGCGTGCGTCTTCCCGGCATCTACATCCCTGAGCTCTCCCATCTCCCGAGTGTGACTGCCGCCACACTGCGCCGACGACGCGGTCAGCGGTGTCGCGCGATCGAGAGTCGTTGGTTGGGTGTTGACAGTCGATAGGTGAACATCGATTATCGATAGGTGATCAATGTCCGGGGATTGAGTAAGCAGTACGGCGACGTGCGGGCTGTGGACGAGTTGAGCTTCGAGGTGCCGGCGGGGCAGGTGACCGGGTTTCTCGGACCGAACGGGGCGGGGAAGTCGACCACGATGCGGATCGTGATGGGGCTGGACCGGCCGACGGCGGGGACGGCGCTGGTGAACGGGCAGCGGTACGCCGATCTCGCCGAGCCGCTGTACCACGTGGGGGCGCTGCTCGACGCGGGCGCGATGCATCCGGGCCGGACCGGGCGCGGTCACCTGCGGATCGGTGCCCGGAGCAACGGGATCCCGCTGCGGCGGGTCGAGGAGGTGATCGAGCAGGTCGGGCTCGGGTCCGCGGCGCGGCGGCGGATCAAGGGGTACTCGCTGGGCATGCGGCAACGGCTCGGGATCGCGGCCGCGTTGCTGGGTGATCCGCAGGTGCTGCTGTTCGACGAGCCGGTGAACGGGCTCGACCTCGACGGGGTCCGATGGATCCGGGCGCTGCTGCGCGGGTTCGCCGACGAGGGCCGGACCGTGCTGGTGTCCAGCCACCTGATGAGCGAGATGCAGTTGATCGCCGACCGCATCGTCATCATCGGCCGCGGCCGGCTGATCGCCGAGGCGCCGGTCGACGAGATCCTGCGCGGTCTCGGTGGCCAGCGCGTCCGCGTCCGGACGCCGCGGATCGACGTACTGCAAGGCGCGTTGGCTGATCGGGCTGCCGTGGAGCGGACCGCGGCCGACGAGCTGGAGGTGACCGGTCTGACGGCCAAGGAGCTCGGTGATCTCGCCTACTCACTCGGTCTGCCGGTGCATCACCTGGCCGAGCTCGAGCAGTCGCTCGAACATGCCTACCTCGCGTTGACCGAGGAGAGCGTCGACTACCACGGCAGTGCGCCGGCGTACGCGGACGGAGCGAACCGATGAGCACCCCGACCGTCCTCGCCCGCACCGGCAACGCCGAGTGGAGCCGGCTGTGGAGCGTCCGCTCGACCTGGATCTTCGCCATCGCGACCGCGATCGTCGTCCTCGGCTTCGCCACGATCATGGGGTACGACGTCTCCGACGACCCGACCGGTCCGGGCCCGGACGCGACCGCGTGGGACGGCGGCCGGTTTACTGCGATGTTCGCGCTGTTCGGCGTACTCGCGCTGTCCGTCGTCACCAGCACCGCCGACCACGGCACCGGCGGCATCGTGCCGACCCTGCAGTGGACGCCACGCAGAGGCGTGCTGCTCACTGCCCGGACCGCCGTCATCACCGGCACGCTGACGCTGCTGGGTGTGGTGCTCGTGACCGCGGCCAGCGTGGTCGTGTGGTCGTTCCGGCCTTCGCTCGGGCTGCCGATCGGCGACGGGATCAAGTCCCTCGCCGAGCTCGCCTTCGTGTACGCCGCCGGTGCGCTGCTCGGGATCGGATTGGGCCTGCTGACGCGCAGTACGGCGGCCGCCCTGGTCAGCGTGATCGCGCTCATGTTCGTCCTGCCGTTGATCCTGGCGCAGCTGCCGTACGACTGGACCGTCACGCTGTCCGCCCGCATGCCCGGCTCCAGCGCGCTCTTCCTGATCTTCGGCGAGGGCCCGCGCGAGGACATGACGACGACCTCGGCGCGGCTCACGCTCGGGCTGTGGGCCGTTGCGCTGATCGTAGCCGGCGGGTTGCGGCTGATCCGGACCGACGCCGACCGATGAGCGCCAGCGACGTACTGGTCGTGGGAGCCGGGCTGGCCGGGCTTCACACGGCCACGTTGCTGGCTCAGCAGGGGCATGACGTCTTGCTGGTGGAACGCCGTACCAGCTTGACCGCTGCGATTCGGACGACGGGCATCTTCGTGCGGAAGACGCTGGACGACTTTGCGTTGCCGGCCGAGTGTCTCGGGCCGCCGATCCGTCACGTGGTGCTGTATCCGCCGGATCTTCGGCGGCCGGTCACATTGGTCAGCGAGCGCGACGAGTACCGGGTCGGCGACATGGGGCCGCTCTACGTGGCCGCGGCCGAGCGCGCGGTCGAGGCCGGGGTGCGGATCGCGCTGGGCACGCGCTATGTGGGCTGGCGTGGTGGCGCCTTTCATTTGATCGATCGCGACGGGCCGACTCAGGTGCGGGCTCGGTACGTCGTCGGAGCGGACGGAGCGCGGTCGCGGGTCGCCCGCGATCTCGGCCTGGATCGCAACAGCCACCTGCTCGTCGGGGCCGAGGAGGTCTTCGCGATTCCGTCGAGCGAGGTGCCGCCGACGTTCCATTGCGTGCTCGACCCGTCGATCGCGCCGGGCTATCTCGCGTGGGTGGTCAACGACGGGCAGCATGCGCATGTCGGTATTGCGGGCTACGCGGATCGCTATCCGGAAGGCATGCGCAAAGCCCTGCAGCGCTTCAGCAAGGACGCGCCCGGGCTGGCCGGCGTCAATCGGCCGGTCGACGTGGAGCGGCGTGGCGGGCCGATCCCGGTCGGTGGTCTACTGCGGCGGATCGGTTGCGCAGACGGGTTGCTGGTCGGCGACGCGGCCGGCGCAGTCTCGCCACTCACCGCGGGCGGTCTCGACCCCTGTCTACGTTTGTCTTCGCTAGCGGCCGAGGTCCTCGACGACGCGTTGCGAGGAGGCGCAGCCGCATTACCTGCGTACGACGGCGCCGCCCTCCGCGCGCACTTCCGCGGCCGCCTGGTGCTGCGCCGAGGCCTGGCCCAGGTACGCACACCGGCCGCGGCATCCCTGGCCTTCAAGCTGCTCCGCACCCGCCCAGGCCGACTCGCAGCCCGCAGAATCCTCTTTGGAGACAGGTCCTTCCCGGCTACCGATGTGTGAGGGCGCGCAGGTGGAGGCCTGGCCGAGGTGATCTAGGGTAGGACGGTGGAGAGTGAGCCGAGTTGGCGCGAGAAGCGACGTGAGGCGTCCGCCGCCCACGCGGCCGCGCTCGAACAGCGCAAGGCAGCCGAGACCGCCCAGGCTCGCGCCCTGCTGACCGACTTCGTCCGGCAGCTGCAGGCGAGAGGTGTCGAACCTGAGCCGTTGCGCGCACCCGTGACGGGCTCGAGCACCAGCTACCGGACCGACCTCACCGGCTGGTACCTCCGCCGCAACCACTCACTCGCCGTCGACACCGACGCCAACTTCTACATCCTCGGCACCGCCCCAAGCGTGAAGTCCCGCGTCCTGGGTGTCCGGATCCTGCCCTCCGACCCGCCGCTGACCGTCGGCCTGGGCGCCCGCGACGGCGAGTCCATGCCGCTGCGGCAGCTGCTGGCCCTCCGTCTCGAAGAGGTCGACAGCCGGAACTGAAGGAGCGGTCAGATGCCGGTCCGGGTCGAGACGGCGACCAGCTCGCGGAGCGCAGGTCGCCGTACCTCCTCGAGGGTCGTGAGTTTGAGGCTGCGCATGCTGAGCGTGCCGCCGACCTGACGTCCGCCCGAGGTAGGCAGCAGGCCGTCGGGGTCGGGGAGGTCGCCGCCGCGGTAGAAGCCGAGGGTGACGTGCTTCTTGAACGGCATCAGGTAGGCGAACTGCTCGGTGTACTTCTTCGGCCCGATGCCCCAGCCGACCGAGCCCTGCTTCGCCCAGACCACCTCGACGGTGCCGGGCAGGACGTCGTACACCAGGTCGCGTACGGCGCGGGCGAGCGTCTGGACGTGGTCGCTCGACTCGGCGATGACGGACTCGAAGTCCGCGTCGTTGTCGCGGCCCGACTGGTTCACCACGCCTGCTGCTTCCGCCATGTCTGCAGTCTGTCAGAGCGGCACGCCCCAGGCGGCGAAGGTGGTCGGTGCGAGGTCGTAGTACAGGCCGGGGTTCTCGTGGAGCCAGCGGATGTTGGTGGCGCTGATCGGGCTGTCGAAGAGGCGGAGGTCGTCGACGTCGGCGACGGACGAGTCCGGGTCGTCACCGCCGACATGGAGCTCGGTCGGTTGGAGGAGGGCGCCGACCGCGTAGGTCTCGACGGAGAAGACCTTGCCGTTCAGGTAGAAGTGGATCGTCTTCTGGTCGCACGACGCGGCCACGTGGGTCCAGGTCTCGGCGGCGATCGGCCCTCGGGACGAGCTGATGATGCCAGTGGTGCCGCCCGTGCCGAACAGCCGGACCCAGAACAACCCGTCCAGCCGGCCCGCGTGCGCCACCTCGTCCCCGGCGTTCCGCAGCACCAGGAAGCGAGCGCCGTTGCTGCTCGAGCGACACTTCACCCACGCCGAGAACGCCCACCCCGGCGGTGAGGCCGGCCAGGTGAGTGAAGTCCTCGACGCACCGGGACCGGTGCCGTTCGCTCCGAGCGCCGTACCCTCGACGCCGGTCACCCACGACCCGGCCGCCGTGAGCGTGAGGTCGTTGGCCGCCGGTGACTTGTCGTCGACGACCGACCCGGTGCTCTCGTTGAAGTGATAGACCCCGCGGGCGACGTTCGCGGGCCGGTACGGCGTGACGACGGGCGCGCCGGCCCAGTACCCCGACGACACCTCGGCGAGGAAGTTCTTGGTGAAGGTCAGGTAGTCGTACGCGACCTGACCACCGGTCGTCGCGTCGCCACCGACGTACAACTGGTCCAGCCCGTCGATGGTCGGCGACACGTGCGGGACCCCGTCGCCGATGGTCACCGTCGCCTGGTCGGTGTCGATCCGGACCTGCACGTACGTCGGGTTGATCGCGAACTGGAACCGGGTCCACTGGCCGACGGTCAGGGCCGCCGTACTGGTCACCGGCACGGTCCCGTCGTCGATCGTCGTCCAGGTCGCGGTGACGGTCCGGTTGGTGTTCACCACGACGCGGACCCGCGCGTTGCCGACCGCGTCGTTGATCGCCAGGATCGGCGCGGCCGAACCAACGGGCGCGGCGTCGAGGCGGAGCCAGCCGCAGATGGCGAGCCGGTCACAGTCGGGGAAGCCGATCGCCCCGGAGGCGCCGGCCGCGGCCGCGCCGGAAACCAGCGCACCGCCGTACAGACCGGTCGTGAAGCTGGCCGACCCGGCGACGGTCAGGTCGTGACCGTAGCTGCCGAAGTCCTCGGCGGTGTCGTGGTCGAACGGGTAGATCGCCAGCTGGTGGTCGATCTGCTCGGCCGCGACGAGCGTCGGCCAGTACGCCGCTTCGACCGGGTCGTTCCACCAGCGCAGGTCGTCGATGATCCCGTCGAGCGCTTCGGAACTGGTCACCGCGTTCCGCCCGGCCTCGACGGTCGCCTCGGTACCGGAGTAGGCCAGCGTCGCGGTCGCGTTGACGGACAACACCTGGACACCGTCGACCGCGATCTTCACCGTGTCGGTGGCCGGCGTCGCGTCGTACGTGACGAGCACGTGGTGCTGCTGACCGTCGCGGATGCTCGTCGTCGTGCTGTACGTCGCCCCCGCGATCTTGGCCTCCACGTTGCCGGAGGCGTTGGAGGCGTACACGGCCCAGTTGAGCGTCCCCCCGCTGGTCGCGGACGCGATACACCGCGCCGCCGCCGTCGAGTTGTTCAACTGCACCCAGGCCGCGACCGACAACCCGCCGTCGGTGTTGAGCGGATAGAAGTCGTCCCCGGCCTTCGGCGGCCGTACGACGACCCGCATCGCGCCACCGGTGCAGTTCAGCCCATCGCCGTACCGCCCCGCCGCCATCGCGGCCGACCCCACGATCGTCCCGTCCAGGAAGTAGCCCGCGACATCCCGCACCGTCGTCCCGGTGACTGTGTCCGCGTTGAACGTGTACCCCGCTGATTGCGCCACGGCCGGCCCTCAGCTGGTGCGCCGTACGCGGACGGTCACGGTCAGGTCGGCGCCGGCGGCCGTGGAGCCCACCTGGTCGACGTCGATCGTCAGGTAGTCGCCGGCGGCGAGGGTGGTGAGGGCTGGTTCGTTGCCGGTGGCGGTGTTCGTGCCGGCGGCGATGGCCGGGCGCTTCGACTGGTCGGTGTAGATCGTCGTGCCGTTCTTGTTGACATCGACGATCAGGGCGGCGCCGGTGGGGGCGGTGTTGACGGCGGCTCGGACGGTCTCGACGGCGTACGCCTCCTCGAGGTAGATCCGTGACCTGCCGGTGGCCACCGCGACGGTCCCGGTGACGGCGAACGTGTGGGCTTCGATCGGGACGACGAGTACGCCGTCGATGGTCAAGGTCCCCTGGATCTGCATCTGTGTGTTCCCCCTGTGCCGCTCTACTTGATCCGGGTCAGGCGACCGTTGTCGGTGACCCGGATGGTGGTCTTGCGTTTCCCGACGGTGAGGTCGACGAAGAACATGCCGCCGGCGGTTCTGGTGCTGAAGGCAACGGTCTCGCCCCGGTTCGCCGGCACCAGAGCGGACAGGATGGTGGCGGTCGGGCCACTGCGGTTGAACTTCACCACCGGCGCCGGCTGCCGGTCGAAGATGGTCGGGAAGTACCACCCCTGCACCGGGTCCGCGGAGCCCTGCACGACCGTGATGGCGTTGGCCGGCAGCTGTTGCTGGTAAGGGATCTGCAGCACGTGGGTCTTGACCTGGTCACCGGGCTTGGTTGCGACCGCGGTGTTGGGGGAGGTGACCGTGACCTTCTGATCGGCCGGCAGGTGCCACAACGTCTCGTAGTGCTGCTCGGTCCCCGACCGGCCGCGGTCCAGCGTGATGACGAGGTCGGGATCCTTGAGCACCAGGACGTCCCGGGTCCGCTCCACGCCTTCGGCCGGCGTGTCGGCGAGCTGGTAGTACTCCGAGGTGTCCGCGATCGCCGCGCTGACCAGCCGCGTCTCGGCCCCGGTGCCCTTGGCCGTCGGCACGTACATCACGTTGTGCGCCGAGTGGTGCTTCGTCCAGGCCTGCCACTTGTCGTCCTCGTACCCGGAGTGTCCCGGATCGATCAGGATGTCCCGCCCGTGCGAGGTGTAGGTGATCGACGTGTGGTCGTGGTGACCGTGGTACATCCGTCCCGGCCCGAACCTGATCGTGTACGTCGACTCCTCGGTGAACGCCCGCGTCTCGCCCCACCCGGTCCGCCCGAAGATGTAGCCGGCGTCGAACACCGCCGTACGCTGGGTCGGCCGCGTCCCCTTCTTGCCGAGCGTGGCGGCGTACTCGAGAGAGGTCCCGGGTACGGCGTCCGGCTTCTGCCGGATCGCGTCGCCGACCTGGGGGAGTTGCCCGGTCGAGGTGGTCGCGAGAGCGAGCCACTCCGCGAGCGCATGGCGCCGCTCGTCGATGACGGGACTCGGATCCGCGCCGCACCGGTGCAGCACGGTGCTCGCCCGGCCCCACAGGTTGTAGTTGAACATCGCGTATCCGATCGACTGCTCGTTCGTCGATCCCTGCGGGTCGATCGCGGTCGTGATCGCCTCGGTCAGCCGCGCGACGGCGAGCGTCTTGAGCTCGGGCCGGTTGAGGGTGCAGCCGACCCCGAACATCGCGATGCTCTCGTCCGTGCCGTGGTTCGACGGCCCGCTCCAGGTCTCCGTCATGAACCTGGCGTGGTCGAGCAGCGCCTGATCGAGCCAGGCGTACTGCGGCGGGAGTTGCCGAACCTTCAGAGCGGACAGCACCGCTTGACGCGCACAGATCAGCACGTTGGTCCGGTGCATCGTCGACTCCCACGCGCCGACGTCGCCCTTCCACGAGTACGGGTTGTCCCGCACCCAGTCGTGGATGATCGCCATGACATGCGTCAAGGCCCGGCGGTCACCCTTCCCGCCGGCCTGAATGCCTTGCCCGAGCCACCGCAACGAGTGCAACCACATGTACCAGCTCGGCTTGCTGTACGGATTCGATCGCCACCGGACGTCGCCCGACCCGTCACCCACCTGGTACGGCGGATCGTCGCCCCAGGCAAACGTGTCCCGCAACAGCATCGGCAGCGGCACCTTCGCCTCGATCCCGCTGAACCCCGCACACTGGTACGTCCCGGTCCGCGCAACCGGCGTCGGCTTCGACGGCGCGGTCGGCGACGGCGTAGGGCTCACAACTGTCGGCGGCTCACTGGGGCTAGGCGACCCTGGAGCGGTAGCCGCCACACTCCGCTCCCGTTGCTTCGGCATCAGCACCGTCACCGCCCCCGCGAACGCGACAGCACACACGACCAGGCACACCACAGCCAGCCCAACAGTGCTCCCCGCCCGCCGCGAAGCCACCCCAGTCTCCCCCCACCCCACCGTTCATCGGTGTATACCAGAATCGTCCGACGCGAGCCAGTACCGGGAAGACGCGCTCGAGACCGGAAAGGTTGCACGGAACGTCGGACCGGCCGAGATCACTGCGGGTTGCGCGCCCGACACGGTCCGGCGCCGGCGTCGGCCGGTTGATCGCCAAGACGTGACAAATGGGTGCGGCCGATTCACACTGGGCGTCACCGAGCGGGGGATCGTCGGTACTTTTCGTGACTGGGGAGTCTTCAATAGGTCTCGCGATACCTGGGGGGCAGGGGCGTGGTCCGAGTCGTGCTCGGGCATCACGGCGCGTTGGTGCGGGGGGCGCTGGCCGCGGTGCTGTCACAAGAAGCTGATCTGGAAGTGCTGGCCGAGATCGAGAAGGCCGACGACGTGCTGCCCGCGGTGGCCAGCACCCGGCCGCACGTGGTGGTCCTGGACCCGATGCTGGACGGCGACATCAGGATCGAGGAGCTGTGCCTGCAGTTGCGCGAGCCGGGCATCCTGATCCTGATCGACCGGGACCTGCTCAGCGGAGTCAGCCTCGCCCTGGTGCGGCTGGCGCCCCGGGTCGGCTTCATCGCCACGGACGCGTCGCCGGCGGACCTGGCCGAGGCTGTCCGGCAGCTCGCGCAGGGTGCGGCGGTGATCGATCCGGTCGTGGCAGTGGCCGCACTGCGGGCGGTGGACAACCCGCTCACCGATCGGGAGTGTGAGGTGCTCCGGCTGGTGACCACGGGGGCCACCGCGCAGGAGATCGCCCGGAGCCTCAACCTGAGTGCCGGGACTGTGCGCAACTACCTGTCGCACATCCTCACCAAGACTGCGGCCCGGAGCCGGATCGAGGCGGTCCGGAAAGCTCAGGAGGCCGGCTGGATCTGATCGGGCTGCGGTTGCCAGTGACCGAGCAGATCCCGGTAGAGCTCCGATTCCCGAAGCAACGTGGTGTGCCGGCCCACCATGGCCTGGTTGCCGTCCAGCACCAGGATCCGGTCGGCCCGCAGCGCGGAGCTGATCCGGTGCGCGATGACGATCAGCGTGCCCGGCCGGTCGGCGAACGCCTCCTCGGCCTGTCGCTCGGCATCCGGGTCGAGGTGGCAGGTGGCTTCGTCGAGAACGACCAGCGGCGCCGGTGACAGGTAAGACCTGGCCAGGGCAATCAGCTGCCGTTCACCGGCGGACAGCTGCGACGGGTGGATCGGAGCAGCGGTCCCGCCCAGCCGCCTCAGGAGGGCGTCGGCGCCGACGGCCTCGATCGCACGGTCGACTTCGGCCGCCGTCGCAGTGGGTGCGAGATAGCTGAGGTTCTCGAGCACTGTGCCGGAGAAGACATACGCTTCCTGCGGAATCAGCACGCGCGTCCGTGCCCGCTCGATCGAGGTCAGCTCGTACGGCGGGACGCGACCGACCGCCAACCGTCCGTCGGTGGGGCGAAGCAACCCGCAGACGAGTCCGGCGAGGGTCGACTTGCCGATGCCGCTCGGCCCGACCACGGCGAGATGGTCGCCCTCTCGCACCACAAGCTGCAGATCGCGAAGCACAGGTTCCGGTCCGTAGGAGAACGACACCTTGTGCAACCGGACCTGGTGCCCACGCGGCACTGCGGTCGACGCACGCTGCTCAGCCTGAGCGCCACTGTCGAGGATCCGGCCAAGGGTGACGACGTACCGCAGCCCACTGTCGCCGACGACGGACATCACTGTGCTCAGCGCGGGTTGCAGCCCGAGCAGCACGTAGGTCAGCCCGCCGAGCAACGTGCCGGTGCTGACGCCGCGACCGGCCAGCCAGGGACCGGTAGCCAGCAGGATCAGGAGCGGCAGCCAGCCGCCGACGGCGAAGCAGAGCGTGCGGAGCGCGGCAGTCCTGGCCAGTGCGCGCTCGGCCGCGGCGTGCGCCTCGATCGGCTCACCGACCAAGTCCGCGGTGAAGTCCTCGGCGCCGGTTGCGGTGATGTCGCGCACCCCCGCGAACGCGGTGCCGGTGGACATCGCCAACTGCTCATCGGCGGACAGCGACGTCGTGATCCGCTCGGCCGCCGGCCCGAGGATCGCCAGCGAGGCGGCGAAGCCGAGCAGGAACGGCGGTACGACGAGCGCCGCGATCAGCGGGTCGAGTGACAGCAGCCCGGTCACCACGCCCACCACGGTGAGAACAAAGGTCCGGGTCACGACGATCAGTCCGGCGAAGGTGTCCCGGACGATCTCGACCTGCCGGTTCAGCCGCGACACCGCCCCGTCGGCCCGGCGCCCCGCGGCGCCGTTGCGGAGTGCGTCGCCGACCACGCGGCGGACCAACTCGTCCCGGAAGGGTTCTACCAGGTCACCGAGCCGTCGGTACGCCTGGCGAGCACCGACCGCGCCGACGCACGCAGCCGCGACCAGGCCGCCCAGCCAGGCGAGCCCTGGAACGGACCGGCCGGCGAGGAACGCGTCCGTCGCGTGGGCGACCGCGATCCCGTAGACCGCAGTGGGCAGGATCTCCGGCACCGACCACGCAGCGAACTCCAGCGCGTTCCGCCGGCGGAGCGCCGCCGCACCGAACCGCAGTTCGCGCCTCATCCGAAGATCTCCCGGTACGACGTGTCCTGCCACAACCGGCGGTGCGGTCCGACGCCCCGGACCCGGCCGCGGTCGAGCCAGACCACGAGATCGGCGCGGGACGCGGTGGACGCGCGATGGGTCACGATCAGCCGGGTCCTCGGGTGCTTGTCGTCGGTCAGCGTTCGGCTGATCTGCCGCTCGGTCGCGGTGTCCAGGCTCGAGGTCGCGTCGTCGAGTACCAGCAGCCGGCCTGCGTGCCATGCCCGGGCCAGCCCGAGACGCTGCGCCTCGCCGCCCGACATCGGGGCCTCGGGCAACGGCGTGTGGTAGCCCTGCGGGAGGCGGCTGGCGTAGTCGTGCGCATGGGTCGCCCGCGCGGCCGCGAGGGTCTGCACCGGTCCTGCGTGTCCGGACGAGATCGACTCGGACACGGTCCTGCCGACCAGCACCGGCCGCTCGAACGCACAGCCGACGGCCTGGCGCAGGACGGATCGCCGCACTGCTCTCAGCGGTACGCCGTCCAGCAGCACGAGCCCGGTGTCAGGGTCACGCAGCCGGGCAGCGAGTGCCGCCAGGACCGACTTGCCCGCCCCACTCGGCCCGACCACGGCGATGGTGGCTCCGCCGGGCAGATCGAGGTCGACGTGATCGAGCAGGCGGACGCCGTCCGCGCTGACGCTGACATCGTCGTACTGCAGCCGGCCGGGGCCGGGCGGCAGCGGGAGGGTGCCGTAGGCAAGGGGCTCGACGGCCAGGATCTCGGCAACGCGCCGGGCTCCGGCCCGCGCCCGGGCGAGCTCGCCCAGGATGCCGGTCAGACTGCCGAGCCCGGCGCCGAGGACGGCGTACTGCGCGGCGGCGAACAGCTCGCCCGCGGTGATCCGGCCATGCACGAGTTGCACACCGCCGATCGCGAGGACGGCGACCAGGACGAGTGGGCCGACGAGTGCCGCCTGGGCGCCGGAGCGGGCGAGTAGGCGCCAGGTCTGCAGACCTTGCCGGTGCAGCTCGGGCAGGGGGCCCAGCACGCGACGTTCCTCCCACTCGGCCGAGCCGGCGGCCGCGATGGTGCGGATGCCCCCGAGCGCCTCGGTGAGCAGCGCGGCGATCCGGCCCTGGGTCTCCTGGTAAGCGAGGCTGATCTCGGTGGTTTGCCGGGCGAACACCCACAAGATCAGGATCACCACGAGGACCCCGGCGAAGAAGCCCGCCGCCAGCCACGGGTCGATGAGCGTGAGCAGAACCAGGCTGCCAACCGGAGGCAGCGCCGCCGCGATCGCGGTCACCGCCGCCGGCCCGGCCTGGGCCGCATCGCCGGCGTTGCCCGACACCCGGCTGACCAGGTCGCCGGTCTCGAACCGACGCGTGCCCTCCGGCCCGCCGCTGAGAACCTGCCGAACCAGGCGGTGGCGGAGCCAGGCGGTGGTTCCGGCGACGCACGCCGTCCCCGCGAACGCATCGACCAGGGCGCAGCAGACACCGAGCGCGATCAGTCCGCAGGCCAGGATCAGCCAGCGGGTGAAGTCGTTGCCCGAAGCAATGGCATCGACGGATCGGCCGAGCACCGTCGGCAGCGCCAGCATGACCGCGCTGTCGAGCAGGGCCGCCAGCCCGATCAGCGGGAGCCAGCCGCGGCCGTGCCGAACCACCGCCCAGAACGCCGGCATCAGGTCAACCCGGTGTGAGCGGCGAGGAAGGCGAGCATGTCCGCAGTCAGCGCGACACCGCGGCTGACCGGCGCGGTGCCGTGCCCGGTGTCCGCGTCGTGCCGGAGCAGGATCGGCCGTGTGCCCGCCGTCGCGTGCTGGAGCGCGGCGCACATCTTGCGCGCGTGCAGCGGATCGACCCGCGTGTCGCCACCGAAGACTGTGAACAGGACCGCAGGGTAGTCGATGCCTTTGGCAACATGATGGTACGGCGAGTAGGCCAGCAAGTGTTCGAGCTGGCCTGGATCGGCGCTCGACCCGTACTCCGGGACCCAGGACGTGCCGAGGCCGAAGTGCT
Source organism: Kribbella sp. NPDC002412 (assembly GCF_053592935.1). Taxonomy (NCBI): domain Bacteria; kingdom Bacillati; phylum Actinomycetota; class Actinomycetes; order Propionibacteriales; family Kribbellaceae; genus Kribbella; species Kribbella sp. NPDC002412. Next base: position 37,893 of record NZ_JBSFBL010000033.1, read on the forward strand.
GGTACCGGACCATGTCCAGCACCGGCGCCGAGCAGACCGCCGCGGCGAAGAGGTCCGGTCGCTGGGTCAGCGCCGCCCCGACCAGCAGGCCGCCGTTCGACTCACCGCAGATGCCGAGCTGCTCCGACGTGGTCCAGCCGTCGGCGATCAGCGTCTCGGCCGCGGCGATGAAGTCGTCGAAAACCCTCTGCTTGCCGTGCAGCCGTCCTGCCCGGTGCCAGTCCTCGCCTTCCTCGCCGCCACCACGCAGGTTGGTCGTGACGAACACACCGCCGGCCTCGACCCAGGCCAGAGTGAAGGCCGAGTACGTCGGTGTCAGGGACTGCCCGAATCCGCCGTACCCGTAGAGGATCGTCGGTCGCGGACCACGCCTGCCGGGTCGGGCGACGACCAGCATCCGGACCGGTGTGCCATCGGCCGAACGGTAGACGACCTGCCGGGCGGTCACCTTCGGCACCTCCGTAGTGCCCGGCGGACTCGCCCACACAGTGGTTTCGCCGGTGCGCGCGTCGTACCGATGAACGGTGGCGGGGGTGACGCTGTCGGTGTAGCTGAACCAGAGCTCGTGACCACCCTCGGGACGCGTGGTCAGCGCGCCGATCGAGCCGAGACCGGGCAGCGGTACCTCGGCGAGCCGCTTGCCGGTGTGGAGATCGTGGACGGCGATCTCGCCGAGCGCGTGCCGGGTCCGGGCAACGACGAGCAGGGGGCGCGGCAACTCGGGTCCGTCGAGGACGGCGAGCTCGCTCAGCGGAGCCTTGGGATCTTCGGGGACGAGGTCCCGCCAGTTCGCGGGTCCCGGCCGGGCCGGATCGCCGACGCAGATCTTGCCGGCCGGCGCGTCGAGCGTGGTGACGACGTACAGGCGTCCGTCGCGCACGACCAGGGCGCTGCGGACGTCGAGCCCGTGCTGGACGACCTGTGGTTTCCCGGAGTCTGCCAGCCAGAGGTCGTTCCTCGCGCCGTGCGCGGCGGAGATCGTCAGCCAACGGCCGTCGGCACTGATCTCCAGGCCGTACGACGCCTTGTCGGTCAGCAGCGGCACGTCGTCGGGCACGCCGACGCGGTGCAACCAGACCCGCCTGGAACGGACGTAGTAGAAGGCGTTGCCGTCAGGGAGCCAGGCGACGGGGGAGTAGCGGCATCGATCGAGCGGACCGTCCAGAACCTGGCCGGTGCCGGTGTCCATCACGTAGAGGGTGGATTCCTCGGTGCCGCCCCGGGACAGCTGGAAGGCCAGCCGCCGGCCGTCCGGCGAGGGTTGCCAGGTGTCGAGCGTCGTATCGCCGGCCGGGTCGAGTTCCAGGGGATCGATCAGGGCCTGCTCGGGCGGGTCGACGTACAGGACCGGGTGATCCCGGCCCGCGGATCCGCGCAGGAAGAACTGGCGTCCGCCGCGCCACAGTGGCGGAGTCTGGGTTCCGACGCCGCTGAGCTGCTCGGCTCGGGTCCGGAACCGGTCGCGGCCGGGCAGTTCGGCGGCATGGTGAGACCACAGCTGGTCCTGCGCCGCCTGCCAGCTGACGGTCTGCGGGTCGGTCGCATCCTCGAGCCGGCGGTACGGATCCGCGATCGCGTGGCCGTGGAGCTGGTCTACGACCGGCGCGCGAGTGGCCTCGGGATACCTGATGTCGGTCCTCTGCACCCAGCCCTCCTCTCCCGGGCGTTGATCCTGGGCGGGGCGAGCCCGCCCCGCCCAGAATCGTGAACCTGCGCTGCGGATCAGTGACAAAGAAGCAGGCTGAGGTTGCTGGGGCGCTGCGAACCGCAGGTCAGCAGCGTCAGGCCGCTACCGCCGCCACCTCCACCGTGACCACCGCCGGGAGCCTCGAGTCCCTGAAGGTCGAGAAGTGCCATGATTTACACCTCCTTCCGTTCGACTAGTCGGGATCCGGACGACCCGCCGCGGTCGGGGGGTCCGAAGAACGGGAGGGCGACGGGCCGGTCGTGCAGCGCCGCGCCCAGAGCCAGCAGTACTCCGGCCGAACCGGTCGCCAGGTCCATGGACAGGCGAAGCAGCTGGTTGCCGGGGAAAGCGAGACCGCCCGCGTGTGGCAGCGCGTGCCAGGCGAGTCCGCGAACAAGCTCGGTCATCGTGGGGTCAGGGCGTCCCGGCGTACCCGCCTGCATGGCGGCTGAGGCGAGCAGGCCCGCCCGGCCCATGAACAGCCCGGGCTGTACGAAGTACTGGGAGTGGTTGACCCGCCGGAGGGCGGCCAGGCTTTCGGCGAGCTCGTCGTCCGGGCGATGCCGAAGGTAGCGGTCGAGGACGAGAGCGATGCCCGCCGAGCCCTCTTCGAGGTACGGCAGCCGCCGCCAGCCCTGGTTGACCTGGAGCGTCCCGGACTCGTCGAGGACACACCGGCGCAGGTCCTGCCGCAGCGCCGTCGCCGCGAGATCCAGCAGGCCGTTGTCGCCGGATCGCTCGTACGCGGTGAGGAAGAGCATCGCGGGTCCTGCGGAGCCGTACATCAACCCTGCCCGTGGATGCCCCTCACCACTGATCTCCGGTACGTCGTCCGGCCCGCCGAGCTGATCCGCCACCCGATCGATCACCTGGCCGGCCGCTGCGCGCAGCCCTGGTTCGCGATCGAAGTGCAGGAGGTTCAGCCCGATGCCTGCCAGGCCGGAGTGCAGGCCGAGCTCGGTCGCAGCGAGTGATTGCTCCAGGCAACGATCCAGCGCGTCGAGAGCGTCCTGCCGGTAGCCGAGCCCGTCGAGGACGTGGGCCACGCCGTGCAGGCCGTCGTACAGGCCGGTCCCGGCTGCCGGGTCGACTGCGTGCCTGCGGAGCCAGTCGTCGTACTGCGGGAAGCGGCCGGCCCCGGTGCTGCGCAGGGCGTACAGCACGCCGGCCGCGCCGTACCCGAGGCTGGTCCCGCCGCCGGGCTGGAACTGGGCGATGTCGCCGGGGAAGAGCCGGTCGTCCCGCTCCGGCGTGGCGCTGGAGACAATCGAGCGGGTGATCGCCGTGCGGAGACAGTCCCAGCCGTCGGTGCCCGGCATCGCCGTTGACGCGAAGGACGGGTCCTCGGTGCTACCCATGATGGTCTCGACCGCTGCGTCGACAGGTGCCTTGGGCACCGGAAATGCCGCGGTGATCAGCTCGCCGAGGTGCCGGGCCTTCCCGGGACAGAGCTGCAGTAGCATCGTCGCCTGCGGGGCGAACAGGTTCAGGCAGAGACACGCCAGGGCATACAGGTCGACGTCGACGCCGCGGCGGCCGGGAGGTGCGACGTACCCCGGGTGGGCCAGGTCCGAGCGAGCCGGCTGCTCGGCGAGCGTGGCCACCTCGAAGTCGATGAGCACGAGCCGGTCGTTGCCGTCGATGAGGATGTTGTCCGGGTGCAGGTCGCCGAAGACGACGCCGCGCTCGTGCAGTGCCCGTACCGCGGTCTCCACCCGGGCCAGCATCCCGAGCGCCCACTGCGTGTAGGCCTTCCGTGAGTCGGGCGCGGGGTCCGGCTTGGTCAGCGGGAAGCGGTTCACCAGCAGGCGCTGGAGTGGGTTCGCGTCGATGAACTCCTGCACCAGGAAGTGGTGTTCGCCGAGGACGAAGTAGTCGCGCACCGCCGGTACGACGTCCAGGCCGGCCAGGCGGTTCAGGATGTCCCGCTCGTGCTGCATCCGGGCGACCGCGTCCCGGCGCGCCTCGTCGAGCCCCGCGAACGGCCGGCCCTCCTTCAGGACGACCCGCTCCGTCGTCTCCCGGTGATGGCCGAGGTAGACCCCGCCGCCGTTGGAGAACTGGATCACGCTCTCGATCTCGTAGGCCATCTCGTTGGTGGTCACCGCGTTGCGCGCGGCCAGGTGCGGATCCAGGAAGGGCGGCAGCTCGACCCAGGCCGGGATCGAGAACACCGGTCCGCGGACGTCCGGGACGAGCCTGCCGTCGGCGTTCGCGAGCGCGAGCACCCGCTCGCCGGTGCTCGACAGACAGTGCTGCTCGGCGAAGGCGCCGTACCGGACGAAGAGTGGGCCGGCGTCGTACCTGAGATCGCTGAGGATGTACGGGCCGCTGACGCCGGTCAGGATCTCGTCGAGCTCCTTGAGAACCAGCTCCAGCTGGTCCTCGTCGCGCGGGTAGATCGTGACCAGCTTCCCGCTCGATCCACGGAACGCCGCTTTGGAGTTCATCATGATCGCGACGGCCGTGCTGCGCAGGAACTTGAACGGGAGCCCGCGCGGGACGCAGTACTCCCAGACCGCTGCCAGCGCCCGCTCGGCGGCCTCGAGACCGGACGAGACATGAATCTTCCAGCCCTGCAAGGGCAACGAGACGTTCTTGGGTGCGTAGTTCATCCAGATCTCACCGGCTTCGTGCTCCCAGCCGGCCGGGACCGGCTGGGAGCAGAGGGCGAAGTCCGGGTCCTCCGGTCCACGGTTCGCCGGAGTCTCGTAGAACACCCGATCAGCAAGACAGTAGAGCTCGTACCGCTCCATTCCCGCCCCCGATCCGTCAGACGCCTCGCCGACATCCTGGCCACCGCACCGGGCACCGCGTAGTGAATGAAGTCATGACTCGGCAGTGAAGAAGTCATGCCCCTACCAACGCGTTTGTCACCGGAGGTCCTCGATTGGCCACACTCTGTCACCTCGCGCCAGAATCAGCCTTCAGGAAGTCGCCAACGGCCACGTTCTGCGACCGTCAGTCGTACTGCTCCTGCACGATGCGGAGGAGGAGTTCGTCGTAGCCTCGGTAGCCGGCGCCGAGGAGCCACTCGCCGACGATCGCCGCGGCCAGGCCGGTCAGCCGTTCCGGGTAGAGATCGGTGCTGCGGCCGAGGTCGATGGTGACCCGGTGGTCGGTCCGGCTGCCCTGCCGGACGACTCGGGTGCCGCCGAGGTCGACGACGCCGGCCATGCCGCCGGTGGTGTGCAGGGTGAGGTCCACGGTGGCGCGATCGGGGGCTGGGCTCTGCTGAAGCAAGGTCTCGAAGGCGTCGAACGCGGTCGAGGTGGAGGCCAGCATCGCGGTCAGCAGGTCGACAAGCTCGGCCGGCGAGAGCGCGGCGGGCAGCGGCCGTTGGTCATTGTGCCGGATGTTGTCGGGGCGCCGGTCGTTCCCGAGTTCGAGCAGCCAGAAGCCGACGGCGATCGTCAGCATCAGGACCGGAGTCGTGGCCGACTGATCCACCCCGGTTCTGACCTGTGCCGCGACCTGAACAGGCAGATTCCCGCCGCCTGTTGCCTCGACGTCGGTGTGCAGCACGGCGTTCGTGCTCGAGCGCGCCTCCGCGTCCGAGGTCTGCCACTCGAGTGTCGTGAGATGCCACTCCGGAGCCGAGCGGCTCAGCCAGTCCGTGGCGGGCGTGTAGTAGTTCAGGAGCTCCAGCGCGGCTTCTTCTCGCTCCTGCCCGATGAGACCCGGAGCGTTGTCGTCCGCGACCGGAAGCGTGGATCCGCCGGGCACGATCACGGTCAGCTGCGCCTTGAGGTCCGGCTCTTGACCAGCGGGAGCGGCGAGGAGAACCGGTTCGTGGTTGAGCAGTGCCGGCGGCCGGTCGATGGACGGCAGCTTCGGCAGCCGAATGAGCTGCTGCTTGTCCGCAGCGGACAGGAGCTGGGACGCGGCCGCAGCCTTGCGGTTGGACCAGCTGAGATCTGCCGGATCGACCGCGTCTGTTACCGCGGCCCGGAGTTCGTCGAGATGGTGCAGGACGCGGGACGGTCCCAGTCTGAGCACGAAGGTGTCGACGTCGATCGCCGCGAGGCTGGTCGGCTGTCCGGCGGGGTCGACACTGACTTCGACCATCCGCGCGGCGAGATCCGGCAACGAGAGACCGGCGTCCACCAGTTCGCCGACCCGCTTCCGGACCACGGCCGGGACCCAGACGGTCTCGAGCCAGTTGAGCAGGAACGCGATCGGCTCGATCGGCGCGTCGTCACCGAGCCGGACGTGCGAGTCGAGGCGTCGCCAGGCCGCCTCGCCCGCTTGTTTGACGAGGTCTGGGAACCACGTCCGATCGTCCGATGACCGGGGCAGATGATTGATGGCCCTCAGCAAGTACTGCAGCGGCGAGACCTGCTCGGCCGGACGGTCCAGCAGGCGAAGCAGCTCGGCGGGATCAGGACGCTCGGCCTTGACCAGGAGCGTCACGATCCAGTTGATCGCGGCGCTCTCGATGTCGTGGTCAGGCGGCAGCGGAAGCAGGCCGAGCAAGGTGGTGAGCACACCGGTGGCCGCCGTACTGGTGAAGTCTTCGGACTGCGACGTCGCACGCCGGATGAGGCGGGCTGCCTGGCTGCAGGCGGCGCGGTCCGACAGGGACGGGTTGAGCAGATCGCGCAGGATGGCGAAGTCGTTGCCGTGCCGGCCGGTTGCCCATTCATGCAGGGCCCGCTCGAGGAGGACGTCCGGCGCTTCCGTGGTTTGCATGGTCAGGGCGAAGTACCGGTCGACATAGTCCGGGTCGCTCACCCGCCGTCCCTTGCGCCGGCTGTCCGCGCCTCCGGAGGCGAGCAGTGGGAAGAGTCTCTGGACGGCGCTGCTGACTCGGGTCAGGTGACGGTCCGGGACACCGAGTTTCTTGAAGTGCTCGGTCGACCCCCACCGCTCGAGTTGGTTGCCGTCGGCGGACCAGGCCACGCCGACCAGTGCGGCCTTGTCCTGCAGCAGGGTCTGGTAGAGCGCGGGATAGCTCAGCCGCAGGAACGTGACGACCGAGAAGTCGACGAAGTCGATCTCCGAGGCGCCGATGATCGGCAGGTAGGTGCGCAGCTGAGTCAGGTACCGCGAGATCGCCCGGGGTTCGGTCAGTACGGCGGACAGCAGGCCTTCTCGTTCGTCGTCGAGGCGGATCCGCTGGCTCTCGGACAGTCCGGGCCGGACGAGCTCCGAGATCACCTCGGCGAGTCCACTGGCGAGCATCGCGCCCGCCTGTTCCGGCCGGGTGGGCGGCTGGTCGAGCCGAAGCGAGACGATCTTCTCCAGGAACGCCAGCGCCCGCGTCCTGTCGTCCCGGGCGATCTCGGTGGCCTCCAGTACGTCGAGGACCGTCTGCTCGTCGTACGCGAGCAAGTAGTGCACGTACGGCAGCCGGCCGAGAACACGCACGGCCCGGAACAGCGCCAGGAGCTCCTCGTGCTGCAGCCGGTCGATGTCGTCGACGATGATCAGGATCGGCCTGGCCAGCTTCTCGAGCTCCTCGGCGACCTTGCGCATCTGGGCGTGCACGGTGTCGCTCTGGAGGCGGTTCACCACCGCGTCGCCCATGCCTTTCGCGACCTCGCCGACCAGCGGGATGGCGGACAGGAACGGCGTGACGTACGCGCCGTACTCCTTGAGCGCCTCGCGGACCTTGGGGGTGCGCCCGCTGTCCTTCGGCAATGCCGTGGCGATCCCGCCCAGCAGCTCGGACACGACGGCTTCGGATCCGGCCAGCGCCCAGGGCGTGACGTAGGCGAGGAGCCACCGCGACGTGTCGAGACCCTCGACGATCATGTTGACCGTGCTCGTCTTCCCGCTGCCCCACGGCCCGACCAGTCCGATGACCGTACTGGCCGGGGATCCACCCACGTGGTCGATCAGCTCCTGGACCCGCTCGACGAACACCAGCCGGTCCAGCTGATCGGAGCCCAGCGACTCGATCGGCTCGTCAACCCACCAGTTGCCCTCCCCGCCCCTCATGGCAGCAAGGATGCCGCATCAGCGGCACTTCGTCAGTCGCGGTCTACGTTGATCTTCACGGCGAGGACCGGCACGGGGGACTCGAGCAGCAGTCGCTGACTGATGCTGCCGAGCAGCGCCTTGCCGACCGGGGACCGGCGTTTGACCCCGATCACCAGCCGGCGGGCGCCGTACTCCTCGAGGTCGGCGAGAACGGCGTCGGCCGGGTCGCGGTCGGACCTGCCGTGCCGTTCGAGGACGGTGACCTTGGTGGTCGCCGGGATCGACGACGTGTCCAGGGGTTTGAGGGCGAGGTTGACGGCGACCAGGTCGGTGCCGAGCAGGTCGGCCTCGGCGGCCGCTGCGGCGAGGGCGGCGACGCCTTCGGGGCTGTCGGGTACGGCGACCATCACAGTCATCGCAGGTACGACCTTTCTACGTGTGGGCGGCCTTGAAGGAGTCCTCGAACTGTTCGAGGGTGACGCCCCGGGTCTCCGGGACCGAGGTGGCGATGAAGATCAGGGCGAGTGCGCCGAGGCCGGCGAAGAGGAAGAAGGTGGGGGCGATGCCGACCGAGGCGACCACCGGCGGGAAGCCGAAGGCGACGCCGGCGTTGGCGATCCACAGGCAGAAGACGCAGACGCCCATCGCGAAGCTGCGGATCTTCAGCGGGAACATCTCGGCCAGCAGCAGCCACACCAGCGGCCCGATGGTGCCCTGCATCGAGAACACGAACAGGACCGCGAACACCAGCAGCAGGTACGGCTTGAGGGCGTTGTCCGGCATCAGCAGCGCGGTCAGCCCGACCAGCAGGTGGAAGCTGGTGGTGAGCGCGAAGCCGGCGAGCAGCATCGTCCGCCGGTTGATCTTGTTCATCACCAGGATGCCGACCGAGATGCCGAGCACGCTCGCCAGGCCGAACAGGGTGTTGCCGAGGATCGCGGCCTCCGCCGAGAACCCGGCGTCCTCGAGCAGCTGGCTGCCGTAGTACATGATCGAGTTGATCCCGGTGAACTGCTGGAAGACGCCGAGCCCGATCCCGATCAGCAGCAGCCGCCGGATCCACGGCACCGCCAGGTCGGCCCAGCCGCCGGTCTGCGCCGCCTTCTCCTCCTCGGCCAGCGCCCGTACCTCGGCCAGCTCGGCCTCGGCCCGCCGCGGCGAGCGCACCTGCCTCAGCACGGCCAGCGCCTCCGGGTCGCGGTCCTGCGAGGACAGCCAGCGCGGGCTCTCCGGCATCCGCAGCATGCCGAGGAACAGCAGGATGGCCGGCAGGACGGCGACCAGCAGCATGAACCGCCAGACGGAGTCGTGCTCACCCCACAGCTGGAAGATGATCGCGTTGACCACGAACGCCGCGAACTGGCCGGACACGATCATCACCTCGTTGCGGGTGACCAGGCTGCCGCGTCGTTCGTACGGCGACACCTCGGCCAGGTACACCGGGACGGTCGCCGACGCCCCGCCGACCGCCAGCCCGAGGACGAACCGGAAGACCGCCAGCACCTGCCAGGTCGGCGCGAGCACGCAGCCGAGGGTGCCGATGGCGAAGACCGCGGCCAGCATCAGGATGTTGTGCCGGCGGCCGTAGCGGTCGGAGAGCCGGCCGCCGATCAGCGCTCCGAACGCGGCCCCGAAGATCAGGATGCTGACCACGAAGCCCTCGGTGAACGCGGTCAGGCCGAGGTCGTCCTTCATCGGCGCCAGCGCGCCGTTGATGACGCCGGTGTCGTACCCGAACAGCAGGCCGCCGAAGGTGGCGACCACGGCGATCAGTCCCAGCCGGCGCGAGTGCGGGCCTGGGACGTCGGCGGGCAAGGTCGGATGGTGCTCCCCGGAAGTGCTGGTGGACTGTGTCATGGCGTACCTTCCGTTCCGCTACTAGCACGTGCTAGGCGTGGTGTGGTCCGAGACACTAGGTCGGGCCCAGGGGTGCGTCAAGAGCTCGCGCCGCAAAGGATTAGCACGTGCTAGGCAATGACCTCTTGACAGGACTAGCACGTGCTAGTTCTCATGAGGTGTGACCAACCTTTCCAAGCTCCGCCTCGGGACGGCGCCCGACTCCTGGGGCGTGTGGTTCGCCGCCGACCCGCACCAGGTGACCTGGGACGTCTACCTCGACGAGATCGCCGCCGTCGGCTACGTCCACACCGAGCTCGGTCCGCAGGGCTTCCTGCCGCAGGACCCCGAACAGCTGAAGGACGAGCTGGCCGAGCGCAGCCTGTCCGTCTGCGGCGGCACCGTCTTCGCGGCCCTGCACCAGGGCGCCGACGCGTTGCGGAAGGCGAAGGCCGACTTCGGCCGCGAAGCCAGGCTGCTCGCGGCCCTCGGCGCCGGGTACCTGGTGCATCTCCCGGAGCAGTACACCGACATGCGCACCGGCGCGGCGACCCAGGATGCCGCGATCGACCCGGACCAGTGGAAGAACCTGGTCACCGGCACCGACGAGTTGGCCAGGTACCTCTTCGAGTCGTACGGCGTGAGGCTCGTCTTCCACCCGCACGTCGACACCCACGTCGACACCCAGCAGCGGATCGAGCGGTTCCTGGCCGACACCGACCCGGAGCTGGTGAACCTCTGTCTGGACACCGGTCACGTCGCCTACTGCGAAGGCGACAATCTCGAGATCATCGAGCGCTTCCCCGAGCGCATCACCTACGTCCACCTCAAGTCGGTCGACCCGACGGTCCGGGCTCGTGCCCTGGCCGAGAACCTGCCGCTCGCGGAGGCCGTCAAGCTCGGCGTGATGTGCGAGCCGCCGTACGGCGAACCCGACATGCCGCCGCTGCTCGAGGCGCTCGGCCGCCTGGACCGCGATGTCTTCTGCGTCATCGAGCAGGACCTCTACCCGGTCGAGCCGCACATCCCGCTTCCGATCGGGGCCCGCACGGCCGGCTACTACGTCGGCTGCGGTCTCGGCCCGGTCCGCCGCTGGCCCTACGACCAGGAGCAGTCATGACCATCGACCTCGGAGTCGTCGGCACCGGCATGATCGGTACGTCGCACATCCGCCGGATCACCGACTCGCTCTCGGGCGCCCGGATCACGGCTGTGACCGACGCGGATCTCGCCTTGGCTAAGCAGGTCGCCGATCACCTGCCGGACGCCGAGGTGTTCGACACCGGTCAGGCGCTGATCGGGTCCGACCGCGTCGACGCCGTACTCGTCACCTCGTGGGGGCCGACGCACGAGGAGTTCGTGCTCGACGCGATCGCGGCCGGCAAGCCGGTGTTCTGCGAGAAGCCGCTCGCAACCACCGCCGAGGCGTGCCGGCGCATCATCGCCGCCGAGGTCGCGGCGGGTCGTCGGCTCGTCCAGGTCGGGTTCATGCGCCGGTACGATGCGGCGTACCGGCAGCTCAAGGCGGAGATCGAGTCGGGGGAACTCGGTGCTCCACTCATCTACTACTCGGCGCACCGCAACCCGGTGGTGCCGAGCAGCTACACCCGCGAGATGGCGATCGTCGACACCGCCGTCCACGACTTCGATGTCGCCCGCTGGTTGCTCGGCGAGGAGTTGGTCGCGATCCGCGTCGTACCGGCGAAGCCGAACAGCCTCGGCGACGGTCTCCAGGATCCGCTGCTGATGATCGTGGAGACCCAGACCGGCGTGCTGGTGAACGTCGAGACCAGCGTCAACATCCGCTACGGGTACGACATCCGCGGCGAGGCCGTGGGGGAGAAGGGAACGGCGACGCTCGAGCGTCCGGAGCGGGTGCCGGCCGACTGGCGGGAGCGGTTCACTGCTGCCTTCGACACCGAACTGCAGGAGTGGATCGACACCATCGCATCCGGCACAGAGCCCACTGGGCCGTCGTCCTGGGACGGCTACGCGGCCACGGTGGTCTGCGACGCAGGCGTGCAGTCCCTGGACACCCTCGACCGGGTGCCCGTCGTCCTCGGCGCCAAGCCGGCGCTCTACGAAAGGTCCGCGCGATGAAGATTGCCCTCGACCCGTACATGTTCCGTACGACGCCGCTGCTCGAGCTGCCCGGTCTCGTCGCGGACCTGGGCTACGAGTACATCGAGCTGTCCCCGAGGGACGACTTCACCCCGTTCTTCCTGCACCCACGGGCCAACGACTCGACCGTGAGCGCGTTCAAGAAGGCACTCGACGCGGCCGGGGTGCAGGTCGCCTGCCATCTGCCGCTGTATCGGTGGTCCGGCCCCGACGAAGAGGAACGCCAGGCCGCGGTCCGGTACTGGAAGCGCGCAATCCAACTGACCGTCGACTTGGACTGCCGGGTGATGAACTCGGAGTTCAACGGCCGCCCCGAACAGGCGTCGCGCAGCGAGGGCATGTTCTGGAAGTCGCTGGAGGAGCTGCTGCCCGTCTTCGAGCGCGAAGGGGTGGAGCTGCGGTTGGAGCCGCACCCGGACGACTTCGTCGAGGACGGGCTGGTGGCGGTGGACATGATCCGCGGGATCAACTCACCGCTGGTCAGCTTCTTGTACTGCGCCCCGCACACCTTCCACATGGGCGGCAACATGGTCGAGATCATGCGCTACGCCGGCCCGCTGCTGACACACCTGCATCTCGCGGACTCCTTCGACCACACGGCGTCGTCCGGGCTGCGCTACATCGTCAACCCGCCGGGCTCGACCGCCCGGGTCCACCAGCACCTCGACATCGGGCAGGGCGAGGTCGACTGGGACACCTTCTTCAGCACGCTCGGCGAGCTCGGCTTCGGCGAGCGCGAGGACACGATCATGACGTCGTGCGTGTTCGCCTGGGAGGACCGGGCCCGCGACTCGGCGACGTACATGCGCGAGACGATCGCGAAATACGTCGGCGCCTGGTGATCGCAGGTTAGCCTTCACCGATGAGCGAAGGAGATCCGATGGAGGCGCGCCGCCCGCCTACCATGGCCGACATCGCGGCCCACGTCGGCGTCTCCCGGCAGCTCGTCTCGCTGGTGCTGCGTGACGCCCCAGGTGCGAGTGCGGAGACGCGGCGGCGGGTCCGCGATGCCGCGAAGGAGCTCGGGTTCAGCCCGCACGTGGGCGCGCGGTCGCTGCGGCGCGCCCGCAGCAAGGACCTCGGCGTCATCTTCGCGCCCGCGCACTCGACCGAGCCGGAGATCGTCGAAGCGATCTACCCGGCGGCCGCCGCACGCGGGTACGACGTCATCCTCAGCGCGCAGACCTCGACGCACAGCACGGACCAGGCCGTCGACGAGCTGCTCGGCCACCGCTGCGCAGCCCTGATCGTCATCGGCTCGAACCTGGACCACGCCGGCCTCCGATCGCTCGCCGAACGCAGCCTCGTGCCCGTGGTCGACCTCGGCCAGGGCAAGCGCAACCAGTACTACGACATCGTCCGATCCTCAGGAGACAAGGGAATCGAGGAGCTGGTCGACCACCTGGCGGAGCTGGGCCATCGCGGGATCACCTACGTGGATCCGTCCGCGATGCCGCCGGGCGCGCTGCGTCGCCGTGGGTACCAGCGCGCGATGAAGCGCCTCGGCCTGCCCACCGACATCCTCTCGATGCCCGGCGACTACACGGCGGGCAACTACTTCGAGGAGGCCGGATCGTCCGCCGCGCACCAGCTCCTCCGGCGACGCAAGCTTCCGACGGCCGTGGTCGCTCCGAACGACGACACCGCCGTCGGTCTGCTCCACACGCTCGTCCGCAACGGGGTCCGCGTCCCGGACGACGTGTCCGTGGCCGGCTTCGACGACGCCCCGATCGCGCGGTTGACCTCGGTGGATCTGACCAGCGTGCGCCAGGACCCCGGACTGATGGGCGTGTCCGCGGTCGAGGCCGCCGTACGGCGGGTTGAGCAGGCCGACGTCCGTCCGCGGGAAACCGTCGTCGAGACGTCGCTCGTGATCCGGAGCAGCACTGCTGCGCCGCGGCGCAGCAAAGGTTAGCGGGCCGGCCGAAATCTAGAGCACGTACGAGAGCAGCGTGATGCTGTGCGGCGGCAAGTCGTAGCCGTCGACCGGCACGTTGACCGTCCCGCGGTCGCGGTCGCGGTCACGTCGAGGTCGGGGATGGTCGCCGTACGGGTCTGGAAACCGCCGCTGTGGTCGCGCTCGTCACCTTGCCGAACGGCGGTCAGCCGGCTGGGGGACCGTACGTCGGCCGCGAGTGCGACCGGGCCGAGGTGGTTCTGGTAGAGGTCCCCGCGTCAGCAGCTTCTAGCCGGAGGTCTCAGGTCTCGTCGGCGAACACGGTCGCCCAGTCGTTCTTGATGCTGACGACGGTCCAGCCCCGCGCCGAGGCTCGTTCGAGCGCTTGCTCCGCGCCCGACGTGTACTCGAACTCCCGCTCGGGGTCGTCGTGCAGCACCAGCAGCCGTAGGTAAGGCCTGTCCTCATGCTGGGTGTAGTCGAGCATCGGGACGTCTCCGTTGGAGTTGCCGGCCGCGAGCACCGGGCGTCGTCCGGTCCGCGACCAGATCCGCACGGGCTTCTCCGGACCGTCGTCGAGGTAGTCGGCCGCGGCCGCCCGCATGATCGTGCCCCCGCGCTCGTCCGGCGTGTAGACGAGCGCCGTACTGCTGCCGATCACTCGCTCGCTCGGTACTGCGTACAGTTCCTGACTGATCGGCCGCATGAAGTCCCGCCCGCCGCCGGAGGCGATGTAGTTCGCGAAGCCGTTGTCCGCCAGGTAGGCAAGGAGCTCGACCATCGGCGCGTAGGCGCAGCCGAGGTAGCCGCGACCGAGGGTGGGATGGCGGGCGGTACGGAGAAACTGCTCGGCCCGTGCCGCGAAATTCTCGACACTGATTCCGCCGAACGCTGCCAGGACGCCTGCAGCCAGCGTCCCGACGTTCGTGTCGTCGCCGGCGTAGTGCTCGGCCATCACCGTGCCGAACCAGCCGTAGTCCTGCTCGTAGGCGGCTTTCCAGGGCTGGCGTTCCCGCAGGTCGGGGTCGCCGGCCGCCATCTCGCCGAGGCGACGCAGGATGAAGTCGAGCTGGATCGGCATCGGCTTCTCGCACCAGAGTGTGCCGTCGTTGTCGAAGACGGCCACCCGCTCCGCCATCGGCACCGCCGGTCCGGAGCCTTCGCCGCCGGCTCGCCGGACGAAGTCGACGATGTCGTGCTTGCTCTGGCCGTCGTTCCAGCTGGGCAATGGATCAGGCATCTGCGGACCTCCGATCGCGCGACGTGGCAAGGATCGCGTCACCGCGGTCGGGCGCGCCTCATCCGTCGGGCATGATCCTCGGGTGGACCGAAGGCTTCCGGACCCTCGATCATCCGCTGCGGGGGAGGCGTGGCAGGCGCCGAATCGACCAGCTTTGGCGAAACGAGCCCGGTGGAGCGAGTGCCCCCGGGAGGCCGTCGATCCCGAAGGAGCCGATCATGGGCGAGCCGTTCAGGGGCGTGATCAACACCGACATCCGAGACTCGGTGCCGGACTGGTCGCCGTTCGAGCCGCCGAAGGCACCCCAGGGGGCGCCGAGCGTGCTGTACATCGTGCTCGACGACGTGGGCTTCTCGGCCATGGGTTGCTACGGCGGTCCGATCCCGACGCCGAACATCGAACGGATCGCCGGCGCCGGGGTGCGGTACACGCAGTGGCACACCACCGCGCTGTGTTCACCGACGCGCTCGTGCCTGCTGACCGGCCGTAACCACACCCGTAACGGCATGGCGTGCATCACCGAGTGCGCCAGTGGGTTCCCCAACGCCAACGGGGTGATCCCGCCCGAGAACGGCCAGATCCAGGAGATCCTCGGCGCCCGGGGCTGGAACACCTACATGGTCGGCAAGTGGCACCTGTGCCCGGAGGCCGAGATGAACCTCGCCTCCTCGCGACGCAACTGGCCGAGCGGCCGTGGGTTCGAGCGGTGGTACGGGTTCCTGGGGGCCGAGACGAACCAGTGGTACCCGGACCTGATCTACGACAACCACCCCGTCGACCCGCCGCGCTCGCCCGAGCAGGGCTATCACCTGACCGAGGACATCACCGACAAGGCGCTGGAGTTCATCAAGGACGCCAAGGTGATGGCCCCGGACAAGCCGTTCTTCCTGTACTACGCGCCGGGCGCCTGCCACGCTCCCCACCACGCGCCGAAGGAGTGGATCGATCGCTTCAGGGGACAGTTCGACATGGGCTACGAGGTCCTGCGGGAGCAGACCCTCGCTCGTCAGAAGGAGATGGGCGTCGTCCCGCCGGACACCACGCTGCCGCCGCTGAACCCGATCGGGACGCCCGAGACCCGCACCGGCCCCACCGGTCAGCCCTACCCGGCCCTCGACTACACCCGGTCGTGGGACTCGCTGTCGGCCGAGGAGCAGCGCCTGTTCAGCCGGATGGCAGAGGTGTACGCCGGCTTCCTGGCCCACACCGACGCGCAGATCGGCCGGTTGCTGGACTACCTCGAGGAGACCGAACAGAGCGAGAACACGATGATCATCGTGGTCTCCGACAACGGTGCCAGTGGCGAGGGCGGGCCCAACGGGTCGGTCAACGAGAACAAGATCGCCAACGGGATCCCGGACGACCTGCAGGAGAACCTCGCCAAGGTCGACCAGCTCGGCAGCCCGTCGACGTACAACCATTACCCCAACGGCTGGGCGATGGCGTTCAACACGCCGTTCAAGATGTGGAAGCGCTACGAGTTCGAGGGCGGCTCCTCAGACCCGTGCATCATCTCCTGGCCGCAGGGCATCGAGGCCAGGGGCGAGATCCGCGAGCAGTACCACCACGCGATCGACCTGGTCCCGACGATCCTCGACGTGCTCGGTGTCGAAGCGCCCGCGACCATCGCCGGCCACCAGCAGAGCCACTTCGACGGCATCAGCATGCGCTACAGCTTCGACAGCGCGTCGCTGCCCAGCGCACGCCAGACGCAGTTCTACTCGATGCTCGGCTCACGCGGCATCTGGCACCAGGGCTGGAAGGCGGTCACAACCCACCCGACCATTGCCGGCTGGGGCGACTACGCCAGGGACACGTGGGAGCTCTACCACACCGACGTCGATCGCTCCGAGGTCCACGACCTTGCCGCCGAGGAACCCGAGCGCCTGGGCGAGCTGATCAACCTCTGGCATGCGGAGGCCGGCAGCAACGGCGGCTTCCCGCTGGACGACCGTTCCGCGCTGGAGCTCCTCACGACGCCGCGACCGCTGCTCGCGCCGCCTCGGAACCGCTACATCTACTACCCGGGCGTCGCCGAGGTGCCGGAGTCCCAGGCGGTCAGCATCCGCAACCGCTCGTACGCGATCGCCGCGCGCGTAGACATCTCCGCGCCCGGGGCGCAGGGCGTGCTGTTCGCGCACGGCTCGCGCTTCGGCGGCCACGCCCTCTACGTCAAGGACAACCGGCTGCACTACGTCTACAGCTTCGTCGGGAGTCTCGAGCAGAAGATCGTCGCATCAGAGGACGTGCCGACCGGGGAGGACGTGATTCTGTCCGCCGCCTTCGAGAAAGACGCCGAGGACCCGCCCGGCGTCGCGGTCGGCACGCTGTCGCTGTACCACGGCGACGTCAAGGTCGGCGAGGGCCGCATCAAGACCCAGCCGGGCAAGTTCTCGATCGCCGGCGACGGCTTGTGCGTCGGACGCGACGGCAGCGACCCGGTGACCCAGGACTACCCCGGCGGTGCGCCGTGGTCGTTCACCGGTGGCACGATCAAGCGCGTGGCCATCGACGTCAGCGGCGAGCCCTACGTCGACCTGGAGCGCGAGGCCGTGGCGATGATGTCACGCGAGTAGCGACGACCTCACCGCTGGCTGCGCGCCGCGGGCACCGGGCCCGGGTCGGCGCGGTAGGCGCTGAAGACTGCCTCGAGGGTTGGGAAGATGCTGTCTTCGCCGATCGCGTCGAGAGTGCCGTACGCGCGCAGGGTCGACAGCAGTTGGGTGTCCGGCCGGACGAGGACGAAGCGGGCGTTGCGCGCCCGGGCGTAGTTGACGAGGTTGGCGAGGGTCACGCCGGCCGAGTAGTCGATGTCGTCGATTGCGCCGCAGTCCAGCGCCACCCAGCGGACGGGGTCGGGAGCCGCGGAGATCACCGACTCGAGGTGGTCGGCGAAGCGGTTGGCGTTGGCGTAGAACAGCTCCGCGTCGTAGCGGAAGATCACCAGCCCGGGAAGGCTTTGCGCGCCCGGCTTGGCCGGCAGGTAGGTCGGCTCGCCGCCCTGGTCCTGACCGATCACGTAGTCACCCGGTGTGTACTGCCGCCGGACGAGGTCGAGCAGGGACAGTACGACGGCGAGGATGATGCCCTGCTCGACGCCGACCGCGAAGACGGTGACCGCGGTGATCACAGCGACCACGAACTCGTCGCGGCGTCGCCGCCACAGCTGCTTCAGGCCGGGTACGTCGATCAGGCTGAGGCCGATCAGGAAGACGATCCCGGCGAGCACCGCGGTGGGCATGTCGGCCAGCAACCCGGTGAAGAACACCGTGAAGAGCAGGACGGCGGCCGCCATCGTCAGGTTGGCGAGCTGGGTGCGGCCCTTCTGCTCGTCGAGGATCTGCGTCTTGGTCGGGCTGCCGTTGACCACGAAGGTGCCGCTGAGGCCGGCGGCGATGCTGGCGCCGCTGAGCCCCACGATGTCCCGGTTGATGTCGACGGAGTCTCCGTGCTTGAACGCGAAGCTGCGGGAGGTGGCGGCGCTCTGGGCGATGATGAGCACGAAGCAGGACACTGCGGTCGGCAGCACCTTGCCGATGTCCGACCAGGAGATGCCCGACGGCAGCCCGATCGGCGGGAAGCCGCCCTGGACGGCGCCCACCACGGCCACGCCGTGCGTGTCCGCGGCGGTCAGAGCGGAGATGGCGGTCAGCAGGACCACGGCGACGATGGCACCCGGCACCACCGGGATGAAACGCTTGAAGATCTGGATGATCACGATCGTGGCCAGCCCGAAGGCGAACGTGCCGAGCTCGATCGAGGACAGCGAGGAGATCCAGTGCCACTGCTGTTCGAACCAGTTGCCCTTGCCCTTCGGGATGCCGAGCAGGTCCGGGATCTGCCCGGAGAACACCTGGATGCCGACGCCGGTGAGGAATCCGATCAGCACTGACGCGCTCAGGAAGTCCCCGATGAAGCCCAGCCGCAGCAGGCGCGCCACGATCAGCAGCGCACCGCAGACCAGCGCCGTCAGGCCGGCCAGGCCGAGCCAGTCGGGCGATCCGGGCGTGACTCCGGCGATGCCCAGACCGGTCAGGCCGGCAGCGAGGACCGCGGCCGTGGCGGAGTCCGCGCCCACGACGAGCAGCCGTGAGGAGCCCAGCAGGGCGAACAGCACGACAGGGAAGATGACGGTGTACAGGCCGGTCACGATCGGCGTGCCGGCGATGGACGTGTAGCCCATCACCTCCGGAATCGCCACCGCCGACAGGGTCAGACCGGCGACGATGTCGCGGGCCAGCCAGGCTCGTTGGTAGCCACGCAGCGGCTCGGGGATCAGACTCATGTCATCGTCCGGGTGCGCTCGCCGGTGCGGGCTTCTGGGCCGGCCGTTGCGCCGGCGCCGGCAGCATGTTGGTGACGACGAAAGCGACCGCTACCGCGACCACGACCTGCGGCGTCACCACCAGGCCGTCCGCACCGAGCAACAGGGTGGCCAGCAGCGTCGAGGTCAGGGGCAGCCGTAGCATCGCGGCGGACATGGCCCCGATGCCCATTCCGATCGCCGGCGCGAGGCTCATGCCGGGCAACGCGTTCGCGGCGATGCCCAGCACTGCGCCGATGAACATCGCGGGAAAGACCGGTCCGCCCCGGAACGCGCTCAGCGAGAGCCCGTACGCGACCGTCTTGCAGACGGTGAGCAGGATCAGGACGCCGAGCGAGTAGTCCGTGGCGTTCTCGACCAGTTCGGGCAGGGCGTCCTGGCCGGAGAACAGGACCTGGGTGAAGCTGTTGCCGGAGATCAGCTGGTAGGCCATCGCGGTCAGGCCGATGACGAGGCCGAGACACCCCGTGACCAGCACCCTGGACACGTGCACGACTGGGCGCAACGTCAGCCCGATCCAGCGGATCAGCCAGCCCAGCAGTGCCCCGGCAGCACCCATGACCAGCGCCCAGGCCATCGTCGCCACCGTCGGCTCCACCGCCGGCGGCACCGAGGTGAGGGACAGCGAGAAGGTGCCGAGTCCCGTCCAGTTGTCCAGACCGACGAAGACCAGCGCGCCGACGCCGGAGGCCAGCAGTCCGGGCAGCGCCACCAGGCTCAGCGTCGCACCTCCGATGCCGGCGGCCTCCATGATCAGGAACGCGCCGAGGACAGGGGAGCCGAGCAGCGTGCTGATCGCCGCGAAGCTGCCGGCCGACGCCATGATCGTCAGCGCCATCGGTGGCGCGTCCTTCCGGAGCAGGTGCACGGTCAGCGCCGCAAGGCCACCGCCGATCGCGATCAGTGGAGCTTCGGGGCCGAGGACCGCGCCGAGACTGAGCGTGGTGAAGGCGGCCAGGACGATGCCGGGGAGCTCGCGGTCAGGCGTCGGACCCCCACCGGCATGGAAGCCGAAGGCGGGCGAGTGACCGCCGTTGCCGGGCAGGTACCGGATGGTCGCCCCGGTCAGCACTCCACAGAGCACCAGCCAGGGCACCGGCCACCACGCCGGGACACCCCCGGTGAAGATCGACTGCGGAAGATCGACGAACAAGGCCTCCTGGATCGCGCTGACCAGGGCCAGGAAGCCGTACGCGACGGCCGAGATCGGAATCCCGAGGATCGCGGCCAGCACGAGCGCCGCCAGGTACGCCTTCGAACGGATGACCGCGGCCGGGTCCTTCAGCTCGGGCGCTGCGGTGCGTTGCGAGTCGGTCATCGGACGCGGGCACTGGTCGGCACGACGGTCTCCTCTCGTAACGCCCCCACCATCAGGGTCCGGGCCGCCCGGCCGCATCGTCCGGGCCGGATGAGCGACCCACTCCGAACGCGCCGGCCGATCCCAGGAATGGACCCGCCGACTTCCGTGTTGACATGTCAACCTAGACTATTCGGGTGACAGGACAGGAGATGGGTTCATGACGGACGTCGTGTTCGGCCTCGACACCTTCGGCGACATCCCGGAGGACGACGCCGGCGTTCCGGTGACGGACGCGGCCGCGATCCGGCAGGTGGTCGAGGAGGCGGTGCTGGCCGATGAGCTCGGCGTGGACGCGATCGCGCTCGGCGAGCACCACCGCCCGGAGTACTCGATCTCGACGCCGGAGACGGTGCTGGCCGGGATCGCGTCCCGGACCTCGCGGATCAAGCTCGGGTCCGGCGTGACCGTGCTCAGCTCGGACGACCCGGTGCGGGTGTACCAGCGGTTCGCGACCGTGGACGCGCTGTCCAACGGCCGGGCCGAGGTCATCCTGGGCCGCGGTTCGTTCACCGAGTCCTTCCCGCTGTTCGGCTACGACCTCAAGGACTACGACGTCCTGTTCGAGGAGAAGCTGCAGCTGTTCGTCGAGCTGCTCGACGAGAAGCCGGTGACCTGGAGCGGGACCACGCGGGCCGCGCTGGAAAACGCCGACGTCTACCCGAAGACCGAGTCCGGTCGCCTGACCACGTGGGTCGGCGTCGGCGGGTCACCGCAGTCCGTCGTGCGTACGGCGTACTACGGCCTGCCGCTGATGCTGGCGATCATCGGGGGAGCGCCGGACCGGTTCGCGCCGTACCTGGATCTGTACCGGCGGGCGGCCGAGCAGTACGGCACGGTCGCGCACCCGGTCGGGATGCACTCGCCGGGCTTCATCGCCGACACCGACGAGGACGCGAAGGAGCTGTTCTGGCCCCGGTACAAGGTGATGCGGGACCGGATCGGCGCGCTCCGCGGCTGGCCGCCGGTCAAGCGGCAGGAGTTCGACTCCGAGGTCGCGCACGGGTCCATGTACGTCGGCTCGCCGGAGACCGTGGCCCGCCGGATCGCCGGCGCCATCCAGCGGCTCGGCGTCGGACGGTTCGACCTGATCTACACCGCCGGCCAGCTGCCGGTCAGCGCGCGGCTGAAGGCGGTCGAGCTGTACGGCGAGAAGGTCGTCCCACTGGTCCGCGACATCCTGGCCGGGTGACCCGAATGCCGACCATCGCCATCCTCGGCGCCGGGAAGCTCGGCACCGTGCTCGCCCGGCTCGCGGTCGCGGCCGGGTACCGGGTGCTGATCGCCGGCTCGGGTGAGGTGTCGAAGATCGCGCTGATCGTCGAGATCGTCACGCCGGGCGCGGTCGCCACCACCTCGGCCGAGGCGGTCGCGCAGGCCGACGTCGTCGTCCTGGCACTGCCCCTGGGCAAGTACCGCACGATCCCGGCCGAGGCGCTGCGTGGCAAGCTGGTGATCGACGCGATGAACTACTGGTGGGAGATCGACGGCGTCCGCGACGACCTGACCGACCCGCGCACGTCGTCCAGCGAGACCGTGCAGGCGTTCCTGCCCGAGTCGCGCGTGGTCAAGGCGTTCAACCACATGGGTTACCACGACCTCGAGGACGGCGCCCGGCCCGCCGGATCCCCGGACCGCAAGGCGATCGCGATCGCCGGTGCACCCGCCGACGCCGCCGCGGTGGCAGCGATCGTCGACGCGCTCGGCTTCGACCCGGTCGTCGCCGGTCCGCTGGCCGAGGGCATGCGTCTCGAACCCGGCACCGAGCTGTTCGGCGCGAACGTCGACGCGGCCGAGGTCCAGGCCATGCTGGATCGTTTCCCCGGCACAGATCGCGGCCGGCTGGTCACCGAGGCCCGCACCGACGCCGCGTAGGTGCAGGCACGGGTTCACCCGTGCAATCCACGGATGAACCTCAGCTGGTTGCCGTCCGGGTCGCGTACGTCGCTGCCCGGGTCGGTCACTTCGAGGCCGAGGTGGCTGACCGGTGTGCCGGCGGTCGGCAGCAGCTTCACGGCGTCGCCGCCGAACCGGAAGTAGACCGCGTCGTCGGGCTGATCGGGCGTCCAGCGTTCCATGCCGAGGTGGTCGCCGTAGAACTCGATCGCCGCGTCGAGATCGGGTGCGGACAAGGCGACGTACGACAGCCGCCGTACCGGACCTGAGGTGATCGGCGGCACCCGGAACTCCTCCGCACGCTGGAGAAGCTCGATGCGGACGCCGTTCGGGTCGGAGAGGAACGCGAGCCGTCCCTGCCCGCTGCCCGCGACTCTCGGCGCGGACAGCTCGCCGTACCCGGCGTCGATCAGCCGCGCGTAGTCGCCGTCCAGGTCGTCGGTCATGAAGCCGACGTGGTTCAGCCCGTACGTCGCATCCGGGTCAGGATCCCGGTTGTGCAGGAGCTCCACCAGGCCGGTCGCGATCTGGATGTGCACCCGGTCGACGTTCGCACTCGCCATGAACAGCCGGTCCACCACCTCAGCTCCGACTGTCTCGCCGTAGAACGCCAGACTCGCGTCCAGGTCCCGGATCCGCCCACCGACATGGTTCAGCTCATAGATCACCAGCTGATCATGGCAAACGCTTACCGGAAGCTGTCAAGGAATGGCCGCGGGTACTTGAGGACCATCGTCCAGCAGTGGGCGGATGAACAGGAGGCTCTCCCGGAGGCGACCATGATCTCGGTCGGCGGCGTCGACACCTACTACGACTACAACGAACAGTGCTGGAAATATCGGCGGCTTGGCGGCGGTCGCGTGCACAGGCAACCCGCCTGCCCGGCGCCCTCCGATCGCGCGAAGGAGCGTGACGCCGAGCCGGAGGCCGGTCGTCGGGACCTGGCCACATCGAGCGGTTCCCCTGGAGCTACTTCCGGGTAAGACTGGTGGGTAGTGTGCGCGCCCCAGCCAGGAGGGATGTGGCATGACCACCCACGTCAGTGAGCGCGAGGCCCGGAAGGTCGCGGAAGCTGCCCGCGAGACCGAGTGGACCAGGCCGAGTTTCGCGAAGAAGCTGTACCTCGGCGATTTCGACCTGTCGCTCGTCCACCCGCATCCACGGCCCGCCGCGGACGACGTCACCCGCGGCGAGGAGTTCCTCGGCCGGCTCCGCGCGTACTGCGAGACCCTCGACGGACTGCTGATCGAACGCGAGTCCAAGGTCCCGGACGAGTACCTGCAGGGGTTCGCCGAGCTGGGTGTGTTCGGCATCAAGATCCCGAGGGAGTACGGCGGCCTCGGGCTGTCGGCGTCGTACTACGGCGGAGCGCTGATGCTGGTCTCGTCCGTGCACCCCAGCCTCGGCGCGCTGGTTTCCGCGCACCAGTCCATCGGCGTCCCCGAGCCGGTGAAGATGTTCGGCACCGACGAGCAGAAGCAGCGGTTCCTGCCGCGGTGCGCGGCCGGCGCGGTGACGGCCTTCCTGCTCACCGAGCCCGACGTCGGCTCGGACCCGGCGCGACTGGGGTCGACCGCGACGCCGACCGAGGACGGCGAGGCCTATCTGCTGGACGGCGTGAAGCTGTGGACCACGAACGGCGTGATCGCCGAGCTCGTCGTGGTGATGGCCCGAGTGCCGGCGCACGACGGCGGCAAGGGCGGTATCAGCGCCTTCGTGGTCGAGACGGACTCACCGGGGATCGCGGTCGAGAACCGCAACGCGTTCATGGGGCTGCGCGGGATCGAGAACGGCGTCACCCGCTTCCACCAGGTCCGGGTGCCGGTCGAGAATCGGCTGGGGCGCGAGGGCGCGGGCCTGAAGATCGCCCTCACCACGCTGAACACCGGCCGGTTGTCCATCCCGGCGACCTGTACGGCGGCCGCCAAGTGGTGCCTGAAGATCGCGCGCGAGTGGTCGGCGGAGCGGGTGCAATGGGGACGGCCGATCGGCAAGCACGCGGCGGTGGCGGAGAAGATCTCGTTCATCGCGGCGACCACGTTCGCCCTGGAATCCGTGCTCGACCTGTCGGCGCAACTGGCCGACGCGGGCAGCAAGGACATCCGGATCGAGGCCGCGCTGGCGAAGCTGTGGTCCAGTGAGATGGCGTGGAAGATCGCCGACGAACTGGTGCAGATCCGTGGCGGGCGGGGGTACGAGAGTGCTGACTCGCTGGCCGCGCGGGGCGAGCGCGCCGTACCGGCGGAGCAGATCCTGCGGGACCTGCGGATCAACCGGATCTTCGAGGGCTCGACCGAGATCATGCACCTGCTGATCGCCCGGGAGGCGGTCGACGCGCACCTGGCCGCGGCCGGTGACCTCGCGTCGGCGGACGCCAACCTGCAGGCCAAGGCCCGGGCCGCGGTGAGCGCAAGCGGGTTCTACGCGAAGTGGCTGCCACAGTTGGCAGTCGGCAAGGGCGCAGTACCCACGTCGTATGCCGAGTTCGGTCCGCTCGCCAAGCATCTGCGGTACGTCGAACGGTCGTCGCGGAAGCTCGCGCGGCAGACGTTCTACGGGATGGGCCGGTGGCAGGCGAAGCTCGAGTACCACCAGGGGTTCCTGGCCAGGATCGTGGACATCGGCGCCGAGCTGTTCGCGATGGCCGCGTCCTGCTCGCGGGCCGCGATGCTCCGCGCGGACGACCCGTCACGCGGCGAGCCGGCGTACGAGCTGGCCGAGGCGTTCTGCGAGCAGGCCCGCCTCCGCGTCGAGCACCTCTTCGACCAACTGTGGAACAACACCGACAGCGCCGACCGCCGGCTGGCCCAGCGCGTCCTCGACGGCGCCCACACCTGGCTCGAGGACGGCATCCTCGACCAGTCCGAAGGCACCGGCCCCTGGATCGCCCAGTGGGAGGCTGGGGAGTCCAAGGCAACCAACGTCGCCCGCCGCTACCGCTGACCCACGTCTCTGCGCGCAGCGCCTGGGCGGATATTCGGTGGCGGGGTGGTTGGGGTGGTGGTAACTTGCTGGGCTTCTCGGTGGCTTGTGTTGTGAAGGATCGCAACGAACCGGATGGATCCGGGGCGGGACCCTGTTGATCGCCGCCAGTCCGTCGTTCGTCGACCTGCACCCACGAGACGAGGCTTCCCGATGGTCGAACCCGCACTGATCCCGCCCGCTGAGCTCGAGGCCGAGCGTGCCTTCCTGGCCGAGGCCCGCGCCGCGCTGGCCCGCATGCACCGGGACGTGGCCACCCGCGACGTCCCGATGATCGGGGGTGAGGACAACGACGAGCGCTTCACCAACGAGGCCAACACCCGCGCGCACGAGCGGCGCACCCTCGCCTTGGTCGACATGCCGGATGTGCCGCTGTTCTTCGGCCGGCTCGACTACGAGCACGGCGCGATCGAGGAGCTGGACCGGTTCTACATCGGCCGCCGGCATGTGCACGACGGCACCGGCGCCCCGCTGGTGATCGACTGGCGGGCGCGGGTCTCGGTGCCGTTCTACCGGGCCACGCGCAGCGACCGCCAGCGCGTCCTGATGCGCCGCCGCTACGGCTTCTCCGACACCGCGGAGCTGACCGGGTTTGAGGACGAGCCGCTGATCGGCGCCGCCGAGTCCGGCCAGGCCGACGCCTTCCTGCGGGCCGAGATCGAGCGCCCGCGCACCGGCCCGATGCGCGACATCGTGGCCACGATCCAGCCCGAGCAGGACGACCTCGTCCGCGCGCCGCTGCACCCGAGCGTCTGCGTCCAGGGCGCGCCCGGCACCGGCAAGACCGCGGTCGGCCTGCACCGCGTCGCGTACCTGCTCTACACCGAGCGGGAGCGCCTGAGCCGCGGTGGCGTCGTGATCGTCGGACCGAACCGCTCGTTCCTGTCCTACATCCGCAAGGTCCTGCCCGCGCTCGGCGAGGTCGACGTACGCCAGATCACCATCGACGAGCTGATCAACGTGCCGGCCGCCGCATCCGACGAGCCGGAGGCCGCGCGGGTCAAGGGCGACGTCCGAATGGCGCGCGTGCTGCACCGCGCCTTGTGGTCGTACGTCGGTAAGCCGGCAGCCGGGATCCTGTACAGCAAGGGATCCCAGCGCTACCGCGTGCACGACTACGAGGCTGAGGAGATCGTCGCCGCGCTCCGCGAGTCGACCCGCTACGCACCCGGCCGAGCTGCCCTCGCGCAGCGAATCGCCCACGCTGTTCTGGTGTTGATGGAACGCCGTGGGGAGTCGCCGGACGACCGGGTGCAGAACGCCGTGGCCCGCTCGAAGCCGGTGAAAGAGCTGGTCGACGCGGTCTGGCCGCGCGTCGCGCCCGAGCAGGTGCTGCACCGGCTGTTCTCCGACGCCGACTTCCTGGCCCAAGCGGCCGGTGCCGACTTGACGGACGACGAACACCAGGCCCTCTTGTGGAGCAAGGCTCCGCGGTCCTGGAAGTCGGCGAAGTGGTCGGCCGCCGACACGATCCTGCTCGACGAGCTCGACGACCTGATCGAACGCCGGACCGGATCACTCGGCCACCTCGTCCTGGACGAGGCGCAGGACCTCTCGGCGATGCAGCTGCGGGCGCTGGGCCGCCGTTGCCGCACCGGCTCGGCGACCGTGCTCGGCGATCTCGCCCAGGCGACCACCCCGTGGGCCGCGGGCTCCTGGGACCGGGTGCTCGGTCACCTCGAGAAGCCGGACGGCGTCGTGGCCGAGCTCGACCGCGGTTTCCGGGTGCCGGATCAGATCATCGACTTCGCCGCGAAGCTGTTGCCGCAGATCGCGCCGACGCTCGGCATCCCGAGCGGCGTCCGGGCGGTCACCAATGCGCTGAGCATCGTCGCGACCGACGAAGACTCGTTGCCGGAGGCACTCATCGCCTCGTGCCGGAGCGCGCTGGCCGGCGAGGGCTCGGTCGCCGTGATCGCCGCCGACGATCAGGTCGAAGCCCTGCGCGACGCACTGGCCGCGGCCGGACTCGAGCCGGGGCTGCTCGGCGAGGCCGAGGACACGATGGACACCGCGCGGCTGGTCTGCGTCCCGGCCACGCTCGCGAAGGGCCTGGAGTTCGACGCGGTCGTCGTGGCCGAGCCGGCCCGGATCGTCGCCGCCGAACCACGCGGGCTGCACCGGCTGTACGTCGTACTGACACGCGCCGTCAGCCGCCTCCAGATCGTGCACGCGGCGCCGCTGCCGACGGCCTTGGCGCAGTCCTGAGGACCTCCGCGCGGCTATCCTCCGAACCGGGGTCACCAAGGAGGTGGACGTGAGCGCAGGGTCGATCGTCGTCCTGTTCCTGCTGCTGCTGGTCGCGGCAGGAATCGTCGTGGGCATTGTCGCGCTCGTGCGCCGGCAGCAGTACATCAAGTCGCTGCGGGCGCGAGGCTGGACGTTCGTGAACAGCCCGGCGTTCGACTCCATCGCCCGGCTCGGCAACCCGCCGTTCGGGATCGGCTTCAACCGGCGGCCGGACGACCAGATCCTCGGCCGCACCGGCTCGGGCCGGCTGTTCCAGGTGATCGAGTACAAGTCCGACCACTGGTCGGGCTGGGTCGGCATGGTCACGCTCTCCAGGCGGCTGCCGGAGCTGTGGATCACCGGAGGCACGACGCAACCGCGGTTCGGTGTCGAGGCGACCGCGGTCCCGGCCCCGCCGCAACTGGGTCCGGGGTGGCAGGTCGGCGTACTCGATCCGGCGTTTGCCTCGGAGGCGTTGACTCCGCAGGTGTGCGAGCGGCTGGCCGCGTTGGCCGCCGGCCGGCCCGGCGTGAACCTCAGCATCGACGCCGACCAGTTGGTCGTCCTGGACCCGCCGCGCAAGGACCCCGAGCTGCTCGCGCCCTGGCTTGACCAGCTCGCCACTGTCGCCGACGCGATCGACGCAGCGCTGCTGGACCGCTGGATCATCCCCGAGCCGCCGCAGCGGCTGACCTTTTACCACCACCCGGACTGGTACTGGGTCGGCGAGGACGACAGCCTGCTGAACCTCCCGCCGGTCACCCAGTCCGGTCACGGCCACAGCACGAGTGAGGTGATCCGGGGCCGCGACGGGAACGGGCCGCCGTTCGTCGCGTTCACGCACCACTGGAAGACCACGCGCACCGAGACCTACACCGACAGCGAGGGCCGGACCCAGACCCGGACCGTCACCGAGAACCACAGCGAACCGATCCTCGGGTTCCAGCTGCCGCTGGTGATGCCCTGGCTGGAGGTCAACCGCCGGGGCTGGGGGCGCGGGATCAGCTTCGAGTCCGAGGCGTTCAACGAGAAGTTCGCGGTCACCGCCCAGGACCTGAAGTTCGCGTACGACGTGATCCACCCACGCCAGATGGAGTACCTGATGGCGAACCCGCCCACCCCGTTCCGGATGGCCGACGGCTGGGTCTGGTTCTCACCCGGTCAGCACAGCCACCTGGTGATCGCGCACTGCTCGGCCTTCCTGAACGGCTTCCTCACCCGCATCCCGCGCTTCGTCTACCGCAACCTCGGCCTCCCCGAACACCCCTACCCGGCCCTCGCCCCGGCGCCGGGTGCGTAGTTGCTGCTGGCAACTACGCACCCGTGGTGCGCGCTAGCGACCGGTCTTCTTGGCCGTCTTGCGGGCGGGCGCCTTCTTGGCCGGGGCGCGGCGGGTCCGCTTGGCGGTCGAGCCGGCGATGTCGGTGCCGCGGTCGGGCAGCAGGCCGGCGAAGGCTTCGGCGACTCGTGAGGACGGGCCGGCATCGGCGGCCCGGGCTTCCGGCCCGGCTCCGCCACCGGCCAGGGCGGTCAGCCGCTCGACCGCTTCGGTGAGGTGGTAGGCGTTGCCGCCGAGGGCGACCCACTTGCCGACCTCCGGGTTCATCGCCAGCGCGGCGTCCCGGTTCTCGGCGTCGTTGGTGGGATGGTCCACCCACAGCTCGACCTGTCCGGCGACGCCGACCGGGACGCCCGCGGTCGACCAGGTCACCGCCACGGTGACGAGGTGCCGGCCGGGCCGGTCGAGGGCGAACCCGGCGGTGCTCCAGAACAGCCGGTAGCTCGCCGTCAGCCGTCCGCCAGGGGCGAGTGGTGCGAGCCGAACGGTCTCGCACTCGATCACGAACGGCCGGACGGGGCGCTCGCCGCCGCGGTCGCCGGTGACGGTCAGGGTGGCGAACAGCCCTTCCAGCCGGACGTCGTTGGGCACGATGAGCTCCGCGTCCGAAGTGTTGGTCAGCGTCCAGGTCACCGTGACCGGTGCACCGAAGGCGGCTCGTTCGGTGTCGACGGTGACCTCGAGCGACAGCTCGGACGCGTCGAACAGTTCCCGGTCACCGGCTTGCGGCGCGCCGGACGGGAACCAGCTGGCGAACGGCCAGCCGCCTGGCCTGATCACCGGGTCCGGCATGTGGGCGAGGTGGTTGCGGACGGTCGGGTTGAAGCCGAGGTTGATCTGGTCCGGGAACACCCCGGGCGCGCCGGTGGTGGGTCCGCCGAGAACGTCGGCGACGCTCGGGGTGGTGGTCATGATCGAGTTGTCCGCCGACGTCTCGCTCTCCTGGTGGATCTGGTTGAACGCGTGGGTGACCTCGTGGCTGGCCGACCGGAGGTACGCGCGCGGAACGTCCCGCTGCATCTCGTCCTCGGCATCCCCGAAGTTGCTGGAGTGCGAAGCCGGATAGCCGTCGTCGGAGAAGCTCGCCGACCCTTCCCGGGGTACGTCGATCTGGTCGTACATCACGCCCCGGGAACACCCCATCGCGGCCGGCACCACGATCAGATGGGTCCGCCACTCGGCGTCCAGATTCGTGGAAGCCTTGCGAACCGTCGTCATCAGGTTGTGCAGGTCGGCACTCGACCAGCAGGCGTTCGGGTCGACGCCGCCGGGCACCCCCACGTCGATCTGGTCCTCCTCGACGGTGAGCTCCCAGCGGGCGCCGGCGAAGACGCTGTCGAAGTACTCGCTGCCGGTCCCCGACGGGTGCGGGACCGGGGCCGGCGCGACCGCTCCGGTCAGTACGTCGATCTCCAGGACGGCCCGGCGCAGGTACGACGAGACCCACGTCAGCGTGATCGATCCGCGGTCAACGGTCCCCTGGAACACGCGGCCCTGGTAGCTGGGGCCGCCGAAGACCGGGTGGGGGAAGCTCGGGCTGCTTCGATGCAGGACGAAGCGCAGGCTGCGGCTCGCGGACGCGGGGAAGGAACCCTCGTGTGATCCGGCGGCCGGGTGGGTGTAGTCGAACTGGTCGACGTCGATGGTGAGCCGGCAGGGACGATTCCCGAGCGTGAACGCGGGCGCCGAGAGCCGGGTGCCGCTCAGGTAGGAGTGATAGCGATGCCTGGGATGGATGGGAATCCTGCGGACCGGCAGCAGTTCGAACGGCAGGCCGCCGCGACTCAGCGATGCCGCGACGGATCCGCCCTGCCCGGGCGCGGGGTTCGCGACGGGCTGGACGACCCACGGCGGTGCGCCGGTGTAGAGGTCGCCGCTCACGATGACGCCGTCCGGCCCGGCATCAGGCGCGCCGCGGTCCACCCGGAGCGTGCCCACCAGCGGCCGGGCCGGGCCCTTGGGCTTGAACGTCACCGCGTAGCAGCCGTCCTTGAACCCGAGGTTGCACGGCTTGACGGCGATCGGTGGCAGCTCCGGCGGACCGGACGGCGGGAACGGACCTGGATCCGGCCCCGGAATCGGCGGTGCGTCGGGGTCCGGTTGCTCGGACTCGAACGCGATCGGCACGGCGAGCGGGACGCCGGGCAGCTCGACAGCGCCGGACAGTTCGTCACCAGTGGACATCTTTCTCCCCCTTGGAACTGGACCCAGGACTACGGCGGGGGAGAGGTCAGGCGCTCGTACACGACCTCACACCCCTGCGGGTCGGTGAAGGTGAAGCGCTGCGGCGTGACCTCGACGGCGTACTCGACCAGTTCGTCGGTCGCCGTGCTCAGGACCAGGGTCCGGTCGTCGGCGAGTCGATAGGTCCCCGCGTCCCACCAGATCATTCCCTGATCGCGACCACGGACGCCGCGGTACGTCGCGGTGACGAAGGTGAGCTCGGCCGGATACCGCCCGGCGCACTCAGCAGTGGACAGCCGTCGCCACTGGCCTTGTAAATAAGGCAGTCCAGACGCCCCCGGCATGATTCCCCCTCGGCATTCTCATGCTCCCCCAACGATCGACGCCCAGCGTGACCTCGTCAAGGCGCTGCGCGAGCTCAATCGAGCCAGCTGAGGCTCGAGGTGGTGTCGGTGGTGGGTTTGTACTCGCAGGCGACCAGGCCCTGGTAGCCGGCGGTCTTCAGGGCGTCCAGGGTCTGAGTGAGCGGGAGGGCGCCGGAGCCTGGTTCGCCGCGGCCGGGGGAGTCGGCCAGTTGGACGTGGGCCAGGCCGGCGCCCAGGGCGGTGGCGGTCTCTACGAGGTCGACGCCGTTGCTGCCCAGGTGGAAGGTGTCGAAGAGCAGCGAGACGTTGTCGACGTCCTGCAACGGTCCGTGCAGGATCGCGAGTACGTCGTCGGCGGTGAGCAGGGGATAGTTGCCGTTCAGCCCTTTGGTGAGCGGCTCGAGCAGGACGGTCCCGCCGAGGTGGCCGACGGCTGCTGCGGCTGAGCGGATGGCATCGACCGCCGTGTCGGCCTGCAGCGACGGCGGCCAGCGGTCGTCGAGTTGGCCGTAGAGCAGGTTGAAGAGCCGGCACCCGGTGCGCTCGGCGATGGCGACCACGGCCCGCACGTTGGCGGCCAACTGGTCCTGCCGGTCGGGATGTGAGGCCACACCACGTTCGCCGGCCGGCATGTCTCCGCCGTAGAAGTTCAGCGCGCTCAGCGTCACCCCCGCCGCCTCGACCGACCGCACAAGTGAGTCGAGCTCGGCCGCCGACGGATCGGGTACGGCGAACGGCCACCACGACTCGACCGTCGTGAAACCGGCCTGCGCGGCGGCCGCGAACCGCTCCGGATAGGGCAGCTCGGTGAACAGCATCGAGACGTTCGCACTCAGCTGATGTCCGCGGTACTCCACGTGAGGAGCCTAACACCAGCTCTTGCCAGGCGTGCAATCTTGTCTGACAATCGTCCAACCCGGCGATGGAGGTGCAATGCACACAGAGTCCGACCACCAGGCGACCAGAACGACGGGCAAGCGCAGTCCGGACTGGCCGTCGGAGGCGACCCGATGGGCGCAGATCACGCTGGCCGAGGACGATCCGCTGCACTTCGACGCCGACTTCTGGCTGGACCTGATGCGCAGCAGCCGGTCCAACGCGACCTGCATCAGCGCGGGCGGGTACATCGCCTACTACCCGACCCAGCTCGAGTACCACCACCGCAGCAAGTACCTCGCCGACACCGACCCGTTCGGCACCCTGGTCGACGGCGCCCGCAGCCTCGGGATGAGCGTGATGGCCCGCGTCGACCCGCACGCGGTGCACGCGGACGCGGCGGCCGCCCATCCGGAGTGGCTCGCTCGCGACCAGGACGGCAACCCGCTCGAGCACTGGGCGCATCCCGACATCTGGCTGACGTGCGCG
Organism: Kribbella sp. NPDC002412; assembly: GCF_053592935.1. NCBI lineage: Bacteria > Bacillati > Actinomycetota > Actinomycetes > Propionibacteriales > Kribbellaceae > Kribbella > Kribbella sp. NPDC002412. The sequence continues at coordinate 70,640 of NZ_JBSFBL010000033.1, forward strand.
TTCACGTCGTACCACCGGGAGTTCATCACCGAGGTGGCGCGCGAGATCGTCCGCGAGTACGACGTGGACGCGATCTTCGCGAACCGGTGGGAGGGGTACTACGGCATCTCGTACAGCGAGGCCGCCCGCCGGTCGTTCCGCGACGACACCGGTCTGGAGCTTCCGGTCGCCGAGCAGGCCGAGGGCTGGCACGAGTACGTCGGCTGGCGGCGCCGGCGGCTGAGTGAGCTGGTCGGGATCTGGGACCAGGCAGTCCGCGACATCCGCCCGCACGCGCGGTTCATCCCGAACCTCGGCGCCCTGGCCGCCCGTGATCTCGACCGCGGGCTGGCCGAGCGGCTCTACCCGATCTTCATCATCGACAAGCAGGGCCGGTCCGGGATCGAGGCGCCGTGGGGCGCCGGCCGCAACGGCAAGCGCAACCGCGGCGTCTTCCCCGACCGCCCGGTCCGCCTGATCACGTCTGTGGGTCCGGAACATCACCAGTACCGCTGGAAGGACTCGGTCGCACCGGGCGAGGAAGTGAAGACGTGGATCGTCGACGGCTTCGCCCAGGGCGCGTTGCCGTGGTTCACCAAGTTCAACGCGAGTGTGCCGGACCGGCGCTGGGTCGAGCCGATCGTCGAGGCGTTCACCCTGCACGCGAAAGTCGAGCCGGTGCTGAAGGATCTACGGATCACGGCCGAGGTCGCGCTGCTCGACCCGACCCGCGCCGGCCAGCTCCGCAACGACCACCGTGGTGACCACGAGGACGGCTTCTACCACGCGCTGGTCGAGGCGCGGGTGCCGTTCGAGTTCATCTCCGACCAGGTCCTGTCCGCCGACCGGCTCCGCCCGTTCAAGGTCGTCGTCCTCGCGAACGCCGAGCAGCTCAGCGACGAGCAGTGCGCCGTACTCGAGGAGTACGTCGACAACGGCGGGTCACTCGTGGCTGCGTACGAGACCTCCCTGTACGACGAACGCGGTCGGGCGCGCGACGACTTCGGCCTCGGCGAGGTGCTCGGGATCCGGCTGACCGAGTCGAGCCGCGCGGTGAAGAACAACTACATCGCGCTGATGGACTCGCACCCGCTGAACGAGGGCTTCGAGGGCGCGAGCCGGATCATCGGTGGGACCCGCATCCTCGGCGTCGAGGCCGATGCCGTCGCGATCGCGCCGTTCCGGTTCATCCCGGACTTCCCGGACCTGCCCATGGAGGAGGTCTACCAGCGCGAGGCGCCCGACCGGCCGGCGGTGATCTGCACGGAGAACGCCGACGGCGGCCGGACCGTGTACTTCCCGTTCAACCTCGGCGCGATCTTCTGGGAGGCGCTGCAGGCCGACCACGGCCGGCTGATCGCGAACGCGGTCGGCTGGGCGCTCGGCAAGACGCCCGAGGTGACCGTCGACGGCGCCGGGCTGCTCGATGTCGCCGTCCACCAGGGAGACACGAGCGTGGCTGTTGCCTTGGTCAACCTCACGAACCCGATGGCGATGCGCGGCCCGATCCGCGAGACCCTTCCGCTGCCGCCGCAGACGGTGTCGGTCGCCGTACCCACGGATCGGGTGACGGCGCGGCTGCTCGTGGCCGGCGTGGACGTCGAGCCGACGGTTGCCGATGGCCGGGCCGAGGTGGTCATCCCGACGGCGGGGCTGCTCGAGATCGTGCACGTCGATTGGAGCGCCTCATGAAGATCGGCTTCGTCGGACTGGGCGTGATGGGGCGGCCGATGGCCGAGCACCTGATCGCCGCCGGCCACGAGCTCTCGGTCTACCGCGGCCGGACCGATGTCGACGCGTACCGCTGCCAGTCCGGAGCGGAGGCCGCCGAGCGGTCCGACGTGGTGATCCTGATGGTGCCGGACACCCCGGACGTCGAGGACGCGTTGTTCGGCGCCGACGGTGTGGCGCAAGGGTTGCGGCCGGGGTCGCTGGTGATCGACATGAGCTCGATCTCGCCGACCGCGACCCAGGGGTTCGCGCTGCGGATCGAGAAGCAGGGCTCCGACTACCTCGACGCGCCGGTGTCCGGGGGCGAGGTCGGCGCCCGGGACGCGACGCTGACGATCATGGCCGGCGGGCGGCCGGAGGTGTTCGAGCGGGCCCGGCCGATCTTCGAGACGCTCGGCAAGAACATCACGCTGATCGGCGCGGTCGGCGCCGGCCAGACCGCGAAGGTCGCGAACCAGATCGTCGTCGGGCTGACGATCGAGGCGGTCGCCGAGGCTCTGATGTTCGCGCAGGCGGCCGGCGCGGATCCGGCGGTCGTCCGGGAGGCCCTGATGGGTGGCTTCGCGAGCTCACGCGTCCTCGAGCTGCACGGCGAGCGGATGGTCCGGGAGACGTTCGAACCGGGCTTCCGGATTCGCCTGCACCGCAAGGATCTCGGCCTCGCCGTCCAGGCCGCGGCCGACCTCGACCTGGCGCTGCCGAACACGGCCGCGACCCAGCAGCTGATGAACGCGGCCGTCGCGGACGGCGACGGCGACCTGGACCACTCGGCGCTCTACAAGACGCTGCGAAGGGGACGCCCATGAGGCTGTGGTGGCATGAACCCTTCCGGATGTTCCAGACCAACCTGCGCGAGATCGACGCCGGCCTCGACGTCGAGAAGGTGCTGGACTACCTGGTGGAGTTCGGCGCCGACACCTGGCTGCTGAGCGTCGGCGGGATCTTGTCGAACTACCCGACCGACCTCGACTTCCAGACCCGCAACCCCCACCTCGCCGAGCGTCCGTCCGGCGACCTGGTCGGCGACGCGGTGAAGGCCGCGGCGCGGCGGGGGGTCCGGGTGATGGGCCGGATGGACTTCTCCAAGATCGACCATCGCCGCGCCGAGGCCCATCCCGACTGGTGCTTCGTCGCGCCGACCGGCGAGGCTCAGGTCTACAACGGTCTGACGAGTGTCTGCCCGAGCGGCGACTACTACCAGCTGCGGCTGTTCGACGTACTCGACGAGGTGCTCGACCGCTATCCGCTGGACGGCTTCTTCTGCAACTGGATGTCGTTCAACGAGGTCGACTACAGCCGCCGCTACTGGGGTGTCTGCCACTGCGTGAACTGCGCGCAGAGGTACGGCAAACCGCTCCCGGAGGGCAAGGAGTCACCCGGGTACGGCGAATGGCAGCAGTTCTCGAAGGACGTGCTGGCCGACCTGACCACACGGATCCGGGACCATCTCGCCGCCCGGCGACCCGAGGCGCCGCTGGTGCTCGGCGACCAGGCCGACATCGTCTTCCACGAGGCGAACAACGCGATCGGCCGGCCGCTGTGGCACCACCGGACGAGCGAGAGCGTGAGCGCGGCGAAGACCTACCGGCCGAGTGTGCCCGTGCTGACCAACTCGGTCGGGTTCGTGGACATGCCGTACCGAATGGCGAGCGAGGACCCGAACCACTTCGCGCAGTACTTGCTCCAGGCAATCGCCCGCGGCGCGAACCCGTCCACGTACATCATGGGCACGCCGTCCGACAGTCCTTACGCGTGCCTGACGGTCGCCGGCGAGCTGACCCGGTTCCACCGGGACCACACCGAGGTCTACACCGACCTCGTCCCCGCCGCCGAGACCCTGCTGGTCCGCGACAACTCCGCTGAGTTTCAAGGGCTGTACCTGTCGTTGCTCCAACGGCACGTGCCGTTCGACGTTCTTCCGCAGGACCGGCTCGGCGACGTCGACCTGAGTCGTTACCGGGTGGTCGTGCTGCCGGACCTCGGTGACGTCGACCTCGGCGGCTACGAGGGCGGCGTGGTTGCCACGGGCAACACTACGGTCGACGGAGTACGGCGGATCGCGAGCTACGACACGGAGGAGTCGACGCGGTCGCTGCACCTGGAGGGTGGCATCCCGGTGTTCGGCGCCTTCCACGTGGTCGAGACGGCTGCCGAGGCCGGCCTGCGTGCCTTGTCGAGAGCGCCGTACGGGCCGCCGGAGAAGTGTCACGGGCACGTCCAGCTCGAGCATCCCGGGGTCGTTCGGCAGGGCAACGTGGTGCTGCTGCCGTGGACCGTCGGGCGGTCGTACCGCGAGGTCGGGCTGAGTGTGCACCGCGACCTCTTCGTCGACGAGGTGGTGAGAGCCGGTGGTCCGCGGGTGCAGACGGACCTGCCGGAGCAGGTGGAGATCGTGCTCGGCCGGTCCGCGGCCGGGTTCGTCGTACACCTGCTGAACAGATCGGGGGACACCGACCAGCGATTCGCGCCGCCTGTGCGAATCGGTCCGGCCGAGCTCCGGCTCCCGGACGGCGTACGCGACGTACGAGCCCTGCGTTCGGCTGAGCGGCTACCGGTGACCGACGGGCGCGTCCGGCTACCGGAAATCGGGTTGTTCGAAGTACTGGTCTGTGTGTGAGGAGAGCGTCATGGATCGACGAGGATTTCTCAAGCTCGCGCTGGCGACGGGCACCGCGACCGGGGTGGTGGCCGGGTGCAGCGGTAGTGGTGGCGGGGCGTCGGGTGGTGGCGGCAACGTCACGCTGCGGTACGCGTGGTGGGGCAACAGCATCCGGCAGCAGAACTACACCAAGGCGCTGAAGCAGTTCAGCACGGCGAACCCGTCGATCACGATCGAGCCGGAGTTCGCCGACTACACCGCCTTCCAGGAGCGGATGACGACGCAGATCGCGGCCCGCGACGTGCCGGACATCTTCTGGATCGCGTCACCGCAGGTGCTGACGTACCACAAGAGCAAGCTGTACCGGAAGCTGGACGACCTGCCGACGTTCAGGTGGGACGACTACAGCAAGGAAGACCTGGAGACGTTCAAGCTGGCCGGCGAGCTGAACACGTTGCCGTTCGCCATCTTCACACCCGTGATCCGCTACAACGAGACCGTCGCGCAGGCCGACGGTGTGACCATCCCGGCCGAGGGACCCGGCTGGACCTGGGACAGCCTCGCCGACCTGCTGGTTGCCTACAGCAAGAACAACCCGGGCAAGCGGAAGGGCGTGCCGTACGCGCCCGACCACGACCTGACCTTCGAGGCGTGGCTGCGGCAGCGGGGCGAGCAGCTGTGGACCGAGGACGGGCAGGTCGGGTTCACCGTGGACGGACTGGGCAGCTGGCTCGACTGGTGGGAGAAGCTGCGCAAGGCCGGTGCCGCGCTGTCGCTCAGCGAGCAGGAGGGGATGGGTCCGGACTGGGCGCAGGTCGGGAAGAAGGTGCTGGTCAACTTCGGCAACTCCAATCACATCATCGACGACGCGAAGATGTTCCCGAAGGAGCGCTTCCGGCTGCGCGCGGCCCCGATCGCGCCGACCGCGGTGGACGGGCACAAGTACCTGTACTTCCCGCGGATGGCGATCTACCAGCGCATCGACGACGCCAACCTCGAGGCGGCCGGCAAGGTGCTCGACTACAACGTCAACAACCCGGAGATGCTGAAGACGGTCCGGCTGACGATGGGCGCCCCGACCAACCCGAACGTCGCCGAGCAGGCCCAGGAGTTCGCCAGCCAGGACGAGAAGGAGATGCTCGCCCTGGTCGCGAAGGAGCGCGCCGCGCAGCGCAAGCCGCGCTACGAGGCGCCGCCCGGGTCGAGCACGTGGCGTACGGCGACCGGCCGCGTCTGCGAGGAGATCGCGCTGGGCAGGACCACGGTGCCGGACGGCGCGAAGAAGCTGGTGGACGAGATCGCGGCCGGTATCAAGAGAGCTCAGTGATGAGCCGGAAGCCCACCTTCCACCTGAACCGGCAGGGCCGGGCTGCGCACGTGTTCCTGATCCCGTGGCAGCTCGGTTTCCTGCTGATCACCGCCGTACCGCTGTTCGCGTCGCTGTACCTGGCGTTCACCGACTACGACATCCTGAACCCGCCGGAGTGGTCCGGGCTGGAGAACTTCCAGCGGATGGTCCACGACGAGCAGTTCTGGGCGTCGGTCCGGGTGACGCTGGTCTACGTCGTGGTGTCCGTCCCGCTGCAGCTCGGGTTCGCGCTGCTGCTGGCGCTGATCCTCGACCGCGGGCTGAGCGGCCTGGCGTTCTACCGCAGCGCGTTCTACCTGCCGTCGCTGCTCGGGTCGAGTGTCGCGATCGCGATCCTGTGGCGGGAGATCTTCGGTGACGACGGGCTGATCAACAAGGGCCTGGCGCTGATCGGGATCCAGGGCGAGAGCTGGCTGCAGAACCCGAGTACGGCGCTGGCGACGCTGATCGTGCTGAACGTGTGGACGTTCGGCTCGCCGATGGTGATCTTCCTGGCCGGGCTGCGGCAGATCCCGGACGAGCTCTACGAGGCGGCCCGGGTGGACGGCGCCGGGGTGGTCAAGCAGTTCCTGCACCTCACGGTGCCGCTGCTGACGCCGATCATCTTCTTCAACCTGATCCTGCAGACGATCGGGGCGTTCCAGACCTTCACCCAGGCGCACATCATCAGCGGCGGCACCGGGGGACCGGCCAACTCGACGCTGTTCTACACGCTGTACGTGTACCAGCAGGGGTTCGTCGCGTTCGACATGGGCTACGCGTCCGCCCTGGCCTGGGTGCTGATGGTCGCGATCGCCGCGATCACCGCGCTGCACTTCCTGATCTCGAAGTACTGGGTCTTCTACGGAGACAGCTGATGGCCAGAACCTCTGTGCTGAAGCACACCGGGCTGCTGGTGTTCGTCGCGCTCATGGTCTATCCGCTGGTCTGGATGGTGGTGAGCGCGTTCAAGCCGGCCGAGCAGATCCTGACCGAGCCGGGCCTGATCCCGCGGGACATGACGTTCGACAACTTCAAGGACGGCTGGCACGCGCTGAACCGGCCGTTCTCGGTGTTCTTCGCGAACTCGCTGCTGGTCACCATCGGGTCGATCGTGGGCAACCTCTTCTCCTGCGCGCTGACCGCGTACGCGCTGGCCCGGTTGCAGTTCCGGATGCGGAACGTGTACTTCGCGATCACGCTGGCCTCGGTGATGCTGCCGTTCCACGTGCTGGTGATCCCGCAGTACATCTTCTTCTCCCAGTTCGGCCTGGTGAACACCTACTGGCCGCTGCTGATCCCGAAGTTCCTGGCCACCGACGCGTTCTTCGTCTTCTTGATGGTGCAGTTCATCCGGACGCTGCCGCGCGAGCTCGACCGGGCCGCCTGGATCGACGGCGCCGGCCCGTTCCTGACCTTCTGGTACGTCGTCCTGCCGCTGATGCGGCCCGCCTTGGTGACGACCACGATCTTCACCTTCATCTGGACCTGGAACGACTTCTTCGTACCGTTGATCTACCTGACCAGGACCCAGGTGTTCACCGTCCCGGTGGCGCTGAACTCCATGGTCGACTCCGAGACCCAGAGTGGGGTGGGCATGCTGTTCGCCATGTCGTTGCTGTCGCTGATCCCGATCCTGATCTTCTTCGCGCTGGCTCAGAAGCACCTGATCCGCGGCATCGCCACCACGGGGCTGAAGTGATCGTCGTCGTGGTCGGCAGGCAGCCGGCCCGCTACCAGGAGACCGCCCCGGACGTGGACTTCCGGTTCGTCGGCACCCTCGACGACGCCGCGGACGTCTTCGGCGAGATGGAGGCAGTCATCGGCCGGGTCCGGCCGGACGTGCTGGCGAAGGCGCCCCGGCTGCGCTGGGTGCACAGCCCGTCGGCGGGCGTCGACGCCGATCTGACGCCCGAGATGCTGGCGGCGCCGGTCGTGCTCACCTCGTCGGCGGGGAACGGCGGGATCTCGCTGGCCGAGCACTCGATCCTGCTGATGCTCATGCTCGACCGTGACGTGCCGCGCTGGATGCGGGCGCAGGCCGACCGCCGCTGGGACCACTACCGGCACGGCGAGCTGGGCGGGCGCACCCTTGGCATCTACGGTCTCGGGAACTCCGGGATCGACCTCGCCCGGAAGGCGAAGGCCTTCCACATGCGGGTTCTCGGCGTACGGCGCCGCCCGGAGCAGCCATCGCCGTACGTCGATCAGGTCTGCGGGCTCGAGGAGATGCTGGCCGAGTCGGACTTCGTGGTGGTCACAGCGCCGCGGACGCCGTCGACGGCCGGGGTCTTCGACCGGGACGCGTTCGCGCGGATGAAGGAAACGGCGTACTTCATCTGCATCTCGCGCGGCGGGATCGCGGACGACGACGCGCTGCTGGAGGCCTTGCAGAGCGGGCAGATCGCGGGCGCCGGGCTGGACGCGCACGGCGTGGAGCCGCTGCCGGCCGACAGCCCGTTCTGGTCGCTGCCGAACGTCATCGTGACACCGCACAACGGCGCGACCAGCCACGGTACGGCGCGCCGCGGAGAGGAGATCGTGCTGGAGAACCTGCGCCGGTTCGTCGCCGGTGAGCCGCTGCGCAACGTGGTCGACAAGGCTGCCGGATACTGAGTGAGTTGACCAGTACACTTGCCAGACATTTCGTGGTAAAGGGGGTGCCGTGGGTACCGAAGCCGGCCTGGAGCTCGGTCCGTCCTCGCTGACCGATGCGATGTACGAATCCGTCCGCAAGCGCATCGTGAACGGCGACATCCCGCAGGGGGAGAAGCTCACCGAGGTCCGCCTCGCCACCGAGTACAAGGTGGCGAGGCCGACCGCGAAGGCGGTGCTCGAGCGGCTGACCGCGCTCGGCCTGCTGCGTCGTACGGCGCACAAGACCGCCGTCGTCCCGGTGCTGGACCAGGACGAGATCCGCGACCTGTTCTTCAGCCGGGTGACGATCGAGCGGGCCGCGGTGTCCACGCTCGCCGAGACCGGCGAGGTCCCGCCGGCCGCGGCGCGGGCGCAGGTCGCGATCGAGTACGCGGCCCGCGATCACGTGTTCGAGAACCAGGTCGAGGCCGACATCGCGTTCCACACCGCGCTGGTGGCGGCGGTCGGCAGCCGGCGGTTGTCCCGGATGCACGAGCTCATCATCGGCGAGGTGCACCTCACGATGGGCCAGTACCAGGCGCATCGCACCGCGGAACCGTCCACGGTCGCCTCCGAGCACGCGGCCATCCTCAAGGCGATCCAGGACGGCGACCCGGCCGGCGCTGCCGAGCACCTCGCCTACCACTTGGAGCAGGCTCAGGGCCGCCTGCTCAACTCGCTGCCCAAGGACTAGTGGGCTCGTAGCTCGTCTGCGACCAGGGCGACGTGCAAGGACACCCGGATGTCCGGGTCGTCCAGGTCGACGCCGAGCACCTGCTCGGCCTTGGCCAGGCGGTCGTAGAAGACCGGCCGGGAGATGTGCAGACTCGCGGCGGCGTCGGACTTGCTCGTCGGGTGATCGACGAGCGCGCGGACGGCGTCGAGCAGGCCGTTCTCCTTGAGCGGGCCGAGCTCGCGCGCGACGAACAGGCGTAGCCGCTCGTCGTCCCCGAGCAGGGTGATCAGGCCACGCAGGTGCACATCCTCCAGGCGATGCACCACTCGCTCCGAGGCGTCCGCCCGGACGGACTCGACCACCTGCTGAGCCTCTTTGAGTGTGCGATCCAACTCAGCCGTCCTGGCCGTCGGTCGGCCGGCGCCGATCGCGACCGAGTGACGACGAGCGACGCTCGCGGCGAGGTTGTCGGCCACGCGGTCGGGGTTCGCGGTCGCCGTACAGGAGAGCAACACGCGGACGTCGCGGTCGATCTCGCAGACGAGGGCCGGAACCTTGAGCTCGTAGGCCGCGTGCACCACGGCGGCGAGCACGTCCTGCGCGTCAGCTCGAGGCCGAACCGTCAACCCGATGAACTGACGCTTGGTCAGCGGTACGCCGGACAGCTCGCACCGGCGCAGTACCTCCCGATCGGTCGGGTCCGCGAGCAGGCCGAGCAGCAATTCATGGTGGACACGGCGGACCAGGCTGTCACGGTGCCTGTCGTGCAGCCGGTGCATGGCCAGTGCCGCCGCGGCGCGTTCGGTCAGGGCGATCAGGCGCTGCGACGGGCGCGCCGGTGCTTGGACGACGAGCCGTCCCCAACCGCGGTCGCGCTTGCCCAGCCGAGTCACGAGCCACCCAGCACGTTCGTCCCACCCGGTCCGGCCGTCGACCTGCACACCCCGCGACCGCGCGGCCCAGTCGGCCAGGAACTCGTCGGCGTCGCCCGGCCCCGACCGGTAGTCGAGGATCTGGTGCTGCTCGCTCTCCAGTACGACGGCCGACCCGGCGAGCCGCTGGACGGCCTCGAGGATCTCCCGCGGACCGGCCTCCGCGATGCTCAGCTCGGTGAAGGTCTCGTGCACCCGGTGCGTCTCGCGCAGCTCCTGCAGTTGCTCGTCCACGATGCGTTCGCCGACCGCCTGAGTGATGGCGGCGAACCGCACTTCGCGGTGCAGCGCGACCAGCGGCAGTCCGACGGCCTCGCAAGCGTCGACCAGCCCGGCGGGCACCTGCTGCCAGCGACGGCCCAGCTCGATCACCAGGCCGGCGGCCTCGCTCTCGCCGAGGCTGGCCGCGAAGTCCCGCAGCTCCTCGGGGCTGTCGGGCAGCGCGATGCCGGTGCTGAGGAGGAGGTCGCCGCCGCGCAGCAGTGGCGCGATGTCGGCGATCTCGCCCGCGTGGACCCAGCGGACCTCGCGGTCGAGCCCGGCCGCGCCGGCCAGGACCTCGGGCTGCGCGCCACGCAGCACCGGCATGTCGAGGACCTGTGCAACAGTCGGGATCGCCATCTGTCACCTCCGACAGATCGTCGGGTATTGACGAAGAATCCTACATTCTGCAGCGGCTGACGCGGGTCGGTGGCGGTGACCATGAGGGCTTACCCCGAAGGAGCTGCCTCATGACCTCAACCATCACGCACTGGGCCGACGGCGCCGGGTACGACGGCACGTCGCACCTGTGGGCCGATGTCACCAACCCGGCCACCGGCCGCGTCTCCGGTCGCGTCGCGCTCGCGAGTGACCGCGACGCCCGCTTCGTCATCGACTCCGCCAAGAAGGCCTTCGAGTCCTGGGCGTCCACCTCGCTGGCCCGCCGTACCCAGATCCTGTTCGCGTTCCGCGAGCTGCTGAACAGCCGCAAGGACGAGCTGGCGACGCTGATCACGGCCGAGCACGGCAAGGTGCACTCGGATGCGCTGGGCGAGGTCTCGCGTGGTCAGGAGGTCGTGGAGTTCGCCTGCGGGATCGCGCACCTGCTCAAGGGCGCCCAGTCCGGCAACGCGTCGACCGGGGTCGACGTGCACTCCCGACGGGATCCGCTCGGCGTGGTGGGCATCATCAGCCCGTTCAACTTCCCGGCCATGGTGCCGATGTGGTTCTTCCCGATCGCGATCGCCGCGGGCAACACCGTCGTACTGAAGCCGAGTGAGAAGGACCCGTCGGCGGCGCTGTGGATCGCGAACCTGTGGAAGGAGGCCGGGCTGCCCGACGGCGTGTTCAACGTGCTGCAGGGTGACAAGGTCGCGGTCGACGCGCTGCTGCAGAGCCCGGACGTCGCGGCGATCAGCTTCGTCGGCTCGACGCCGATCGCGGAGTACGTCTACGAGGAGGCCAGCCGGCACGGCAAGCGCGTGCAGGCGCTCGGCGGCGCCAAGAACCACATGGTCGTGCTGCCGGACGCCGACCTCGACCTGGCCGCGGACGCCGCGGTCAACGCCGGGTACGGCAGCGCGGGGGAGCGGTGCATGGCGATCAGCGTGCTGGTCGCGGTCGAGCCGATCGCCGACGACCTGGTCGCCCGGATCGCCGAGCGGACCCGGACCCTGCGCACCGGCGACGGCACGGGCGACGTCGACATGGGTCCGCTGGTCACCAAGGCGCACCGCGACCGCGTGGCCGGGTTCGTCGACTCCGGTGAGCGGGCCGGCGCCAAGCTCGTGATCGACGGCCGCGAGGTGCGGGCCGAGGGCGAGCGGGACGGCTTCTGGCTCGGCCCGACGCTGTTCGACCACGTGACACCGGAGATGGACATCTACCGCGAGGAGATTTTCGGCCCGGTGCTGTCGGTCGTCCGGGTCTCGTCGTACGACGAAGCCGTTGCCCTGATCAACGACAACCAGTACGGCAACGGGACCGCGGTGTTCACCAACGACGGCGGCGCCGCCCGCCGGTTCGAGAACGACGTCCAGGTCGGGATGATCGGCGTCAACGTGCCGATCCCGGTGCCGGTCGCCTACTACTCCTTCGGTGGCTGGAAGCGGTCGCTGTTCGGCGACACCCACGCGCACGGCGCCGAGGGCGTGCACTTCTTCACCCGCGCGAAGGTCGTCACCTCGCGCTGGATCAACCCGGCCGCCCGCCCGGCGGGTGGCCTCGAGCTGGGGTTCCCGCAGAATGTCTGACCGCACCTACGACCTCGACCGCCAGCACGTCTTCCACTCCTGGTCCGCGCAGGCGAACCTCGACCCGATGGTGATCACCAAGGCGGCCGGCTCCTACGTCTGGGACGGGCAGGGGAACCGGCTGCTGGACTTCACCTCGCAGCTCGTCTACACCAACCTCGGCCACCAGCACCCGCGGATCGTCAAAGCGATCCAGGAGCAGGCCGCCACCTTGTGCACGGTGGCTCCCGCGTACGCGAACAGCGCCCGGTCCGAGGCCGCGCGGCTGATCGCGTCGCACACCCCGGGTGACCTCGACCGGATCTTCTTCACCAACGGCGGCGCTGACGCCAACGAGCACGCGATCCGGATGGCCCGGCTGCACACCGGCCGGCACAAGGTGCTGTCGACGTACCGCTCGTACCACGGCGGCACCCAGTTGGCCGTCAACGTCACCGGCGACCCACGCCGGTGGCCGAACGACAACGGCTCCACCGGCACCGTCCACTTCTTCGGGCCGTTCCTGTACCGCAGCGCCTTCTCGGCCACCACCGAGGAGGAGGAACGCGACCGCGCGCTGGCGCACCTCGAGCAGGTCGTCACGCTCGAGGGACCAGGGACGATCGCGGCGATCGTGCTCGAGTCGATCCCCGGTACGGCGGGCATCATGATCCCGCCACCTGGCTACCTCCAGGGCGTGCGGGAACTGTGCGACCGGCACGGGATCATGCTGATCGCCGACGAGGTGATGGCCGGCTTCGGCCGGGCCGGCAAGTGGTTCGCGATCGAGCACGCCGAGGTCGTCCCGGACCTGCTCACCTTCGCCAAGGGCGTCAACTCCGGCTACGTGCCGTTGGGCGGGGTCGCGATCAGCGATCCGATCTACCGGACGTTCGCCGACCGGCCGTATCCGGGCGGCCTCACCTACTCCGGTCATCCGCTCGCGTGTGCGGCCGCGGTCGCCACGATCGAGACGATGGAGGACGACCGGATCGTCGAGCACGCTGCGGCGCTCGGCGAGGACGTGCTCGGGCCAGGGCTACGTGAGCTCGCGGCCAGGCACGAGTGGATCGGTGAGGTCCGGGGGACAGGTGTGTTCTGGGCGCTGGAGCTCGTGTCCGACCGCGCGACGCGTGAGCCGCTGGCGCCGTACGGCGGAAGCAGCCCGCAGCTCGCCGCCATCGTCGCCGGGTGTCAGCGCCGAGGCCTGTTACCGTTCGCGAACTTCAATCGGGTGCACGTCGTGCCGCCGCTGACGATCACTGCCGCAGAGGCGCGCGAGGGCCTGGAGATTCTCGGCCAAGCTCTCACCGAGGCGGCTCAGAAAGTGCCAACTGTGAACTGTTGACACTTGCTCCTGACCGAGGCGCACGGCGCGGCCGGTTCCTAACCACCCGGGAGGTTCTGCATGACTGCGTCCATCACCGAGACCAAGGTGCTCGAGCAGGTTCCGCGGCGACGCTGGAGATGGGCAAGCCGCTCGCCGAGGCGCGCGGCGAGATCGCCCAAGGCATGACCCGTCGGCCCTCCCATCTGGCCGAGCTCCTGGCCGCTGCCCTGGAGGTTGAGGATTCACCGGCCAGCTAGGCGTGGTCGCCGTCCAGCAGTTTGTGGAGGTCCGCGACGGCGTTCGCGATGTCCTTGTAGTCGTTCTGGGCGGCCCGTGATTCGGCGCTGATCACGCCACAGCGGTGGACGCGGCGGAAGTCGCCGTACGGGAACTTGTAGTGGCCCTTGGTGTCCTCGCCCATGTCGGTGTCGATGCCGAGGTACCACTGCCCGTACTCCGACCAGCCGTGTTTGTCGACGTACGCGTTCTCCTCGTCCGCGCTCGGCGCGTGCTCGCTCCAGTCGTCCCGCTCGTCCATGACCGTCTGCCCCTTGTGGACCAGCGTCTTCGCATGGTCGAACGCTGCCTTGTTCAGCTTCACAGTCATCGCCACCCGGTTCCCTGTCGCCCTGGCCGAAAACCGCCGGGGTTAGCGGCCGGGTACCGACATGCGGTGAAGCGTGTTGGTGAGGGTGGTCGGTACCGGCTGGGGGAGTTGCTCGGTCGGGGCGGGATGGGGGAGGTGTACCGCGCGACCGACGAGGTGCTGGGCCGCGAGGTCGCGGTCAAGTTGATGCTGCCGGTGCCGCGGACGCTGGCGGTGTCGCGGCGATTTCTTCGCGAGGCGCGGGCGTCGGCTCGGATTCGCAGCCCCCACGTGGTTGCCGCCTACGATTTCGGTGCGTACGGCGATGGCTACTACCTCGCGATGGAATTGGTGAGCGGCCGTTCGGTGGCCGACGAGCTCAAGCGCAACGGGCTGTTCCCGGCGGGACGGGCCGCGCACGTCGTCCGGCAGGCGGCGGCCGGGTTGGCGGCCGCGCACGCGCAGGGGATCGTGCATCGCGACATCAAGGCGAGCAACCTGCTGCTGGCCGACGACGGGACGGTGAAGGTCGCCGACTTCGGGATCGTGAGGTTCCTGCACGAGACCACGACGCTGACGGCGACCGGGCAGATCGTCGGCACGAGCCACTTCCTGTCGCCCGAACGTGCGATGGGCGAGCCCGCGGAGCCGCCCTCGGACGTCTACGCGCTCGGCTGTGTGCTCTATCAACTCGTCACCGGTTGTCCGCCGTTCACGGGTGAGTCCCCGGCGGCGATCATGTACCAGCACGTGCAGAGCGAGCCGACGCCGCCGAGCGAGCTCCGTCCCGGCCTGGACGGTGAGCTCGAGGCGCTGATCCTCTGGATGCTCGCCAAGGACCCGGTACGGCGGCCGACCGCTGCACAGGTGGCGAACGGCGAGCGCGCTCCGGACCACCAGACGACCAGCATGCTGCCGGTACGGCGAACCAGGTCGAGGCCCGTGATCGCCGGAATCGCCGCGGGTATCGCATTGGTGGTGTCGGCAACCATCGGCATCATTCTCGAGACCAGAGGCGTTCAACTGCCGGCGACGAACGATCTGCAGCCTGTGACGACACCGGCTACGCCGAGAGCACCACAGCCGACCCGTCCATCGCCGACCGCACCGTCTCCAACCGCATCAAGCAGCCGGCCCGCGGCAGTGCAGGAGCACACCAGGCAGGAGCGCACCAGCCCCGGGAAGGCGAAGGCCGGCCCGAAGGAGAAGACCGGGCCGAAGGCCGGGAAGAAGCCGAAGCCGGCTGACGGGAAGCCGGGCAAATCCGGGGCCGCAGGCAATTGAATCCGACCGGACTTCAAGTGAGCGTTTATTTGAACCGTTGCGCATTGCGTTGCATTCCTCGCCCAAAGTAGGCGGCTTGATCGTCGTTTTGCGGAATTTCGTGTGGGTACCGCGTTCTTATCGCAATTTCGGAACGGGGCGGGTCGTTAGGAGGATTCCATGGGGATCGGTGTATCCGTTTTCCTGCTCGCCGTGGGTGGCGTGCTGGCTTTTGCCGTGTCCGATCGTCTGAGCGGCGTCGACCTGACCGCGGTCGGGTGGGTGCTGATGGGCGCCGGAGCGATCGGTCTCGCGGTCGCGTTGATCTTCGCGAACCAGCGGAGCCGGACGACGCACACGTCCGTCCATGAACGTCGCGACCTGCGTGAATGAGCGGAGACGAAGCGATCATGGCTGACACACGCAAGCGACCGGACGCCCGCGAGCTCCTGCTCGAGGCGTTGCTCGACAAGGTGTCCAAGGACCGGTTTCCGTCGCTGTCGATGCTGGACCTGATCGAGTCCCTGCTCAGACCGGACGAGGTCGAGATCTACGTCCGTGTGCTGCTGCGCAAGGTCCGCCGCGACACCTACCCCAGCATTCCGATGCTCCGGCGGATCGCCGCACTGGCGGAGTGATCCGCAGCCGAGACACACGCCGTTCGTTGCCTAAGCCACCTGGAGTTTCCTCCGAGGCGGCACCACCACTGTGTAGGGAGAGTCCATGAATACCAGCGCCAAGGTGGCGGCTGCCGTCGCGAGCGGTTATCTGCTCGGCCGCACCAAGAAGCTGAAGCTGGCGATCACCGTCGGTGGATTGCTGGCCGGCAAGCGCATCGCAACGGATCCACGCGCCATCGTGCAGCAACTGGCGACGGTGGTGGAGCAGAACCCCGAGCTGTCGAAGTTGTCGGACCAGGTCCGCGGCCGGCTCGTGTCGGCCGGCCGGGAGGCCGCGGTGGCAGCGGCCAGCAACCGGCTGAACCGGGTCAGCGACTCGATTCGGGACCGTACCGACCGGATGCTGTCCGTCGGCGGCAGCAAGGACGAGCCGGACGAGGCCGAGGAAGAGGAGCGTCCGCGGCGCCGCAGAAAGCCCAGCGGCAGCAGGCCGAGTAGTAGGCCGAGTAGTGGCAGAAGGCCTAGTGGTCGTGGCGGTGGCCGACGCCGAAGTGAGAGCAGTGCCGAGCCTGAAGACAGCGAATCCGGCGACACGTCGTCGGGTGACGAGCGCGGCAGTTCGTCGGACGACGGCCGTCGCGGCTCGTCGAACGGGAGCTCTGGACGCCCGCGCCGTACCGCCAAGAAGACCGCTGCCAAGGCGGCGAGCAGCAACTCGAGTTCAGGCAACTCCAGCTCAGGCGACTCGGGCTCGGGCAGCAGCTCGAGCTCCGGCAGTTCGGGCTCGGGCAGTTCGGGCTCGGGCGGCGCGCGGAAGGCCACGGCCAAGAAGACGGCAGCCAAGAAGGCCACTGCCAAGAAGGCGCCCGCCAAGAAGGCGACTGCCAAGAAGTCGGCGCCGCCGCGCAAGGCGGCCGCCAAGAAGACCGCCGCGAAGAAGACTGCAGCGAAGAAGGCGCCGGCCAAGAAGGCCGCTGCGAAGAAGACCGCTGCCAAGAAGACCGCGGCGAGGAAGCGCGGGTGACCGACATGGCGCAGCAATCGCGCACCGAGGAGCAGAACGGCTTCAAGTCCCTCCTCGACGAGCTTCCGGTCGACCGGCTGAAGGATGAGCTGCAGCACGCGCTGTCGGCCGCCGCCGAGCGCGCGGCCGACGCCGCCTCGGACAAGATCTCCGATCTGACCGAGCGGCTGGGCGACCTCGCCGCGAACGGTGGGGTGGCCGGCAAGGCGCTCGCCGGAGGCGGCAAGGCCGCTGCGACCGGCGGGTCTCCATTGATGGGCGCACTGAAGGGTGGGGTCATGGGTGCCAAGGACAAGGCGGTGGAGGCCCTGAGCGGCGGTTCCGGCGGATCGGGGGGCAAGAAGAGCCCCACCAAGGCGACGACGATCATCGAGTCGGTCGACGTCGGGGTGCCGATCGAGGTCGCCTACAACCAGTGGACGCAGTTCCAGGACTTCTCCGGGTTCATGAAGAAGGTCGAGCGGGTCGAGCAGAAGTCCGACGAGAAGCTCGACTTCAAGGCGAAGATCCTGTGGTCGCACCGGACCTGGCAGGCGAGCATCCTGGAGCAGGTTCCGGACGACAAGATCGTCTGGCGCTCCAAGGGTGAGAAGGGGCACGTCGACGGCAGCGTCACGTTCCACAAGCTCGCCGACAACCTGACCCGGGTGATCGTCGTGCTCGAGTACTACCCGCAGGGGCTGTTCGAGAAGGTCGGCAACATCTGGCGGGCCCAGGGACGCCGGACCCGGGTGGAGCTGAGGCACTTCCAGCGGCACGTGATGACGCGGGTCATCCTCAAGCCGGACGAGGTCGAGGGCTGGCGCGGCGAGATCCACCGCGGCAAGGTCTCGCGCGGCCCGGACGAGGAGGAGCCGGCCGGCGACGAGGCCGAGGACGAGTACGACGAGGACGAAGAGTACGACGACGAGGGCGAGAGCGACGAGGAAGCGCCCGAGGACGAGTACGAGGACGAGGAAGAGGACGAGGAAGAGCCCGCGGACGAGTACGAGGACGACGAGTACGAGGACGAGGGTGACGAGGACGAGCCTGAGGACGAGGCCGAGTCTGAGGACGAGGGCGAGTCTGAGGACGAGGGCGAGCCTGAGGACGAGTACGAGGACGAGTCTGAGGACGAGGAAGAGCCCGCGGACGAGTACGAGGACGAGGAAGCGGAACCCGAGGACGAGGACGCCGAGGCCGAACCCGAGGACGAGTACGACGAGGACGAGGACGAGCCGGCCGACGAGTACGAGGACGCCGACGAGGACGAGGAGTACGAGGACGAGGGCGATGAGGACCAGCCCGAGGACGAGTACGAGGACGAGGACGAGGAAGAACCCGCGGACGAGTACGACGAGGACGAGGAGGAGCCGGCCGCCGAGGACGAGCCCGCGGACGAGTACGAGGACGAAGACGAGGACGAAGAGTACGAGGACGAGGGTGACGAGGACCAGCCCGAGGACGAGTACGACGAGGACGAGGACGAGTACGAGGACGACGAGTACGAGGAAGAGCCCGACGAGCGGCCCCGGCGCCGCGCGAGCTGAGTCAGTCGACTGGAAGGTAGACCCATGACCATCGCGGCCTCAGGCCAACGCCGCTCCGGTGGCTATCTGGACCGGCCCGCACCGAGCAGTCTCGCGGACGTCATCGACAGCATCCTCGACAAGGGACTCGTGATCGATGCCTACATCCGGGTGTCGCTGGTCGGCATCGAACTGCTGACCATCGACGCGCGGATCGTGGTGGCGAGTGTCGACACCTACCTGCGCTTCGCCGAGGCGACGAACCGGCTGGATCTGTACGAGAAGAGCAAGGATCTTCCGGAGGTCCTCGGGGAGATGACCGAGGGCGGAGCCGCGGGCAAGTCCCGCGGCCTGCTGACCGGTGCGAAGGAGGCCCTGCTCGGGCGCGACGACAGCAGCAGCGACGAGGACGAGGAAGAGCCTGAGTACGAAGAAGCCCGTCCGCGCCGTCGGCCGGCCAAGAAGGCCGCGGCTCGCCGCCGGAGGAACGAGGAGTGACGGTGACCACGCCGACCACGCCGAGCGACGTCGGCCTCGGGTGCTACCTGTACGGCATCGTGGCCGCGGACCTCGTCGTACCGGCGGACCTGAAGGGAGTCGGGGACCAGGCCGTCAGCCTGGTCCCGCACGGGGCCGTCGCGGCGGTGACCAGTCCGTTGGACACCGACTACACGTTGGCCGGACGGGCGGATCTCCTGGCCCACAGTCGCGTGCTGGACACGGTCGCGACCGTCGGCCCGGTCATCCCGGTGCGGTTCGGTTCGGTGCTGCAGGACCAGGACGCGGTGCGGACCGACCTGCTCGAACCCGACCACGACCGCTTCCGAGCGATGCTCGGAGACCTTGCCGGGCACGCGCAGTTCACGCTCCGGGCCCGGTACGACGAGCAGCAGATCCTCACCGAGGTCGTCGCGGAGAACCCCGAGATCGCCCGGCTCCGGGCCGCGACCCGCGACCAGCCGGCGGACGCGACGTACGGCGACCGGGTGCAGCTCGGCGAACTGGTCGCCCGCGCGCTGGAGGCCAAGAGCAGCGAGGACGGCCAGGCGCTGCTGACCGAGCTCGAGCGACTTGTTGCCGCCGTCAACGTTCGGGAGAGCGCCGGGCTGGACCGGCTGCTCGATGTCGCGCTGCTGGTCGCGGACGACCGGCGCGACGAGTTCGAGCAGGCGGTGGAGAAACTGGCCGAGGCGTACGCCGGCCGCGCCCAGCTCCGGCTGGTCGGACCGACTGCGCCGTACGACTTTGTCGACGCGGAGGACGGATGGGCCTGATGACGAGCCTCCTGACGCTGCCGCTCGCCCCCGTGCGCGCGACGGTCGCCCTGGCCGAGCAGATCCGGCGGCAGGCCGAGAGCGAGTACTACGACCCGGCCCGGATTCGCCGGCAGCTCGAGCAGATCGACGCACTCCGCGACAGCGGTGACCTCGATCCGGACGACGCCGCCGCGATGGAGGACGAACTGCTCGCCCGCCTGCTGGCCGCCGACGAGCGCCGGCGAGGGGAGGCCTGACCACGATGGCCACACCACGAAAGTCCACTCCGGCCAAGAAGGCGCCGGCAAAGAAGGCACCGGCGAAGAAGACCGCGGCGAAGCAGGCGCCGGCCGAACGCAGTACGCCGGCCAAGCGCAGCACACCCGCGAAACGCAGTACGTCGCGTGCCGCCCAGAACGGGCAGCGGAAGCCGGAGCCGAAGTCGCTGCGCACGATCGCGGTGACAGCCGCCCGCGAACTGTCCCAGCTGATCGGGCAGGTCCCGGAAGGGATCGTCGGCGTCGAGAAGAACGAGCACGGCTGGCGCGTCCAGGTGGAGGTGGTCGAGTCGCACCGGATCCCGGAGACGACCGACATCCTCGCCGTCTACGAGGTCGAAGTGGACAACGACGGTGCCGTGACCGGCTACCGCCGCGTCGACCGCCACGTCCGTGGCCGGATCCAGGACTGAGGGAGACGCGATGACCGAGCCGACGATCTCACCGCGCCGCGCGCCGATGAATCGCCACGGTTTCGCCTCCAGCCAGCCGCGCCCGGAGGGGCTGGCCGACATCCTCGAACGCGTGCTGGACAAGGGCATCATCATCGCCGGCGACATCCGGGTGAACCTGCTCGACATCGAGCTGCTGACGGTCAAGATCCGGCTGCTGGTGGTGTCGGTCGACAAGGCGATGGAGATGGGCATCGACTGGTGGACCCGCGACCCGATGCTGTCCGGCGACGCGCAGGAGCTCGCCGACGAGAACCGCAAGCTCCGGGATCGGGTCAAGGAGCTGGAGAGCGGCCGTGACTGAGACAGGCACGTACGTCTACGCGGTCGGCCGGCACCTGGACGAAGAGGTGCTCGCCGGGCTCGAGGGCGTCGCCGGCGCGCCGGTCCGGACGATCGCCCACCGCGACCTGATCGCCGTCGTGAGCACCGTCGACCTCGAGGAGTTCGGCGAGTCCGCGCTGCGGCAGAACCTGGAGAGCCTCGCCTGGGTGGAGCAGACGGCTCGCCGCCACGACGAGATCGTCCGCCGGGCGGCGGCGATCACGAGCGCGCTCGCACCGTTCCGCCTGGTCACCATCTACCGTTCCGACGACGCCGCGCGGGACCGGATCGAGGAGTTGTACGAGGACCTGCTGCAGGCGCTGGACCGGATCGACCGGCGCAGCGAGTGGAGCGTGAAGGTCTTCGCCCGGACCCGGTCGACGCCCCCGGTGCCGGTCGAGGCGGAGGCGCCGGCCTCGGGAGTCGCCTACCTGGAGCGCCGGCGTGCGGAGATCCGTGGCCGGCAGGACGCCGCGGTGGATCAGCAGGCGCAGGCCGACCAGCTGTTCTGGGACCTGGTGCCTGCTGCTGCGGCGACCCGGCGGCTCGCGCTGCAGGACCCGCGACTCACCGGGCGCGGCGACGCCATGGCGCTCAACGCGACCTTCCTGGTCGACGACGACCGCAGCACCGACTTCTTCGAGCAGGTCAACGCGCTGCGCGCCAAGTACCCGTCCTTCGACCTCGAGGTGAACGGACCCTGGCCGCCGTACTCGTTCGCCGTCCTGGACAAGCCATGACGGTCGAGGCGGTGCGCACGGAGCCGAGCCTGGTGGATCTGCTGGACCGGCTGCTGGGCAAAGGCGTCGTCATCTCCGGCGACGTCGTGATCTCGCTGGCCGAGGTCGACCTGGTGCGGATTCAGCTGTCGGCCGTCATCCAGTCCGTGCGCAAGGAGCTGAGCCCGAATGACTGAGCCGTTGCTGCCGTTGACCGAGCGGATCGAGGCCAACGCCGACACCGTCGAGCGCGAGCTGCTGAAGCTGGTGCTGACGATCGTCGAGCTGGTCCGGCAGCTGATGGAACGCCAGGCGATCCGCCGGATGGACCAGGGCGACCTCAGTACGACGCAGGTCGAGGAGCTCGGGCTGGGCCTGATGCGGCTCGACGAGGCGATGACCGCGTTGCGGGAGCAGTTCGGTCTGAGCGCGGCCGACCTCAACATCGACCTCGGCCCGCTCGGTGCGCTCCTCCCGGAATAGGTGGTGGTGGTGATGAGAGTTCTTCGAGGGCTCGGCGCGGTGGTCGTGTGGCTGCTCGCGACGGTCGTGATGATCCTGGCCGCGGTGCTGTGCGTGACGCTGGTGCTGCTCCCGCTGGGGATCCCGCTGATGGCGCTCGGGCTGCGGCTGTACGGGTACGGCGTACAGCTGATGATCCCGCGGGCGCCGGAGGTCAAGCGCGGGGTCCGCAAGCGCCTCGGCCTGCGGACGCACGGCTCGGTGGCCGGCGACGTCAAGCGGGCGCGCAAGCGCGGCAAGAAGTCCGGCCGGAAGGTGCGCAAGAAGCTGGCCGGCGCGTTCCACAGCTGAGCGGAGGCTGCTCATGAAGCTCCTCATGCGACTGGTCGTCAACGCGGTCGCGCTCGCCGTCGCGGCGTGGCTGCTCGCCGGCATCACCATCAGCGGGACGAGCACGACCCGCCGCGTCATCACGCTGCTCGTGGTGGCGGCGCTCTTCGGGCTCGTCAACGCGCTGGTCAAGCCGCTGGCGACGCTCTTGTCGCTGCCGTTCATCGTGCTGACGCTCGGCCTGCTGATCTTCGTCATCAACGCGCTGATGCTGCTGCTGACGTCCTGGATCAGCGACGGGCTCGACATCCCGTTCGAGGTGGAGGGCTTCGGCACCGCGCTGGTCGGCGCGCTGATCATCACGGTGGTCAGCTGGCTGATGAACGTCCTGCTCCCGGACAAACTCGAAACCGATTGACGCGGGGCACTTTCGAAGGAGTGACCACACATGACCATGGAAGGTCAGACGCTGGGTGAGAAGGCGGGCGACAAGCTCGAAGAAGGCCTCGGGCAGGTCAAGGACTTCGCCACCAAGGCGGGCATCCGGGCCCGCAACGCTGCCCGCTCCCGGACCGGCAGCGGCCCGACCAAGGACCAGCTCTACGCCGACGCCAAGCGGCTCGGCATCAAGGGCCGTTCCAAGATGACCAAGTCCGAGCTGGAGAAGGCGGTCCGCCAGGCCTGACAACTTTCGTTCGACCAGAGTTTGCCTGCTCGTCCCCGCGGCAAGTTGTATTGGTGCCTAATGTATTTGGGTCAGGCGCCGGCCGAAGAAGGGGACGATGGGCACCTCCGCCGCAGTTCGTGCTCGTGGGATCAGCAAGTATTTCGGTGCGGTCGTCGCCCTCGACGCCGTCGAACTGGAGGTGCCGGCGGGCCAGATCCACGGGCTCGTCGGCCCCAACGGCGCCGGCAAGACGACGCTGCTCGGGTTGCTGCTCGGGCTGGCGGTCGCCGACAGCGGCAGCCTCGAGATCCTCGGTACGCCGGTCGGTCGCGCGCTCGCCGCGCCTGATGGCGTCGCCGGGTTCGTCGACGGCCCCGGTCTCTACCCCGCACTCACCGCGCGGCAGAACCTCGCCGCACTGACCAGGCTCCGCGGCCTCGGTACGGCGGGGATCGACGACGTCCTCGACCAGGTCGGGCTCACGGATGTCGCCGGCGACCGGGTCCGCGGCTTCTCGCTCGGAATGCGCCAACGCCTCGGCCTCGCTTCCGCCCTGCTCACCTCACCACGGCTCCTGGTGCTCGACGAGCCGTCCAACGGCCTCGACCCGGCCGGCAAGAAGCACGTGTACGGCGTCCTCACCCGGCTGGCCGCGGACGGTACGGCGGTGGTGCTCTCCAGCCACCGGATGGACGACGTCGAGACGTTGTGCTCCGAGGTCACGATCCTCGCCACCGGGCGGGTCGCCTTCTCCGGTCCGCTGAGCAAGCTCGCCGCCGAGAGCCGTGAACTCGACTACCGGCTGCTCACCTCCGATCCCGAGGCGGCTCAACAGCTGGCCGGTGAAACGAGCGGAATCACGGTGGTCGACGGCAACGCCGTACGGCAGGGGGTCGAGGCGCTCGTCGTCCGTGGACCGGTGCCCGCCATGGATGACCTGGTGGCACGACTCGTCACCGCCGGCATCGCGCTGCGCGAGCTGGCGCCGGTGGTCTCACCTCTGGAAGCCGCGTTCCTCGAGCTGACCGAGGTGGAGCAGTGACCACGACCGTCGCTGTCCGGGTCTCGGTCCCTCGCGGCTTCCGTTTCGAGGCGGTCAAGCTGCTGTCCCACTGGCGCGTGCGCCTGCTGATCGTGGCGTGCTGGCTGGCGCCGGCGGTTTTCGTCGCCGTGGTGAGCAGGCAGGCGTCGTTGCCCGTCGACACGTTGTTCGGCCGGTGGATGCATGCCACCGGATGGGCCGGACCGCTTGTTCTGTTGGGGTTCTCGGGATCCTGGGCGCTTCCGCTGCTGACGTCGCTGGTCGCCGGTGACGTGTTCGCCGCCGAGGATCGGCTCGGCACCTGGCGCCACCTGCTGGTGGCGGTTCGGTCGCCGCGCCGGATCTTCGTCTCGAAGGCGCTCGCGAGTCTCTCGGTGATCTTGTTGCTCGTCGCCGGGCTGGTCTGCTCGAGCGCGATCAGCGGCCTCGCGGTGGTCGGCAACCGGGCGTTGATCGGCCTCGACGGGCACGTGCTGTCGGCGAGTGACGCGGCCGGGAGGGTCCTGCTTGCCTGGCTCTGCGCGCTCGCGCCGACCCTCGCGCTCGCCGCGATCGGCCTGCTCGGCTCCGTCGCGCTGGGACGATCCCCGATGGGCCTGCTGCTCCCGGCCGTGGTCGCGCTCGCTATGCAACTCGTCCAGATGCTGCCGGTGCCGGTGTATGTCCGCCTCGCGCTGCCCGGCTATGCGTTCATCTCCTGGAACGGCCTGTTCACCAGTCCGGCCCAACTCAGGCCGTTGCTGATCGGCATCGCAGTCAGCCTGGTGTGGGCCGCGACCGCGACCGCGTTGGCCTACTTCCTCTTCGTACGGCGTGACTTCACCAACCCGGCCCACGACGGTTCGGGCCGGTCGGCGATCACGGCCGGCTTGCTGCCCCTCGCCGTACTGTTCGGGCTCACTGCCGCTGTGGTCGCTCCGGCAGCACCTGCAACCGGGTCTGGCATCGATCAGGACAAGGTGCAGCGCTCGGTCGCCACGTCGTTCGCGCACCTGTACCGCCTGCAGACCGAGCAGCTCAACCGGCCTGCGGTCACCGAGGGGCAACTGCAGACCTCGGCCGCGTGCACCAAGGGCGGCGACCAGGTCGCGGCCCAGGGCCCCGGCAACGACTGGCGCTGCGTCGTGAGCTGGCACGTCCCCGGCGTCGAGGCCGCGGGCTCGGCGATCTACCAACTCGACATCAACCCACTCGGCCGGTACGTCGCCGACGGGGACGGACCGAAGGAAGTCAACGGCTTCTTCCTGGTCCGGACACCGTCCGGCGACGAACCGAACCCGCTCTGGCAGTTCGACGGTCTCATCGAACTGCTTCCGTCCACCCCGAAGGGATAGCCCATGCAGGTAACACGCCGTCGCCGGCGTGCCGAGGGCCGCTTCAGCCTCCGCCGCCGGATCCCGTTGGTCACCGCGGGAACCACCACCGTGGCGATTGCGCTCGCCGGCACCGCTGTCGCCTCGACGCGCCAGTTCGGCACCGACCAGGTCGGTCAGGTCACCGACAAGGGTCAGGTGGTGTCGAGCGACCAGTACATCGCGCCGTACGGCCAGCGACTCGTGCTCCAGAACGGGAAGATCATGTCGTCCACGGTCAGCCCGGACGGCAGCCATCTCGCCGCCTCGGTGACCGACGGCGGCATGGCGCTGGCCGTCGTCGACCTGAAGAACTGGAAGGTGCAGCAGTACGTCGGCAACAGCGCGGCGGCCAATCTGCGGATTCCCGGCAATGACATCGGCCAAGAAGGCCCGACGTACTCGCCGGACGGCTCACAGCTGTGGCTCGGCCAGGCCGATGGCTACCGCAAGTTCACCGTGAACGCGGACGGCTCGCTCGCCAACCCGACGTTCGTCCCGATCGCCGCCGACGGTTCGAAGCGTGCGCTGGTGGGGGAGGCGGTGTTCTCTCCCGACAGCTCGACGGTGTACTCCGCGGTCAACGGGCAGAACCGCGTGGTCGCGATCGACACGGCGACCGGCGCGATCAAGCAGAGCTGGGCGGTCGGCAACGCGCCGCGTGACCTGGTCATGGTCGGGTCGAAGCTCTACGTCAGCAACGAGGGCGGACGGCCGGCCAAGCCCGGCGAGCCGACGATCAACTCGTACGGCACCCAGGTGCTCGCCTCCCAGATCACCGCGGCCACCACCACCGGAACAGTCAGCGTGATCGACCTGGCGAACCCGGCAGCAGCGCCGGCGAGTATCGCCGTCGGCCTGCACCCGACCGCGCTGTTCGCCAAGAACGGCGCCGTGTTCGTCACCAACACGGCCACCAACAACGTCTCCGTGATCGACACCCGGCGGAACAAGGTCGTCCAGACCATCGCCACCCAGCCGTGGCCGGAGGCCTCGGTGGGCTACGAGCCGAACGGGGCGACGCTCACCGACGACGGCCACCTGCTGGTGACGCTCGGCCGCGCCAACGCGGTCGCCGTCTACCGGTACCGGAACCCGCTGGAGCCGGTCAGCTACGTCGGCCTGCTGCCCACCGACTACTTCCCGGCCGAGATCGCGACCGTCGGCAAGGACCTCGTGGTGTCCAACACCCGCGGTGTCGACGCCCGCCGTACGACGACCGCCGCCGGGCACGGTACCCACGACACCACCTCGAGCCTGACCCGGTTCACGCTGCCGGACGACCACGTCATCCGGGCGAACACCGCCAAGGTCTTCGAGCAGAACGGCTGGACCAAGGGCTCGGTCCAGGTTGCCAAGGGCAAGGGCAGCAAGAAGCCGGCGCCGGTCCCGGCGCGGCTCGGCGACCCGTCGACGATCAAGCACGTCTTCCTGATCGTCAAGGAGAACCGGACCTACGACCAGCTGTTCGGTGACGTCCCGGAGGGCAACGGCGACCCGGCGCTGGCGCAGTACGGCGAGAACGTCACGCCCAACCAGCACGCGCTGGCCGAGCAGTTCGGCCTGTACGACAACACGTACGACATCGGCACGAACTCCGCCGAGGGCCACAACTGGCTGATGCAGGCCGACAACCCCGAGTACACCGAGTCGTCGGCGGGGGAGTACCTGCGCAGCTACGACACCGAGGACGACGCGCTCGGCCACCAGCGGACCGGGTTCATCTGGACCGGCGCCCAGGCGGCCGGCAAGACGGTCCGCGACTTCGGTGAGTTCCAGCAGTTCCTGACCAAGCCGGCCGGCGCGACCTGGCAGAACCTGTACTGCGACACCAAGAACATGGCCGCGACCGGGCAGGACACCGCGTACCCGCTGGTCTCGTCGTCACCGATCCCGTCGCTGAACGACGTGTCCGTACACGGCTTCCCGAAGTTCGACACCGACGTCCCCGACCTCTACCGGTACGAGATCTGGAAGCGGGACTTCGACCAGCACGGTCCCGCCGACCTCAACATGTTCTGGCTGTCCAGCGACCACACCGGCGGCCCGCCGAACGGCGCCGCGCAGGTCGCCGACAACGACCTGGCCACCGGGAAGATCGTCGACCGGATCTCACACAGCAAGTACTGGAAGGACTCGGCGATCTTCGTCGTCGAGGACGACTCGCAGGCCGGCCTCGACCACGTCGACGGCCACCGGGCGCCGATCCAGATCATCAGCCCGTGGGCCCAGCGTGGGGTCGTCGACAGCCACTACTACACGCAGATCACGATGATCCGGACCATCGAGCAGATCCTCGGGATCCGGCCGATGAACCAGAAGGACAGCGCGGCCACCCCGATGGCGACCGCGTTCACGTCGAAGCCGGACTTCACGCCGTACACCGCCGTACCGAACCGGACCTCGCTGACCGCCGGGCTGAGCACGCTGCCGTCCTGCGGGGCCGACGTACCGGCGGCGCAGAACCCGGCCGCGGCGCCGGCGCCGAAGGCAACGATCCCGGCGAGTGAGCAGGCGGTCGCGGCGCAGTGGGACGCGTGGAAGTCGCAGCAGCGGCTCACCGGCCCGGATGCCCGGGCCGACTTCGCGAACCCGGCCCAGATGAACCACTTCGACTGGTACCAGGCACACGACTGGTCCAAGCCGTACCCCGGTGAAACCGAGATCTTCGGGCCGGCGGACGTGCCTGGCGCGGTGATCCCGGCGGCCGAGAACGACGGCTGATCTGGGCTGAACCGGCTCCGGCGAGCAGGCCGGAGCCGGTTCAGATCACTTGGCCAGTGCTACGGCGACTCGGGCGGCCAGGTCGGCGTTGTTGCGGGCCAGGGCGAGGTTGGCCGGGACGCTCTGCCCGTCGGTCTCCTTCTCGATGCGCCCGAGCACGTACGGCGTGACGGCTGGGCCGGTGATTCCGGCTTCGGTGCTTGCAGTGAGGGCAGTGGTGAGTACGGCGTCGATGCGTGCCGCCGGGATCTCGTCGGCGACCGGGATCGGGACGGTCAGCAGCACCCCGGTGTTCGGCCGGGCCCGGAAGCGCAGCACGTCGCAGACGACCTGCTCGTCCTCGACGCGGTGTGGAACCGGCAGCCCGCTGGATCGCGTGTAGAAGCCCGGGAACCAGTCGTGCTGCCAGCCGAGCACCGGTACGCCGATGGTCTCCAGGTACTCCAGGGTGCGCGGCAGGTCGAGGAACGCCTTCGCGCCGGCGCAGACCGTGATCACCGGGTGGTTGCCGATGGCATCGAGGTCGGCGGAGACGTCGCCGGTGATCTCGGACCCGCGGTGCACGCCGCCGATCCCGCCGGTGGCGAACACGGAGACGCCGGCCGCATGGGCGAGCGCGACCGTCGCCGAGACGGTGGTGACGCCGACGTCCCAGCCCTGCGCCTGCGCGACGGCCAGATCGCGCTCGGCGATCTTCCGGGTGCCCTGCAGGACCCGCTTCTCCTCGTCCGGAGTGAGGCCGACATGGGGACGGCCGTCGAGGACCGCGGTCACGGCCGGGGTCGCGCCGTGGGCGAGGATCGCCTGCTTGCAGATCTCGAGCGCCTCGGCGTTGAAGGGGACGGGCAGCCCGAGGGTCGAGAAGATGGTCGACTCCAGCGCGACGACCGCACGGCCTTCGGCCAGCGCCCGGGCCACGTCGTCGGACAGGATGATGTCAGTCAAGACTGCTCCTCATGCATCGGTGGTCAGGGTGGCGCCAGGTTCGGTGAGGACCTGTCTGGCGAGGTGGTGGCCGGCCTGGACTGCCTCGACGACGCCGGCATGCTCGAGCACAGCTGACAGGAAACCCGCTGCGAAGGCGTCGCCGGCCCCGGTCGTGTCCCGCACTTCGTCGACCGGCGGCACCTCGACGGTCACCGAACTGTTGCCGTCGGCATGGATCTCGGTGGGGTGCGTGCCGTTCTTGACGACGACCGTCGTACCGGGGAGGTCGCGCAGGGAGCCGGCGTCGGCCTCGATCCCGTTCGCGAAGACGTACGCCGGCCGGAGGCTGCTGATCAGGTCGCGGAAGGTCTCGGGCCCGACCGCGTCGATGAGCGCGACCGAGGCGGCGTCGACGGTGAGGATCGCACCCTCGGCGTGCGCGATGTCCGCGGCCTGGCGAAGGACCGGCCAGGACGGGCCGACGAGCGAGTACGCCGAGAGGTGGACCGCTGCCGCGCCGGAGATCCAGGCGTCCGGTACGTCGCTCAGTTCGGCGGCGGCCGCCCGGTCGGGGAACAGGGTGCGCTCGCCCCGGTCGTCGACCAGGATGACGATGGTCCCGGTCCGGCCTTGCCGCTGCACCTTGGCGTCTACACCCGCCTGGGTGAGCTCCCGTACCAGCGCCTCGCCGCGCCGACGCTCAAGTTTACGGGTCCCCTCACAGACGGGTCAAACCGGGTCGTC
>NZ_JBSFBL010000034.1:0-99817 GCF_053592935.1 Kribbella sp. NPDC002412
GACGCGATCCGCGCCGGCAACGGTCACGCGGCCGCCCGGATCGCCCGGCAGAACACCGAGATCCAGGCCGACGCAGCACCTCGGCTCCATCGGGAGCGTCGCACAGCGCGGTATCCCCGACGAGGTCGACGTGGCAGTCGTCGGTTCCGGCGGGGCCGGGCTGATGGCGGCACTCGCCGCCGCGAAGGAGGGGGCGCGGGTCCTCGTCGTGGAGTCCCGCGAGCTCGTCGGTGGCGCCACCGGGATCTCCGCGGGTGCGGCGTGGATCCCGAACCACGGCTTCTCGACCGACGACCTGAAGGTCAGTGACGACCTGGAGCAGGCTCGGCGGTACATCTACGGCGAGGGCCGGGACAAGATCCTCGACCACGACCTGGTGGAGCAGTTCCTGCAGACCGGGCCGCAGGTCGCCCGGTTCATCGAAGAGCACACCTCGTTCGGGTGGATCCCGACGATCTGGCCGGACTACCGTTCGGACATCGACGGCGCGTCGGTCGGCCGCGCCCTCTTTCCCGGCCCGTACTCGCCCGAGGGGCTGGGGGAGGCCGCCGGCTTCGTGCGGCCGGCCCTGACGACGGGCATGGCCAAGAACCCGCTCCCGTTCTGGCTGCTGGGTGGGATCGGCGTCGATGACGTCTGGCTCGCCGGCCCGGCCTTGGTCGGAGCCCTGCTCGAGGCCGGGCTGCGCAACGGTGTCGACGTACGCGTCGAGGCTCCTGCGGTGCGGCTCGTCACGGATGGATCGGGAGTGCAGGGTGTGGTGGTCCGGGCCGATGGCGTCGAGCACACGGTGCGTGCCACCAAGGGGGTCGTGCTGGCCAGCGGCGGGTTCGAAAGCTCGCCCGAAATCACCAGCACCTACCTCGGCGCGCCCTTCGGAGTGCAGGTTTCGCCCAAGGGCCATGACGGCATCGCGGTCCAGTTGGCCCAGGAGGTAGGCGCTGATCTGACCGGTGTGGAGGACGCTTGGTGGATGCCCGGCGTACAGCTGCCCGGCGAGGAACTGGAGGGCCGCCCGCTCAGCCGTGTGTTCCTCGGGGAGCGTGCGCTGCCGCACAGCATCATGGTGAACAGCAAGGGTGAGCGCTTCGCCAACGAGGCCCTCCCGTACGACCAGCTCGGGAAGATCATGCGCGAGGTCGACCCGGAGACGGGCGCGATGCCGAACGCCACGGCCTGGCTGATCTTCGACCAGAACTACTGGACGAAGTTCGGGATCTTCGGCGTCGTCCCGGGCGGAGAGGTGCCCGACTACCTGCACCGCGCCGGCACTCTGTCCGAGCTCGCGGCCAAGATCGGGGTCGATGAGGTGGGGCTGCTCCGCACGGTCGACCGGTTCAACCCCGAGGCGGCACGTGCTCGCGACCCGCAGTTCAACCGCGGTGACACCTTGTTCGACCGCTACTTCGGCGCCTTCTATCCCCGGCTGGGCAAGAACTCGCCCGACGCGCGGTTCCCCGCTGCCACGGCCAAGGCGCGGATGGCCATCGCCGCGGCGATCGGACCCGTCGTGAGCAAACTCGCGGGCCGGGTGGCGAAGAAGGATGACCCCGAACGCGTGCGTTCGCTCGTGGTCGGGCCGCTGGCGAAGATCATCCGGCGCGTGCTGAAGAGCCCGAAGTCGAGCGTGCTGGGGCCGGTCGACACCGCGCCGTACTACGCGCTCAAGGTCGAGGCCAGCGCGCTCGGCACTGTGGGTGGTCCGAAGACCGACGCGCTCGGGCGCGCGCTGACCACCGAGGGCAAGGCCATTCCAGGCCTGTACGCCGCCGGCAACGCCGGAGGTGCCCCCACCAAGGGCTTCTACGGAGGCGCCGGAGGCACCATCTCCCTCGGCCTGGTCTTCGGCTACCTGGCGGGACGGGAAGCAGCCCGGCAGCAGGCTGACTCCTGAGCCGTCGCGGGTCCTTCAAGGACGGATCGCAGACCGGCGTGCGCGTGGAAGGCATCGAGCACGCCGGTCAGGCATGACGTTCCCTCGGACTGACCGCGTTTCCACGCAACGCGTGCCCGATCCGCGGCCCGGCTCCGCGGAGCCGGGAGTCCCGGAGGGGGTGCGTACGGCGGTGGTGAATGCGGGATCGCTGTTGGCGATGATCGCGGCGGTGGCGCCGGGACCGAGCCGGTTCTCCAGGAGGTCGCTGATCCGGTCGAGCACCCACCGGAGCTTCGTGCTGTGAGGCAAGGGTTCAGTTTGCCGGGAATAGATCCGCATCCAATTTACGCTACATAGAATGTAGCGATAATTCGAGCATCCGGGAAGGGTGAGCACGGTGACGGTCGACGGAGTTGACTTCGTCCTTTGGGTTCTGATCGGGGTGGCGGTGGTGGTCCTGAGTTTCCAGGCTGTCATCCGCTCTCAGCGGACCGAGCGGCGAGCTCCGGCCAAGTCGGCGCGGGCGCGTCTGTTCCTCCGGGAGTAGTTGCCTGCTCATTTACGCTACACATACTGCATCGATAAAACCTAGGAGGAAGCATGAGTACGGCGACGTTCGACGCGATCGACCTGGCACTTCTGATCCTGATCGGGGTGGCGACGCCCCTGATCTGCTTCGGCGGCATCGGGTTGGCCTACCTGGCGCAGGAGCGTGGCTCGGCCAAAAGGGCGCCGGCAGGCCGTCGCGCGACCGAGCCGGGCGCTGAGCAGCGCGAGATGGTGAGCACACCTGCTCGGAGCAGTGACGACTCGATCAGTGCGGCGTCCGACGCGCACCAGGCCTATGACCGGGTCGGTCACTGATGGCCCAGCCTTCATGGCGGCCATCGCCTCGGGTACAGGGCGGGCCAAGAGCACATGCAAGGCCGCCGGCAGCCGATCGGCTTGACGCGTGGGCCGGTCTGGAGTCGTTGTGATGGACGTGCCGGGGTGGGTGTGGAGTCTCACGGTCCTGGGGATAGTCGGGCTGCTGGTGTTCGACTACGTCTTCCATGTCCGTAAGGCCCATGTTCCGACGCTGAGAGAAGCCGCGGTCTGGTCGTCTTTGTACGTCGGTCTGGCGCTCGCGTTCGGAGTCGGTGTCCTGATCTTCGGCGGGCCGGCGATGGGTGCGGAGTATTTCGCGGGATACGTGACCGAGAAGGCGCTGTCGGTCGACAACCTGTTCGTCTTCCTGGTCATCTTCACCAGCTTCCGGGTGCCTCGCGAGGACCAGCAGAAGGCGCTGTTGTTCGGGATCACGTTCTCGCTGATCGCGCGCACCGGCTTGGTGTTTCTCGGCTCCGCGGCGATCAACGCGTTCTCGTGGGTGTTCTACGCGTTCGGCCTGATTCTGCTGATCACCGCCGGCAACATGCTCAAACCGCGTGGTGGTGACGAGGAACCGGCGGACAACGTCATGGTGCGGGTCGCCAGGCGGCTCGTGCACACCACCGACCGGTACGACGGCGACAAGTTGTTCACCGTTCAGAACGGCAAGCGGGCGATGACCCCGATGCTGCTGGTCATGGTCGCGATCGCAGGCACAGACCTGCTGTTCGCCCTGGACTCGATCCCGGCGATCTTCGGCCTGACGCAGAACGTGTACCTGGTGTTCACGGCCATCGCGTTCTCGCTGCTCGGCCTGCGCCAGCTGTACTTCCTGATCGACGGGCTGCTGGACCGCCTGATCTACCTCGCCTACGGCCTGGCGGCCATCTTGGGCTTCATCGGCGTCAAGCTGATCCTGCACGCCCTGCACGAGAACAACCTGCCGTTCATCAGCAACGGCGAACCGGTCGACGTGGTCGAGATCAGCACCGGGCTGTCGTTGACCGTGATCCTGGGTGTCCTGGTCGTCACTGTCGTCGCCTCGTTGGTCAGCCCCAAGGGCAAGGCGCAGACCGCGATCGCCAACGCCCGCCGGCACGCGGCCGCGTACCTCGATTCCGAGTACACCGCCGACGCGGCCGAACGCGAGCGGATCTACCGGCGGCTGCTCGACGAGCGCGACCAGATCATCGCTCTCGGCCCGCAGTACCGGCAGATGGCCCGGAGCGAACAGGATCTGATGAGCCTCGTCGACCGTGCCCGCGCCAGCCACGACGCGGCCGTCGTACGCGGGGAGGCGGTAGCCGACGCCTGGCCGCCACCACCCGCAACGACCACCTGACCCGCCGGCACAGCGGCCAACAGGGCAGCTGGAGCGATCAGAGAGAGCGTTGCTGGCAGCTGACACACAGGGCGACGTACGGGAGGATCTCCAGTCGTTCGACAGGGATGGCCCGCTGGCAGGTCTTACAGGTCCCGTAGGACCCGTCCTCGAGGCGCAGTCCCGCTGCGTCGATCTCTTCGAGGACGCGTCGGATCGCCGCGGTCTGCGCCGCCTGCAGGCCCGCGTCTGCGTGCGGGGCGCTGTCTTCGATCGCGCGGAGCTGGGCAAGTCGCGAGTTGCGCTCGTGCGCCAGGCGTTGCCGTGCCTCGTGCTCGGTGAGGTGCGTGGTCCGGCCCACATCCGTGGTCATCTGGATCCGGGTCCTTTCGAACTGCTAGGCAATGATGAGAGCCGGCGTGCGCAGGAGGTAGTGCGCACGCCGGCTGGGGTTCGACGCACTCGGGCTGGTGACTACGTCGTGCCATCACCATGGCCGACGGCCGGGACCTTCACCATCGGTGTCACCACCCATTTCCACAGGCCGTGGGGCTGTAGACCGCGGCAGCCGTTGCCTACAGCCCCAGAGTCGACTTGGCCGCAGGCTGTACGGTGGGCAACTTCGGATGGGCGCCTGCAGAGACCTAGTGGAGTAGCGGTGACAGTCGAGAACGGGCCGCGTCCGGTGCCGTTGTTCTGGCGGATCTTCAGTTTGAACGCGATGGTGCTCGTTGCCGCGACGGCGCTGCTGCTGTGGGCACCGGTCACGGTGTCGGTTCCGGTGCTGTTCACCGAGGCGGTTGTCCTGGTGGGTGGCCTCGCGGTGATGTTGGTGGCCAACGCCGTACTCCTGCAGATCGGGCTGGCTCCGTTGGACCGGTTGACCCGGCGGATGGCGACCGTCGATCTCCTTCGCCCCGGCCAGCGGCTGCCGATTGCGGGACAGGGTGGTGTGTCGCAGTTGATCCGGGCCTTCAACGACATGCTTGCGCGGCTGGAGGCCGAGCGGGCAACCAGCAATGCCAGGGCGCTGTCGGCTCAGGAGTCCGAGCGACGCCGAATCGCGCAGGAACTTCACGACGAGGTCGGACAGAGCCTGACGGCGGTGTTGCTGGAGCTCAAGCGGGCATCCGATCGGGTCGACGAGCCGGAGGTGCGCGCCGACCTGCAGCATGCCCAGGAGACGACTCGCGCGAGTTTGGACGAGGTACGGCGACTGGCGCATCGGCTCAGGCCAGGTGTGCTGGAGGACCTCGGCCTGATCAGCGGACTGATGGCTCTGGCGGAGGAACTGTCCACGCACACCGGGCTGGCGATCCAGCACCGCTTCCAGCCCGGTCTGCCTCCGCTGGACGCCCCCGTCGAGCTGGTGCTGTACCGGGTCGCCCAGGAAGGACTGACGAACGTCGCACGGCACGCCGACGCGACCGAGGCCGAGGTTCTCCTGAACCACGATGGCGGGGCCGTGAGCCTGTGCATCCGCGACAACGGGCGGGGGCTTGGGCTCAGTCACGAAGGGGCGGGGATCAGAGGCATGCGGGAGCGCGCGCTGCTGGTCGGGGCGTCGCTCGACCTTGGTGCCGCGCCGTACGGAGGCACCGAGCTGAGTCTTGTGGTGCCTGTCGGAGTCGCGGAGGACGAGCATGCCTGAACCAGGTGGCAGGACCCGCATTCTGCTCGCCGACGACCATGCGCTGGTTCGTCGCGGCGTACGGCTCATTTTGGACGGTGAGCCTGATCTGACCGTGGTCGCCGAAGCGTCCGACGGCAAGGAAGCCGTCGACCTGGCGCGATCGGTCGAGGTCGACCTCGCGATCCTGGACATCGCCATGCCGCGGATGACAGGTCTGCAGGCTGCCCGGGAACTCTCGGCCGCCCGGCCCGAGCTGCGCATCCTGATGCTGACGATGTACGACAACGAGCAGTACTTCTTCCAGGCACTGAAGGCCGGGGCCGCCGGCTACGTGCTGAAGTCGGTCGCCGATCGGGACCTGGTGGAGGCTTGCCGGGCGGCGATGCGCGGAGAGCCGTTCCTGTACCCGGGGGCGGTCAAGGCGCTGATCCGCAACTACCTGAACCGGGTCCGCGACGGGCAGGACCTCCCCGAACAGGTGCTGACCGCGCGCGAGGAGGAAGTGCTCAAGCTGGTTGCGGAGGGGCACTCGTCGAAGGCGATTGCCGACCTGCTGTTCATCAGCTTCAAGACCGTGGAACGGCACCGGGCGAACATGCTGCAGAAACTCGGACTGCGGGACCGCCTCGAACTCACCCGCTACGCGATCCGCGCCGGTCTGATCGAACCCTGACCGCGAGATTGCCGGTGCTCGGCAACCAGCGCGTCCGGTCTTCGCCGACCACGACACTACTGAGTCTGCCCATCACGGGCGATGGTGACTCTGTACAGACCGGCAGGCCGCTGCTCGCGGCCGGCCGGCCTGTCTCTCGAGGAGGTTCGATGAGTCAGCTGAATCAACTGGCGGCACCCAGCCGACCGCACAGCTTGCGTGCGCTCGACCTGGCGTGGTTCCGCCGTGAGCTCGAACAACAGCGTCGGTTCCGCCTCGACCAGCTCACCGAGCTTTCTCACCAGGCGGCGGGCACCCTCGACGATGCGCATCGCGAGGTGATCCACGCGTTGACGGCGGGAGCAGAAGCCGTCCTGGCGGACATCGACGCCGCACTCTTCCGGCTGGCGATCGGCTCCTTCGGCGTCTGCGAGGGGTGCGGCCGCCAGCTGCCTGCGGGCCAGCTCGAGGTCATACCCATGGCCGGCCTCTGCCTGTCCTGCCAACATGACCGGAGAACTCGTCGTCCTACCTGACGTGCGCCGGCGCCGGCTCGGCATCTCATGGCCGACCGGCGGTAAGGATGGTGTACTGGGGCAACGCCCAACCTCGCGTCGGTTCAGCGCGGAAGGGGAGGGACATGAGCGCATCCGAAGGGCTGCCGTGGCCGGGATCCGAGTCCGGGAGCAGCGCGGACGAGGCCTGGCTGACGGCCATCGCGCAGGCTGCCGCAGGCGATGCCGAGGCCCCACTGGAATTGCTCGTCGAGTACCTCACGCTCCTTGCCGATGCCGCCATCTCCGGACGGCGTCCGCACGAGCACGAACTGGCGATCGTGCGAGAACTCGGCCGCCGTGCCGCCGAGCAGGGCATCCCCGCCGGCCGAGTCGTGGACCTGTACCTGTCCGCGGCCTGGCGGATGTGGCGCGAACTGCCGGACGTCGTTCCGTACCGTGACCGCGACACCGTGCGCGCCTCGGCCCAGTCCGTGCTGCTCGCGGTCGGCCAGGCGATCGCCATCCTCGTGGACAGTTACCAGGCCGCCACCAAGCAACTGATCAGGCAGGAGGAGTCCCTTCGCCGCGAACTCGTCGACGATCTGCTGCGGGGAGACCCCGACGTATCCGGGATCGTCGAGCGCGCCGAGCCGTTCGGGCTCGACCTCGGCCGTCCACACCAGGTGGTGCTTGCCCGGCCCGCCGACGGACTCGCCGAAGGCGATGTCAGCGCCGGGCGGCTGGAACGGTTCATCCTCGACCGCTTCGGGGACCGCGAGGTGCTCGTTGCGACCAAGGAGGGCCTTCTGGTCGTGCTGATCCCGCCCCCGGCCACAACGGTGCCGCGAACCGTCACCAAGCGCGCGGGGAGTCTCATCCATGAGGAACTGGTTCGGCATCGAGCCGGCCGTGAGTGGCGCGTCGCGGCCGGCCGGCCGTATCCCGGCGCGTACGGCATCGCACGCTCCTATGAAGAAGCACGGGAAGCGCTGACGCTTGCCGATCGGCTGCACCTCGACGGGCCGGTCGTCGATGCGCACGACATGCTGGTGTACCGGGTGATCATCCGTGACCAGGCAGCCATCGTGGATCTCATCCAGGCCGTGCTCGTGCCGCTGACCCGGTCCCGCGGCGGCGCCGAGCCGCTTCTGCGGACTCTGCAGGCCTACTTCGAGACTGGCGAGGTCGCCACCGAGGCAGCGCGCCTGCTGCACATCTCCGTCCGCACGGTCACGTACCGGTTGACCAAGGTGAAGGACCTGACGGGACACGACCCGAGTGACCCCACCCAGCGGTTCATCCTCCACACCGCAGTACTTGGCGCCCGCCTGCTGGACTGGCCGGCGCAGGACCTTCCGTCCGTTACCTAGCCGGCGCTGTCTTCGTTGCCGACCGTCGGCGATCTGCGAGGTCTCATGTTGACCGGTTGCGGCCCTACGGATCGGCACTGTCCCGGGGCAACGTTGGAGCTGTACGAACCTCGCAGGTGGAGGAGGAACGATGAGGGCGTATCGGGTCGCGTGGCTCGGCTTCTGCGGCGTCGTCGGGGTGGCGGGCGCGTTGGTTGCCGTCACGTGGTCGCTTTCGACGGTGGGGCTGCTGTTCGTCCTTGCTGCGCTGACAGGTGGCATGGCTGCGATGATCGCCCTCACCCCAGCAGACAACACGCCATTCGACCGGGATCGGTGGCCGGTCGTCGCCACGAGTGTGGTCGTCGCTGGAGCGGGCGCCGTAGCGTTCGTCGGTCTTGGGACCTTGCTGGGCGGACCGATGGCGGTGCTCGTGCTGGCGCTGGCTGTCGGCGGATCGCCGTACGTCGTACGCCGCTGGATCGGCCGGTTGAGAGATCACGAGCACCTGCCGGCTCCGGAGAATCCTGGCGAGGCTGAGTCAGTGGCGACTGCTGCCGCCAGGGTCCAGCAGTTGGAGTCGATCGACCTGCCGGCGGTTGAGGCTGCCGAGTTGAGTGACGACGCCTTGGTTCTGGCGTGGCGCTCCAGCTTCTCCGCGCTCCAGCGGGCGACGTCGCCGGCGGAGTCCGCACAGATCGTCGAGGCTCGCCACGCGTACCTCGACGAGTTGGAGCGGCGCAATCCGCCAGGCGTGGCCGCATGGCTTGCGTCAGGCGCCCGGGCCGCCGGCAACCCGACACGATTCGTGACGGGTGACGGAGCCTTCAGTCGCACGACGATCGACTGGGACGGGCTGATCCAGGGCACCGGCAAGTGAGCCGCGGCTACGGTCGAGGAGGTTCCTGCCGGGCGGGGAGTACGTCGCTGAGCTCGTCGACGACCAGCAGATCGTGGCGTACCTGTCCGGCCCGGAACGACGCTCGGCCGACCATGTGGCTGGCGATCGGCGAGGTGATGAGCTGGAACAGCGCGACCAGGGCCAGTAGGCCGACAGGGCCGACTTCGCGGAGCCGGA
This sequence comes from Kribbella sp. NPDC002412, assembly GCF_053592935.1. NCBI lineage: Bacteria > Bacillati > Actinomycetota > Actinomycetes > Propionibacteriales > Kribbellaceae > Kribbella > Kribbella sp. NPDC002412. The sequence continues at coordinate 9,277 of NZ_JBSFBL010000034.1, forward strand.
GGCCGAGTCCCAGCAACACCAGGAGCAGGCCGAGGACCTGCGGCTTGGTGGCCGAGTGCATCCGGGTCAGCACATCGGGGAAGCGCAGGATACCGATCGCCGCGATCACCGTGAGGAGTGCGCCGAGCACCAGGCAGCTTGCGGCGGTGACGTCAGCGACGCCGGTCCAGTTCATGACTTCTCCGCTTCGACGTCGTCACTGCCGCGGGTGAACCGGGCAACGCTGACCGATCCGACGAACCCGAGCAGGGACAGGACCCCGAGGATCGGAAGGGTCGTGGTGTGCCGGTTGACCGCGGCTTCCAGCGCCAGCCCGCAGATCACCACGGCGACCAGGACGTCGAGAGCGACGACCCGGTCGAGCATCGTGGGGCCCAACGCCATGCGGATGACGAGAAGCAGCGCGGACACTCCCAGCATGCTGACGCAAACGGTGAGTACGACGGTCATCGTTGTCCTCCCGGTGACTCGTTGACTTGACTGGTCTCGACGCCGAGCGCGAGGACGACCCGACGTTCGAGAGCGAAGACCTGGGCGCGCATCTTGGCGACTCCCGCCGCGTCCCGGGCATCGAGGACGTGCAGGAAGAGGGTGTGGGTCGACCGTCGAGCCTCGACGACGAGACTGCCCGGGACCAGGGACACCATCTCGGCGACGACCGTGAGGACGAAGTCCGAGTGGGTCCGGAGGTCGACCTCGATCACGGCATTGCGCGGCTGCCGGTGGAACTGAAGGGTCTTCCAGGCCACTTCGGCGCTCGCCGCGACGACATCTGCCAGGAACCGGACAACGAGCCAGCCCAGCCAGACGGGCCGAACACGCAGGTGCATCTCCAACCGCGGCAACGGGAACACCAGGCAGACCACCAGCGCCACGAGCAGTCCGGACAGGACGTTCGCGATCGACAGGTCACCCCACAAGGCGACCCAGACCACCGTCAACCAGACGATGATCGGAAGCTGTAGCCCCCGCAGCCGCTCCGGATGCTTCGAACCTTCACGCCGCCTGTTCATCGCCGCCTCACCGGGATCCTTGGGTGAGCACCGACGAGATGTAGATCCCGCGGTCGAGGAGGTCGTCCGCCGCGCGCCCGGTGTAGTTGAACAGCGGGCCGGCGACCATGGTGAGCGCCAGGCTGAAGGCAACCAGCACGGCGGTGGCCCCCACCATGGTCCGCGGGGTACGTGACGGCAACGACCCGGACTGGATCAACTGGTGGAGGTCCTGGCTGCTGCCGTCGCCTTCGTCGGCGATGCTGCGCGCCTCGTCCATGTCACGCGCTTCGAAGGTGCTTGCGCCGAGCCGCAGGTGGGCCTGGCGCCGGGTCGCCCCTCGGGCGTGCTCGGCGTCGGCCTCTGACAGTTCCAGGGCCATCTGGTGGGCCTCAGCCGGGGTGCGCCAGAACGCCAGGTTCCAGGATTTCGCCACGGCGTACAGCGTCAGCAGGCTGGTGAGCATGCCCGCGGCCACCACCGAGTAGGCCAGGGGTGTTCCGACGCGTAAACCCGCCTCGGTGAGCCCCACCTTGCCCAGGAAGCCCGACATCGGCGGAATTCCGGCAAGGTTCATCGCGGGCACAAAGTACAGCACGGCGAGCAGCGGGGCGAGGCGAGCCAGTCCGCCGAGCTTGATCAGGCTGGTGCTTCCGGCGCGCCGCTCGACGAGCCCGAGCACCAGGAACAGCGCCGTCTGGATGGTGATGTGGTGCGCCACGTAGAAGATCGCGCCGGAGTAGCCGGCGATGGTGCCGAGGGCAACGCCGAACACCATGTAGCCGATGTGGCTCACCAGGGTGAACGACAGCATCCGCTTCAGCTCCGACTGCGCGACTGCACCCAGGATGCCGATGACCAAGGTGAGCAGCGCGGCCCACAGCAGCAGGTCGGTGAGCGGGCTGTCGGGGAACAGCAGGGTCTGGGTCCGGATGATCGCGTACACGCCGACCTTGGTGAGGAGGCCGGCGAAGACGGCGGTCACCGGTGCCGGAGCCGTTGGATAGCTGTCGGGCAGCCAGAACGACAGTGGGAACACGGCCGCCTTGATCGAGAACGTGGTGAGCAGCAGCAACTGAAGCACCAAGCCGACCGAGGGAGGCAGGTCGCTGAGCCGGCCTGCCAACTGGGCGAGGTTGAGGCTGCCCGTGGCGGCGTAGATCGCGGCGAGGGAGATCAGGAACAACATCGAGGACAGCATGTTGACCACGACGTAGATCGTCCCGGCCCGGATCCGGGCCCGGGTGCCGCCGAGGGTGAGGAGCACGTAGCTCGCGAACAGCAGGATCTCGAAGCTGACGAACAGGTTGAACAGGTCACCGGCGAGGAACGCGTTCGAGACGCCGGCGGTGAGGACGAGGTACGTCGGGTGGTAGATCGTCAGCGGGGTGTCGCGCTCGTCCCCGGTCATGCCCTGGCCGATCGAGTAGACAAGGACCGCGAGTGTCACCACGGCCGACACGAGCAGCATCAGCGAAGCGAGCCGGTCCGCGACGAGGGAGATTCCGAGTGGTTCCTTCCACGCGCCGATCCAGGTCGTCTGCGGCCCGTGCCGGTCGGCTTGGTACATCAGGGTCGCGGCCACCGCGACGACGATCGCCAGCACTGTCGTGCTCACGGCTCGCTGGAGGCCCGGGCGCCTGCTGAGGAGCAAGGTCAGGCCGGCGCCGAGGAGCGGCAGGATCACGGGCAGCGGGACGAGGGCGTTCATGCCGGCCGCCCTCGTTCCTGAGCTGCCTGAGCCTCGTCGTCCGAGTCGTCCGAGTCGTCCGAGTCGTCCGAGTCGTCCGAGTCGTCCGTGGAGGAGAGGTCGAAGCTGTCCGACGGTTCGTCGCTCGCGGCGAGGCGCCGGATCGCCGCGTCCTCGACATCGTCCTGTACGTCGTCGTGGCCGGTGAGCTGCCAGCTGCGGTAGGCCATCGCGAGCACGAAGGCGACGGTACCGAGGCTGATCACGATCGCGGTCAGGACCAGCGCCTGCGGAAGTGGGTCGCTCATCCCGGACTGGTCGCCCAGACCTACGATCGGGGCCCGGCCGGCGCGACCACCGGAGATGAGGAACAGCAGGTTCACTCCGTTGCCCAGCATCACCAGCCCGACCAGCACCCGGGTGAGGCTTCGCTCCAGCAACAGGTAGACGCCGCAGCCGATCATCGCCGAGGCGGCCAGGATCAGGGAGAGACTCGCACTCATGGAACCACCTCCTCCGCCGTGGTTTCCTGGGACTCCTCGCGGAGGATGTGCCGGTCGATCTCGGAGCCGAGGCTGCGCAGCAGGTCGAGCACCAGGCCGACAACGACCACGTAGACGCCGACGTCGAAGAACACCGAGGTGACCAGGTGGACGTCCCCGAGCAACGGCAGGTGAAGGTCGACGACGGCGCTCTGCAGTACCGCGCCTCCGAAGGCCAGCGGAGCGAGGCCGGAGCCGGTCGCGACGAACAGTCCCAGTCCCATCAGCGCGCCGGCATCCACCGGTGCGGCCTCGTCGAGCTCGTACCGACCGCCGGCGAGGTAGCGGACCATCAAGGCAAGACCTGTGACCAGGCCCGCTGCGAATCCTCCGCCGGGGTTGTTGTGGCCGGACAACAGCAGGTAGATCGAGAACACCACGATGGTGTGGAAGACCAGCCGGGTGATCACCTCGAAGATGATCGAGCGTCGTTCCGGGGTGAGCGTCACTCCACCGGGCAGCCACACCGGTCTGCCGGGACCGGCTCCCGGCGATTTCTCGAGGGCCGGCGTGGAGAGATCCCTGACCCGGCGGATGACCGAGGTATGTGTCCGGAGGAAGACGAGACTGGCCACTCCCGTCGCCGCGGCGACGAGGACGGCGATCTCACCCATGGTGTCCCACGCGCGGATGTCGACGAGTGTCACGTTCACGATGTTTCGGCCGCCGCCGTACGCCACCGCCTCCTCCGGGTAGCCGGCCGAGACCGGGACGGCAGTGCGTGCCCCGGTGGAGACCACCATGAACCCCGCGACCGCGGCCGCCACCAGCGCTCCGATGGCGATCCGCCAGTAGCGGCTCCGACTCAGCGGGCGGTCGGTGAAGTACTCCGGTAGCCGCCGGAGCACCAGCACGAACACCACCAGGCTGACCGTTTCGACGAGCACCTGGGTCAACGCCAGATCCGGAGCACCGTGCAGGAAGAACAACGTCGCTGTCCCGTAGCCGGTGACGCCCACCAGGACGACCGCCTTCAGCCTGCGCCGCGACCTGGTGGTGAGGACCGCCGCGACGACGACCACTACGGCGACCAGCAACTGTCCGGGGTTGTCCCACAGGACCAGGTCCAGCCCGCCCCGATCCGCGGCGAGTACGGCGGAACCCGGAAGCAGCAAGACAACCACGAGGATCACACTCAGGTAGATCGCGACCGACCCGCGTTGGGTGAGACCGGTGATCTCGACCGCGGCCCGGTCCAGGCGTCGCATCACCCCGAGATATGCCCTTTCCGCGCTCCACGATCCGGCGAACACGGATTGCAGGGCGGCGAACGCCTCCCGCCGCCAGAACAGGATCAAGCCCAGCGCGAGCGAGGCCAGCGACAAGGCGAGCGCGAGGTTCAGCCCATGCCACAGGGCCAACTCCGCGGGGGCCTTGCCAAGAGAGAACTGCTCGACGTAGCGCCCGAACACCGCGTTCTGGGCTCCGCTGAGGAAGCCGAGGACGAGGGACAGCCCGGAGAGGAGAGCGGGTGCGGCCAGAAACCCCACGGCGATCGGCGTCATCTCCGTACGCCGGGCACCAGGCTTGGTCGCGAAGGTGCCCCACAGGAACCGCGCGGTGTAGGCGACTGTCAGCGCCGATCCGAGAACCACGCCGATCAGCACGACCCAGCCCGCGAGCTGTCCGAGCCCGGTTTCGTCGCCGTGGCGGGCGACCTCGATGAGAGCGCCGTACACACTCTCCTTGGCGACGAAGCCGGCGAGCGGTGGCAGCCCGGCCATCGAGGCACCGGCGAGCACCGCCGTGACCGCCAGGGCGGGTGCCGAACGGCCGACCCCGGAGAGCTTGCGAAGATCCCGCGAACCGGTTTGGCGGTCGACGATTCCGACGACCAGGAAGAGCGCTGCCTTGAACAGCGCATGGGCGACCAGCATCGCCAGGCCGGCCAGCGCTGCGGCGCGGGTGCCGAGGCTGACAATGACCAGCAGGAAACCGAGCTGACTGACCGTGCCGTAGGCGAGCAGGAGCTTGATGTCCCGCTGGCGCAACGAACGCCAGCCGCCGAGCAGCATCGTGAACAGGCCCGATGACAGCAGCACGCCACGCCAGCCCGGCACCCCCGCAAAAGCAGGCGCGAGCAGCGCGACGAGATACACGCCCGCCTTGACCATGGCCGCAGCGTGCAGATAGGCGCTCACTGGCGTGGGCGCCGCCATGGCTCCTGGCAGCCAGAAGTGGAACGGGAACAACGCCGACTTGCTGACCGCGCCGAGCAGCAGCAGTACGACGGCCACGGTGATCGTCGGCCCCGCCGGGGGAGCTGCCAGGATCTCGCTGATTCGGAAGGTATCCGCGGTCGCCCCGATCAACAAGATGCCGACCAGCATCGCCAAGCCACCGAACGTGGTCACGATCAGCGCCTGCATCCCGGCAGCCCGGCTCGCACGCTTCGTGGGGTCGTGGCCGATCAACAGGTAGGAGAAGACCGTGGTCAGCTCCCAGAAGACGTACAAGACCAGGAGGTCGTCCGCGAGGACCAGACCCAGCATCGCTCCGGCGAAGGCGACGAAATGGCCCGCGAACGCGGCAAGTCCAGGCTCGTCGGCCGGGAAGTACCACGCGCAGTAGACCAGGACCAGAGCGCCGATGCCGGTGACCAGCAGCATCATCACCCACTGCAACGGCCCCAATGCGAAGGCCAGGTCCAGATTCAACGCCGGGACCCAGGTGACCACCTCGGTCCGCACCGTTCCGTCGGAGATCGAATCAGCTTTGGTCAGCGCCCACCCGAACGCGCTCGCGGGAACCAGCGCCAGAGCCAGGAACGCCCGCCTGCCGAGGAGGCCGACGACGGCAGGCGCCACGGCCGCGGCCAGGAAGTGAGCGAGCACCAGAACTAGCACCTAGGCGTCCTCCCGCGGCCGGGTCGATCGCGAACACGCTTCGAACCCACCCTAGGTGAAAGCACCCGCTGCCCGGCCTTATGAAGCCGGATGCCGGTTCACGGCGAGCGCGGCCGCGCAGGCGCCGCGTACGGCGGCGGTCTGCGGCGCCGGAGCTGTCCGGATCGGTGTGGACAGTCGTTGGGCGATTCGGTAGGTGATGGCCGGGCGCAGCGCGCCGCCGCCAGTGAGGAGTGGACCTCTGTCGAGTGCGTCGGCCAGCTGCGGGCCGCAATCCTGGCGCAGGAGGTCGGTCACCAGGTCGCCGACGGATGCGGCGAGGTCTTCGACTGTGATGCCTCGACCGAAGTCGCTGATGCCGAGTGGGGCTCGACGTGCGTCGATCAGCGAGCCGTTGCTCAGGACTGCTACTTCGGTCAGGTCGGCTCCGAGATCGACGACGAGGAGAGGTTTGACGAGGTCGGCGCGGGCTCCGAGAGCAGCGGCTTTGACAGTCTCGATGGTCAGTACGGCGCCCGGCTGGAGTACGTCGATCGCCGTGAGCGCGGCGCGTCGGTCGGCGTCGGTCGACAGGACTGGCATGGTCGTGATGATGAGCGCCGGGCGATAACCGGGAGCTCCGCGGCTGTTGAGCAGGCGGTCGAGCATGCGTGCCGCGCCGGCAGGATCGACGATGCCTCCTCGGCGTACGGGGGAGTCGAGTTCGGTGGGTGTGATCGTGGGTGCGTCCAGGACCAGGCCGCGGCCGGGTATCCAGGCCCGGGTCTGCGCGCTACCGAGGTCGAGCGCGAGGCACCGGCGGCTGGACGGGCCGCGATGGCGTCGCGCTCGTCCGAGCTGCGGAAGCGCGGTCATGTTTCCTCTCCTGATCTGGTATGCCAGACACTCTGGGAATGATCACCATGACCGAAGCCCGCACCGGAGACCATCGGGGCTGACACCCATTTGCCGGACGCACCCGCCGGCGGGCTCGTCAGCGGTCGGGTGCGGTGTCGTAGCGGCGGTAGAGCGGGGCCATGGTGCCGTCGGGATCCAAGGTGCTGAGGATCGAGTCGGCGATCGCGTTGAGTTGGGCGATCTGCTCGGGAGTCAGGGCGTCGATCACGTGCTGCCTGACGGTGGCGACATGGCCTGGTGCGCTTTCGCGTACCTTGTCCCAGCCTTCAGCGGTCAGTCTTGCGTTGGTGGCGCGGGCGTCCTCCGGGCACGGGAAGCGCTCGATCAGGCCGCGGTCCTCGAGTCGTCTGACGACGTGGGACAGCCGGGGGAGAGTGGCGTTCGTCTGCAGCGCCAGGGACGTCATCCGCAGGGTGCGGTCCGGGGCCTCGGACAGCATGGCGAGGACGTAGTACTCGAAGTGTGTCAGTCCGGCGTCCCGGCGCAGTTGCGAATCGAGGACTCCGGGCAGGAGCTCGAGTACGGCGGCCAGCCGCACCCACGCGCTCAGTTGGGTCTTGTTCAGCCATTGCGTGGTCACGGAGACCATCCTCGCACCGATTGGTTGTCGCTACAACTATCTTCTGCTACAGTAATAGTTGTAGCGACAACCAATCGACGATCATCATCAAGGAGAAGTAGTCATGGCACACGTCAGCATCATCGGCACCGGCACCATGGGTCAGGCGATCGCGAGCATCGTCGTCAAGGGCGGCAACACGGTCGAGCTGTTCGGCTCCGCCGACCAGGACCAGCGGATCACCGGGGAGATCGTCGTCCTGGCTGTGCCGTACCCGGCGGTGGCCCGCGTCATCGCCGAGCGCGGGGACCAGCTCGCCGGCAAGATCGTGGTCGACATCACGAACCCGCTGAACTTCGAGACCTTCGACTCGCTCGTCGTACCGGCCGACAGTTCCGCGGCCGCCGAGATCGCGGCGGCGCTGCCCCGGTCACGGGTTCTCAAGGCCTTCAACACCAACTTCGCCGCGACCCTGGCATCGACCGCGGTCGGCGACGTTCCGACGACGGTGTCCATCGCCGGCGACGACGCCGACGCGAAGGCGCTGCTGGCCGGTGTGGTCACCGCGGGCGGTCTGCGCGCCGTCGACGCCGGGCCCCTCAGCCGCGCTCGCGAGCTCGAGGCGCTCGGCTTCCTCCAGCTCACCCTCGCGGTCGGCGAGAAGATCTCCTGGACCGGCGGCTTCGCCCTCGTCTGACCGGCCTCGCGCGGGCAGCAACGTCCTCCTCCTGTGTGGCTGGCGGCCCTGCCGCTTGTCGGGGCACAGTGGAGACGTGGCCTGGACGAGATGGGACGAGCTGAGTCCCAGGACGCGCCGCATCGTCATCACCGCGGGCGCGTTCGACAGTGTGCTGAAGACCGCTGCGCTGGTCGACCTGGCGCGGCGGTCAGCTGCCGAGGTGCGCGGCTCCAAGGTGGGCTGGGCAGTCGCGATCACGATGACCAACTCGGTCGGCATGGTGCCGATCGCCTACTTCGTGTACGGCCGACGCCAACCGTCGATTCGTACCCTCCGGGACCTTCGGCCCTTCAGGAAGTGATCGGGCCAGGGTGGAATGGAGGTTCGGGTACTGCAGGCCGATGGGCACGAAGCAGCGAGCTGAAGGGCGGGTCATGGAGAGTGCAGGGAAGTTCATCCTCGTCGGGGTCGACGGTGGGCCGGAGAGTCAGGTCGCGTTGCGCTGGGCGGTCGACGCGGCGGCTGCGCGCGGCCGGGCCGTGCGGGTGGTGTACGCCTACCTGGACCAGGCCATCGAATGGCCGGCGATCGGTGCCGAGGGCTATGTTCCCGAGGTCCAGGTAGCCCCGTACCAGTCCGCCCTCGACGCCGCGGTCGACTTCGTGCGCGATCGCCTGGGCTACGAGAACGGATCTGGCTGGCTGGCCGGCGACACGGCGGCGAACGCGGTCCTGAAGGAGTCGTCCGACGCGGAGCTGGTCGTGCTCGGCTCGCGAGCGCACAGCAAGCTCGGAGCTGTCTTGCTGGGGTCGACAGCGACGGCGGTGACGGCCAAAGCGCCGTGCCCGGTGGTCGTGGTGCGCGGAGTCACCGCGACCGGTCCGGTGCTGGTCGGCACCGACGGTTCTACCGACTCCGAGGCCGCTCTGCTCTTCGGTTTCGAGGAGGCGGCCCGGTCCGGCAACCCGCTCGAGGTCGTCTACTGCTGGCACCCACTGGCTCGGCAGGAGGCGGCGATCGACGACGCGGAGGGGCTGCTGCGGAACTGGCTGGCCGAGAGCCTGGCGCCGTACCGGGACAAGTTCCCGCGCGTGCGAGTCCGGGCCGAGGTCGTGGCCGGCAAGCCGGCTGCCGTCCTGGCGGAACGCAGCAGCGGCAGTTCGCTGCTCGTGGTCGGCTCACGCGGTCGCGGCGGCGTCACCGGTCTCCTCCTCGGCTCCGTCAGCCAGAGCCTGCTGCGCCACGCGACCTGCCCGATCGCCGTCGTACGCCCGACGAAGGAGCAGGCGGCGTCAGCTGGCTGAAAGTCCCTCGGGTTCGGGTACGACGACCCTGCTCAGCGGCTCGCTCACGGGAGAGAGTCGAAAGTCAGGCGGTGTCGTGCTGAAGGTGGTGAGTCCGGTGGTCGAGCTCTCGGCGGGTGACCGGGACGCGATGCTGCGTGCGGCGGTGGCGGCGCCGTCCATGCACAACACGCAACCCTGGCGGTTCCGGTTCGACGGCTGGACAGTCGAGGTCTTCCGCGATCGGGAGCGCGAGCTTCCGGCGGAGGACCCGGATCGCCGGATGCTGTACGTGTCCCTCGGCGCCGCGATCTTCAACGTGCGGGTGGCGGCGGCTGGACGAGGGTACGGCTCGCAGGTCCAGCACTTGACGGATCAGCGGCGGCCGGACCTGGTGGCGGTGATCGAGCTGGGTGGTCCGCGATCGCACCGGCTCGAACTGCTGGCGCCGTACCTGATCCATCGGCGGACGAATCGCCGGCCGTTCACGGGTCAGCGAGTACCGGCCCAGGTGCGGGCGGAACTCGGACTGAGCGCCCGGGTCGAGGGCGCCGAGTTGCGCTGGCTCGACCGGCCGGACGGCGGCTGGTGGTTGCGAATGGCAACGAACGACGTGGTCGCAACGGATGACCAGGACGAGGCGAAGACGACGGAACGGCGGCGGTGGGTCGGCGGTGACCGCGACGTCGACGGCGTCCCGTCCGGTGCGCTCGGGCCGAAGCCGGCAGGAGGCGTGGCAGTGGTGCGCGAGTTGGCTGCGACCGCGGCGGATGCGACCCGCGACGTCGCCTCCTTCGAGCACGAGCCGCAGTTCGCGGTTCTGACGACCCGGTACGACGGACCGCCCGAATGGCTGCGGGCCGGGCAGGCGCTCGAGCGCGTCCTTCTCGAGGCGACTGCCCATGGCGTGTCGACGTCGTTGCTGAACCAGGTGATCGAGCACGAGGACCTCCGCCGGCAGATCGACGATCCGCTCGGTCCATGGAGCTGTCTGCAGACCGTGATCCGGTTCGGCTACGGCCCGCGGGTGCCCCCGACGCCGCGCCGCCCGCTCGCCGATGTGCTGCTCCCCGGCGACTGAACCGTCGAGCAGGTAAGGGCCGGCCGGGCCAGAACACGTCCAAGGCTGGAGCGCGCCCGCTCGGGTTGGGTGAGCGGGCGCTTCCAGCACTTGGCCGTGGTGGTCAGAGGATGTTGAGGGTGATGGTGCCCGGGGCGAGTCGGTTGGTGGAGACTCGGTCGTTGCCCGTGAGGGTGTTCACGGTGAGCTGGTCTGTGGGTTCGGCGTCAGAGACGGTGACGGCTGCTTTGAGGCCTGAGACCCGGACGGTGCCGGCGGAGCCGGAGAGGCGGATGTGGTCCCTGCCGGGAGTGCCGGTGACGGTGACGGCGTCGACGGCGGAGTCTCCGCCACTGGTGTCGATCTGGGCGCCCAGGTCGATGTCGACCTTCCGGACGTCGGTGCCGCGGAGGTCGTCGACGGTGACGCTGTCCGCGCCGCCGAGGGCGTTGAGCTCGACGCGTTCGACGTTGTCCGTGTTCATCACGATGTTGCCGACGTCGCGGGTGAAGCGCAGGCGGGGGCCGTTGGCGGTCGCGGCGAATCGCTCGGCGGCGGCTGACCCGTTGAAGAGCATGGTGTCGGGGCCGCGGCCACCCTGGATGACGTCGCTGCCGTCGCCCGGGTCCCAGATGAAGGTGTCGGTGCCGTTGCCGAGGAACGCCGTGTCGGCGCCGCGGTTTCCGTCGACGGTGTCGTTGCCGTTACCGGTGCGGAAGAGCTCGTTGCCACTGCCGCCGAACGCGGAGTCGTTGCCGTTGCCGGTGTCGATGACCGTGAACGGCTGCACCTCGGCGCCGTAGTCGATCCGTACGACGTCGTTGCCGCCGCGGCTGTTGACCTGGATCTGGACAAAGTCGCTGCGTTTGACGGTGCGCGTCGTACCGTTGCCGAAGTCGACCTCGAGGACCGACGTGTCGGTGGCCGGCACGCGCAGGGTGAGGTTGTCGGCGTGGTTCGTCCCGGTGACGACCAGTTGTCCGGTGTCGATCACGACGCCGCCCGCGGGCGCCGCGGACGCCGTACCGGCGAAGCTCACGGCAATGCCGGCGGCGACAGCTGCCGCGCTCAGTCCTCGCCGGAGTCGTCTTGTCGTGCTGCTCATGATTGGGCCCCTCCCATTCGTCGCGGCCGCCTCGGTCGACGTGCCGCGCTGTTGGGGCCTACACGGGTGGCATCGCCAACCGGTTCACGGCAATTTCCTGGAAGTTGCCTAGGGCACCTAAGGGGAACCCCGGGCCGAGGTTGAACCGGAGCGGCCCGGGGTCCGTGTACGAGGGTGAGGTCAGGAGGTGGTGTCGTAGACCAGTTTCTGGATGCCGTTGGGGTAGGACTGGCTTTCGACCAGGGTCAGCTTCTGCTTGTCCTTGTCGGTGTCGCTGAACAGGCGCTTGCCGGCGCCGAGCAGGACCGGGAAGACCAGCAGGTGGTAGCGGTCGATCAAGCCGGCGTCGGACAGGTTGCGGTTCAGGGTGGCGCTGCCGTGGATGATGATCGGCCCGCCGTCGGTCTCCTTGAGTGCGGCGACATCGTCGAGTGAGCGCAGGATGGTGATGTCGCCCCAGTTGGACACGAGGTCGGTGTCCTGCAGGGTGGTGGACACGACGTACTTCGGCATCGTGATGTACCGCGGGAAGTCCTCGGTCATGTTCGGCCACACCGGCGAGAACGCCTCGTAGCTGACGCGGCCCATCATCATGGCGGCGGCCTGGTCCTGCTCGCGGCCCTTGAGCTCGTACGCGGACTCGTCGAACGCGATGTCCTTGAACGTCCAGCCGGAGTTGCGGTAGCCGGGCTCTCCGCCCGGCGCCTCGACGACGCCGTCCAGCGAGACGAAGGCAGTGGCGATCAGGGTACGCATCTCATGCTCCTTGGTTCGGTTGGTGTGCGGTCGTCACTGCGTCGATCGAGGACCGCCGGACACTACACAGCTGTCATGAAGGTGTAGTGTGACGCCGGTCACATGCCGGCTTCAGCGACCGAACGCCCAGGCTGCCATCAGGGGGAGTTCTTCTCGCCAGAAAGGGTCGCCGTGGTCGCCGGGGCGTTCGGTGATGACGACGTCGGCGTTGGCGGCTTGGAGGGCCTCGGCCCAGCGGGTTGCGTTCTCCTGGAACCACGGTTCCTCGGTGCCCGCGACCAGGTAGGTGCGCGGCAGCGAGGACTGCATGTCGCCGGGCGGCTGGTAGCCGCCACCGGGGGACGCGCAGAAGATCGCGCCGTAGATGTCGGGATGGCGAAGCCCGGTGGCGAGCGCCAGCTCGCCGCTCGCGGAGACACCGAAGACGGCGGTGCGTTCGGCGGGCAGTGCGACGTCGAAGCGCGTCCGCGTCCACTCGCGGACGTCCTCGACGAAGAACGTCTCGTGCGCCGCGAAGCGCTCCGCGTCGAAGCTCGGCGAGTACTCGTGGATCCGTTGCATCTCGTCGTCCAGCCGGTGTGCGGCGACGAGCATGGTCGGCGGTACGTCGTCCGCCTCGTTGAGGAATTCGCCCCACTGCGAGATCAGTTGACCGTCGCCGGCGAACACGACCGCCTCAGGCGTTTCGGACGGGACGTACGCCGTGACCTGGCGGCCGCCGTCGTACTCGAACGTTTCGGTGACAAGCTCTCCCGCGCTGGATGACATTGTCTGTGGCCCCTCATTCGCCGGATCTTGTAGTGTCACAGTCTGCCGAATCGGCAGGCACGATGTGTGATGCCTGACTGCTTGATGACCGAGGAGTTCTCGACTATGCCAGAAGACATCAGTCCCCTGATCCGGACGGACATTCCGCACTCGGCGCGGATCTGGAACTACTGGATGGGGGGCAAGGACCACTTCGAGGTCGACCGCCTCGCGGGAGACGCCGGAGCGCAGGTCGACCCGGACATCACGACCATGGCTGTGCAGTCCCGGCAGTTCCTCGTTCGGTCCGTGCGCCACCTGGCGTCCGAGGCCGGCATCCGCCAGTTCCTCGACATCGGCACCGGCCTGCCGACGATGCAGAACACCCATGAGGTCGCCCAGAGCGTGGCCGGCGACGCGAAGATCGTCTACGTCGACAACGACCCGATGGTGCTTGCGCACGCCCGCGCCCTGCTGACCAACACCACGCCCGAGGGTGTGACCACGTACGTCGAGTGCGACTACCACGACCCCGAGCAGATCGTCGCCGACGCGAAGAACGTGCTGAACTTCAACCAGCCGATCGGCGTCATGTTCATGGGCGTGCTCGGCCACGCGAAGACGTACGACGACCTGCGCCGCATCGTCTCCACTGTGATGGACGCCGTCCCGTCGGGGAGCTACCTGACGATGTGGGACGGCACGACCGACAGCCAGGCGTACGTGACGCTGTGCGAGAACTACGCCAAGACCGGTGGCGTGCCCTACGTCCCGCGGCCGCGGGAGGAGATCCGCGCGGTCTTCGACGGCCTGGAGATGGTGGAACCCGGCTTCGTGTCGATCACCCAGTGGTGGGCCCACGAGGACGACCGCGAGCTGAGCGAGGCGCGACCGATCTCCGCGTACGGCGCTGTCGCCAAGAAGCCCTAGTCCGAAGCTGCAACACGCTCCCGCTGCGCCACCAGGCGCAACGGGAGCGAGCCCGTGTGAATCGAAGGTCGTCTCAGCGGCCCAGCAGTTTGTCGAGCCAGCTGCCGCCCTGGCGTTCCGACTTCGGGTGCCCGGAACACCACTGGTCGGCGGGGACCATCGCCTTGACCTGGGCGACGTGCCGGCCGCAGCCGGACCAGGTGGTCTTGGCGCAGGTCTTGCAGGTGACGGGTCGGCACATGGTGGTTCCCCTCAGTCGGGTTGGGATGATGATGCTTCCGGTCCGACCAGCGGAAGTCCGGCCGTGGATGCGTTCTGGAACTGGTCGTCGATCGCGACGAGCGCGTGCCCGGCGGCGTCGAGGAACGAAGCCGCGATCGACGCCCGGTAGCCGGCCGCGCAGTGGACCCAGACCTCGCCGGCCGGAACCTCGGCGAGCCGTTGCGGCAGTTCGTGGATCGGGATGTTGACCGCACCCGCGATCCGGGCGGAGTCGTGCTCCTCGGTACGGCGTACGTCCAAGACGGCGACGTCGCGATGGTGCCGGACCTGCTCGAGGTCGGCGAAGGTGGCGGTCGGGAACGACGCCGGCTGATCGAGGCTCCAGCTCTCCGGTCCTCCCGTGGCGTGCGCCGCGGGCCGGTCGATCCCGATCCGGACGAGCTCGCGCTGCGCCTGCGCGACCTGCTCCACCGTCTCGCCCAGGAGGGTCAACGGTGTGCCCCATGCGATCAACCAGCCGAGATAGGTCGAGAACGCGCCGTCGAGGCCGAAGTTCAGCGTGCCCTGGGCGTGCCCGGCGGCGAACGCCGTGCGGTTGCGCAGGTCGACGACCCATTCGCCTGCCTCGATCCGGCGGCGCAGCTCTCGGGCGTCGGCGGGCTTGGGCAGGGACAGGTCGGGCGCGGCAGGACCCGCGCTGTTGGCCGGTGCCATCTGCGCGTAGTACGCCGGCCATGCGCCCAGGCCGTCGAGCAGTTCGCGAACGTAGTCCTCCTCGTCCTGGGTCAGGGCCGGATTGGTGCGCTTCTCCCGGCCGATGGTCGAGTCGGTCGCGTCGGACTGGGTTGCGGAGCAGAACGAGCCGAACCCGTGCGTGGGGTACACCTGGGTCTCGTCGGGCAGCGTCCGGGCGAGCTTGTGGGCGGAGGCGTGCTGATGGCGTACCAGGGCGTCGGTGTGGTCGGCACCCAGCAGGTCGGGCCGGCCGGTTGCGCCGTACAGCAATGAACCGCCGGTGAAGACCGCGATCGGCTCGTCGTCGTCCGTGAGCGCGTAGGACAGGTGCGTGAAAGTGTGGCCCGGAGTGTGGATGGCGCGGAGCCGCATCCGGTCACCGATCCGCACGGTCTCGCCGTCCTGGATCAGGGTGCGGTCGAACGACACGGTGTCGTCGGCGTTGATCAGGTACGACGCTCCCGTGGCCCGCGCCAGCGCGAGCCCGCCGGTGACGTAGTCGTTGTGGAGGTGTGTCTCGAAGACATGGGTCAGGCGTACGCCGTCGGTCCGGAGGAGCTCCAGGATGCGGTCGATGTCGCGCTGCGGATCGATGACGAACGCCACCTGGCCGTCGTGGACGAGATAGCTGCGATCACCGAGGGACGCGGTCTCGACGGTCCGGACCGTCAGGCCACCGCCGGACGGGCGCCGGTCGCGTATGTCGGTGGCCGTGCTGAGGATGCTGGGGTCATTCATCGCGCTCTCACTTCTGGATCCCCGCGGGGTTCGCCATCGACTGTAGCAGATCCCCCCGGGGGGATATAGGATCGAGGTCGACGCCGACTCGGCGCATCCCTGAATCCCGAACGGAAGAGCTTCGATGGACTTCGAACCCGATGAGATCAAACCGATCATCACCCGGATGAAGCGCGCGCACGGGCACCTCGGCAGCGTGATCCGGATGATGGAGGAGGGCGCGGACTGCGAGTCGGTCCTGACCCAGCTGGCCGCTGTGAACAAGGCCCTCTCGCGGGCCGGCTACGCAGTCGTGAGCACTGGACTGCAGCGCTGCCTCACCGACGAGAACAGCGACGTCGACGCGGCGAAGATGGAGAAGCTCTTCCTCGCCCTGGCCTGACCTGCGACGGAACTCGGTACGCGGATTCGCCTCCGAGCACGATCGTCCGCTGGTCATCGATGCGAGACGAGCCTGGGGTGCAGCGATTCGGTGGTGTTGGCGGTGACGACTTGATCGGCGATCTGGGCGTAGCCGGCGAGGACTTCGGTGGGATCGCCGAGACGGTAGTGGGTGCGGAAGACGACGTCCGGGAACTTGTCCGGCCAGCCGTTCAGGGCGGTGGTGACGAGTTGGCGCGCGGGGCGGTACCAGGGGGCGTCGCTGATCGTGTCCCAGGTGCGCGGGTCGGTGGTGGTCGGGATGTGGAGCAGGATGAGCTCCGTGCCGAGTTCCTGGGCTGCTTCGAAACCCTGGCCGATCACGTCGCCTGCGATGGGGGACGCGTCGACGAGGGCGACGACCAGGCCTCTGGACTCGGTGAGCTTCATGTGTCCAGTCGAGCGCGATTCCTGCGCTGATCCCAGGGCCGTAGGTCCGGTGGTGGGCGGCGAAGGTCCCGGCGTCAGCGATCGGGCCAGCCGCGCCGGGGAGTGTGGCTGGTCAGGCGGTCGTCGCGGCTGCGGTAGACGATGTAGGGCCGGGTGAGATAGCCGAGTGGGGCGCTGAACACGTGGACGAGCCGGGTGAACGGCCAGAGGGCGAAGAGGGCCATCGCGACCAGGCCGTGGAGCTGGAAGCCGAGCGGGGCTTCGGCCATCAGGCCGGGGTGCAGGTCGAAGCGGAAGATGCCGCGGAACCAGACCGAGACGCCCTCGCGGTAGTCGTAGTGGCCGAAGATGTTGGCCGCCACCGTGTTGTACAGCCCCAGCAGGATCACGGCGCCGAGGAACACGTACATGAGCTTGTCCATCCGCGTCGTGGCGGAGAACACCGGCCCGACGGTACGCCGCCGGTAGATCAGGATCGTCAACCCGACGACGGTCCCGAAGCCCGCGATCGCCCCGACCGAGACGGCAAGGAAGTGGTAGACCCCCTCGGAGACGCCGACGGCCTCGGTCCACGACTTCGGTACGCCGAGACCCATCACGTGACCGAGGAAGACCGCCAGGATGCCGAAGTGGAACAGCGGGCTGCCCCAGCGCAGCAGCCGGTCCTCGTACAGCTGCGACGACCGCGTCGTCCACCCGAACTTGTCGTACCGGTACCGCCAGACGTGCCCGACCACGAAGACCGTCAGGCAGACGTACGGGAAGACCACCCACAGGAAGTCGCTCATCGGCGGCCTCCGGGGAAGGTTGGCATCGGCAACGGCTGCGTGGCGGGGTCGAAGCCAGGGGTCGCGTACGGCGTGAGCCCGACTTCCTCCTGTGGAGGGCCCGCGGCGGCGAGCCGTGTGACGGCGTCGCGGTCGTCGCCGGCCAGTGCCGGGAGGGTCGCGGTCACGGCCTGTACGGCGCCCAGCCAAGGCGACTCGGCGTCGGTCAGAGCCAGCCGGAGGACCTCCAGACCGGCCCGGTGATCCAGGAGCAGACGCCATCCCAGCCGCTGGTCCACGGTCGCCGCGAACTCCAGCACGACGCACAGATGATCGGGCAGCTCGGACCCGTCCAGCACGAAGCCCGCGCGCAGGTAGGTCTGCTTGAAGCGCAGCAGTGCGACCCCGCGGCGACGGGTGTCTCCGTGGAGGAAGTAGGTGAGGTAGAGGTTGTGTCGCCGCCGGTTGTCGAACGTGTCGACGTACCGCTGCTGGAGTCCAGGCAGGTCGGACGACCCGAGCTCGTGAGCCGTGGCGTGCAATGGATCGCCGACGGCGGGCCGAAGTGCGGCCGCGGCCCGCTCGACAAGGGGGAGCCGGGAGAGGAGGGTCTCGTCCGGATAGTCGAGCAGGAGTGAGGCCGCCTGCCACGCGATGGTGAGCTCCTCCGGGGACAGGTGAGGCTGCCGCGTCATTCGTCCCCCTTCGGTGGGAAGAGACCGTCCGGGCGGCCTTTGCCGTCCCAGTTGAGCAGGTTCACGCGCTCACTCGTCTGGCGGTCCTTCAGCATCTGGAAGTTCTCGACCGCGATCGGTGTCGGTACGCCGGAACCCTCGCCGAACGGACCCGATCCGCCCATCCCCGGGCCACCCTCGTAGTCGAGCGAGCACGCCAGCTCCTCCAGGGCATGCGCCTGCTCGGTGTGCGCAGCTGGGATCACGTAGCGCTCGTCGTACTTGGCCAGCGCGAGCAGCCGGTACATGTCGTACAGATCCTCCTCGCTCATGCTCACTGTCGCCGGGATTCGGGGGTCGGGATCGCGGCCGAGGTTGATGTCGCGCAGGTACGAGCGCATCGCGGCGAGCTTGCGCAGGACGAGATCGACGGGCGCGACGTCGCCGGCGGTGAAGAGTTCGGCGAGATACTCGATCGGGATGCGCAACGCGTCGATCGCCGCGAAGAGGTTCTCCCGTTTCTCCGCGTCCTCGCCGGTCTCGCGGACGACGTCGACGACCGGCGACAGCGGCGGGATGTACCAGACCATCGGCAACGTCCGGTACTCCGGGTGCAGTGGCAGCGCGACGCGGTAGCGGTTGATCAGCGCGTACACCGGCGACCGCTCGGCCGCCTCGATCCAGTCGTTCGGGATCCCGGCCCGCTCGGCTTCCCGCCGTACGGCGGGATCGGCCGGGTCGAGGAAGACGTCGCGCTGAGCTTCGTACAGGCCGTGCTCGTCCGGGGTCGAGGCGGCGGCCAGGACCTTGTCGGCGTCGTACAGCATCAGGCCGATGTAGCGCAGCCGGCCCACACAGGTCTCGGAGCACACCGTCGGCAGCCCGACCTCGACACGCGGGAAGCAGAACGTGCACTTCTCGGCCTTCCCGGTGCGGTGGTTGAAGTAGACCTTCTTGTACGGGCAGCCGGAGATGCACATCCGCCAGCCGCGGCAGCGGTCCTGGTCGACGAGCACGATGCCGTCCTCGGTCCGCTTGTAGATCGCGCCGCTCGGGCAGGACGCCGCGCAGGACGGGTTGAGGCAGTGCTCGCAGATCCGGGGCAGGTAGAACATGAACGTCTGCTCGAACTCGAACCTGACCTTGTCCCCGACCTTCTTCAGGATCGGGTCGTGCGCCGCCGTCGCCGCGGACCCGCCCAGGTCGTCGTCCCAGTTGGCGGACCACGACACCTTCAGGTCGTCGCCGGTGAGCAGCGACTTCGGCCGCGCGACCGGGGTGTGCTGCTGGGCCGGCGCGTCGGTCAGGGTGGCGTAGTCGTAGGTCCAGGGCTCGTAGTAGTCGTGGATGGACGGCATCTTCGGGTTCGAGAAGATCGTCAGCAGCTTCTTCAGCCGACCGCCCGCCTTCAGCGTGAGCCGGCCGCGCCGGTTCAGCGCCCACCCGCCCTTCCAGGTCTCCTGGTCCTCATACGTGCGCGGGTAGCCCTGGCCGGGCCGGGTCTCGACGTTGTTGAACCAGACGTACTCGGTGCCGCTGCGGTTGGTCCAGGCCTGCTTGCAGGTGACCGAGCAGGTGTGGCAGCCGATGCACTTGTCGAGGTTCATCACCATCGCCATCTGCGCCATGACTCGCATCAGTAGGTCACCTCCTGCGAGCGGCGCCGGATCACCGTGACTTCGTCTCTCTGGTTCCCGGTCGGTCCGAGGTAGTTGAAGGCGAAGGACAGCTGGGCGTAGCCGCCGATCAGGTGCGACGGCTTGATCAGCAGCCGGGTCAGCGAGTTGTGGATGCCGCCGCGCTTCTTCGAGGTCTCGGCGATCGGTACGTCGATCAGCCGGTCCTGGGCGTGGTGCATGTAGACCGTGCCTTCGGGCATCCGGTGCGAGACGATCGCGCGGGCCACCACCACACCGTTGCGGTTGACGGCCTCGATCCAGTCGTTGTCGGCGATCCCGACCTTGGCCGCATCCTGGTCGCTGATCCAGATCGTCTGACCGCCGCGGCTCAGCGACAGCATGAACAGGTTGTCCTGGTACTCGGAGTGGATCGACCACTTGTTGTGCGGAGTGAGGTAGCGGACGGTCAGGCCTTGTTCGGTTACCGATCCGATCGCGGGCTCCGCGAACAGCGCGCCCATGTCGAGCGGTGGCCGGTAGACCGGCAGGTTCTCGCCGAGCTCGGCGATCCAGTCGTGGTCGAGGAAGAAGTGCTGCCGGCCGGTCAGCGTGTGCCAGGGCTTGAGCCGTTCGACGTTGATCGTGAACGGCGAGTAGCGCCGGCCACCGGATTCGGAGCCGGACCATTCGGGTGAGGTGATCACCGGGACCGGTGCGGCCTGGGTGTCGGCGAAGCTGATGCGTTTGCCTTCGTGCTCGGCGGCGAGGTCGTGCAGTGGTTTCCCGACTCGGGTCTCGAGCGTCTTGAAGCCCTCGGTGGCGAGGCGGCCGTTCGTCGTACCCGACAGCGCGAGGATCGCTTCACAGGCGTGCACGTCGCGGCGCACCGAAGGCCTTCCCTCGGCGGGTCCGCCGCGGACCGCGCCGTTCTTCGCGCGCAGGTGGTCGATCGACTCCGTCACGTCGTACGTGATGCCCTTGGTCGTTGCCCCGAGCTTGTCGAGCAGCGGCCCGAGCGCAGCCATCTTGGCGGCGACGGCGGGGTAGTCGCGCTCGACCTCGACCAGCTTGGGCATCGTGACCCCCGGAATCGGCTCGCACTCGCCGGCTTTCCAGTCGCGGACGACGCCGTGCGGGGTGGCGAGCTCGTCCGGGGTGTCGTGCAGCAGCGGTACGGCGACGATGTCGCGGCGTACGCCGAGATGGGTCTCGGCCAGTTCGCTGAACTTCTCCGCGATCGTCTGCCAGGCGTCCCAGTCGGTGCGGGTCTGCCAGGGTGGCGCGATCGCCGGGTTGAACGAGTGCACGAACGGGTGCATGTCGGTGGTGTTGAGGTCGTGCTTCTCGTACCACGTTGCCGCAGGCAACACGACGTCGGAGAACAGCGTGGTGCTGGTCTGCCGGAAGTCGAGGCTGAGCAGCAGGTCGAGCTTTCCCCGGGGCGCCTCGTCGTGCCACTTCACGTCCTGTGGACGGACGCCTTCGGTCGCCCGCAACGACGAGCCGGCGCCGAGCAGGTGCTCGAGGAAGTACTCGTTGCCCTTGGCCGAGGACCCGAGGAGGTTGGCCCGCCAGACCGCGAGGACCCGCGGGAAGTTCTCCGGCGCGTCCGGGTCCTCGCAGGCGAACCGGAGGTCACCGGCCGCGAGTTGCTCGACGATGTGGTCGGCGGCGGACCGGCCGGCCGCACGTGCCTGGTCGGCGAGGTCGTGCGGGTTGCGGTTGAAGGTGGGGTACGACGGCATCCAGCCGAGCCGCGCGCTCTGGGCGATCAGGTCCGCGGTGGTCTTCCCGGCGAATCGTCCGGTGGCCGACAGTCCGCCCGCGCCGAACTGGTCGTAGCGGAACTGGTCGGTGTGCAGGTACCAGTACGCCGTCTGGATCATCTGCCGGGGCGGTCGCGACCAGTCCAGGCCGAACGCCAGTTGGGCCCACCCGGTGATCGGCCGGCACTTCTCCTGGCCGACGTAGTGCGCCCAGCCACCGCCGTTCACCCCTTGGCAGCCGGTCAGCGTGGTCAGAGCGAGGAACGCGCGATAGATCGTGTCGGAGTGGAACCAGTGATTCGTCCCGGCGCCCATGACGATCATCGACCGGCCGCGGGAGTCCTCGGCGTTCTGCGCGAACTCACGCGCGATCCGGGCCGCGGCCGCCGCCGGGACACCGGTGATCCCTTCCTGCCAGGCGGGCGTGTACGGGGCGAGGTCGTCGTACGACGCCGGCCACTCGCCGGGCAGGCCCGGCCGGGCCACGCCGTACTGAGCGAGCAGCAGATCGTAGACGGTCGTGACGAGGTGATCGCCGACGTGGCGCACGGGGACACCGCGCACGAGCGGGTCCGCTCCGGCGTCGAAGCGAGGCAGCCGGACGAGCGCGTTCTGCTCGCCGGCCAGCGAGAGCAGCGGATCGACCGATCCCAGGTCGAGGTTCCACAATCCCTGACCGCTCTCGCCGAACCGATGACCGAGCGACCCGTTCGGCACCACGGGCTCACCGGTCGCCGAGTCGACGACGACGGTCTTGAACGCGGCGTTCTCCTCGTCGCCGAAGCCTGCCAGGTCGGCCGCGGTCAGGAACTTGCCGGGCCGGTACTCGCCGTCGCCCGCGGTGTCGAGCCGGACCAGGTACGGCAGATCCGTGTAGGTCTTGGCGTAGCCGGTGAAGTACGGCGTCTCGCGGTCGACGAAGAACTCCTTCAGGATGACGTGGCCCATCGCCATCGCCAGCGCACCGTCGGTGCCAGGTGCCGCCGGCAACCATTCGTCCGCGAACTTCACGTTGTCGGCGTAGTCCGGCGCGACCGCGACGACCTTCTGCCCACGGTAGCGGGCCTCGGCCATCCAGTGCGCGTCCGGAGTCCGGGTGACCGGCAGGTTCGAACCCCACATGATCAGGTACCCGGCGTCCCACCAGTCCCCGGACTCGGGTACGTCGGTCTGGTCGCCGAAGACCTGTGGAGACGCCACCGGGAGATCGGCGTACCAGTCGTAGAACGACAGCATGGCGCCGCCGATGAGCGACGTGAACCGCGCGCCGGACGCGTGCGACACCATCGACATCGCCGGGATCGGGGAGAACCCGGCGATCCGGTCCGGGCCCCACTTCCTGAGCGTGTGCACGTAGGCGGCGGCGACGAGCTCGGTCGCCTCGTCCCAGGTCGCGCGGACGAGTCCGCCTTTGCCGCGGGCGGACTTGTACTGCTCCGCGAGCCGTGGATCGCCGACGATGTGCGCCCAGGCTTCGACCGGATCGCCGTACTCGGACTTCGCCTGGCGGTAGAGCTGCAGCAGGACGCCGCGGACGTACGGGTAGCGGATCCGGGTGGGGGAGTAGGTGTACCAGGAGAAGGCCGCGCCGCGGGGGCAACCGCGGGGCTCGTACTCCGGCTTCTCCGGACCGACCGACGGGTAGTCGGTCTGCTGGGTCTCCCAGGTGATGATGCCGTCCTTGACGTACACCTTCCAGGAGCAGGAGCCGGTGCAGTTGACGCCGTGGGTCGAGCGCACCACCTTGTCGTGGCTCCAACGGTCGCGGTAGAAGTCGTCGGCGTCGCGGCCGCCTGCCTTGTGCAGGGTCCGCAGGTCGTCCGACACCTCACCCCTGGTGAAGTAGCGGCGGGTCCTGACCAGGGCTTCGCTCAGCCCTCCGTCCATTCCGTAGTCGTGATGAGCCCCAGTGCTCATGCGACTCCCTCGGTGGTCGACGTCCGGGTCGGTTGAGCGGTCCTTCTCACGATGGTGAGTGTGAGTAGCAGCGTCAAGGCCGCGGTGACCGACAGCAGCGCCAGCCCGATGCCGTACGACTCGGTCCGGCCGTAGACGTAGCCCATGATCAGCGGCGGCACGAAGCCTCCCAGCCCACCGGCCGCGCCGACCAGACCGGTCACACCGCCGACCCGGGCCGGGTCGGTGACCTTGGCAACCAGTGCGAAGGTCGCGCCGCTGCCGCCGCCGAGCGCGGCGGCCATGGACAAGAAGGCGATGGTACCGACGGGCTCGAGCAGCGGGGTCGTCGCGGCAACCCCCGCCCCGACCACGACCACTCCGTAGCAGGCGGCCAGGACCGGCACCGGGCCGAACTTGTCCGACAGCCATCCACCCATCGGCCGCATCACGACGGCGACCACGACGAACCCGGCCATCCGGTTGGCCGCATCGGCGGCCGACAGGTCGTAGGCAGTCTTCAGGTACGCCGGCAGGTACACCGAGAAGGCGACATACCCGCCGAACGCGACGGCGTACAGAATGCATGCCTGCCAGCTGATCGGGAGCTTCGCGTTCGCCACCAGCCGGCTGACCAACGACCCCGTCGCCGGCTTCCGGCCGGGCGCGTCCCTGAGCACGAGCCACGCGAGTACGGCGTAGACAGCCAGTGCCGCGGCCGTGATCAGGAACGGTGCCCGGTGGCCGAGGTTGCTGTACAGCGTCACGGTGGTCAGCGCGCTGATCGCCGTACCGCCCATTCCGGCGCCGAAGATGCCGACGGCGAGCCCGCGGCGCTCAGGCGGGAACCATCCGTTCACGAACGGGACGCCGACCGCGAACGCCGTACCGCTGATCCCGAGGAAGAACCCGCCGACCAGGAGCGCCACGTACGACTCCAGCGCGAAGAACCCGATGAACAGGATCGGCACGATCGTCGCCGCCGAGACCAGCGGGAACATCAGCCGCCCGCCGAACCGGTCGGTGAGCGCCCCGACCGGGATCCGGCCGAGCGCGCCGACCAGCACCGGTACGGCGACCAGCAACGCGACATCGGACTCCGACAACTGCCCGAGCGTGCCCTCGCTCCGGAACAACGGCCCGAGCGGACTCAGCAACGCCCAGGCCCAGAAATTGAGTGCGAAGCCGGCGGTTGCGACCGCCAGCATCACCCAGGCCGACGCAGTCCGGCCCCCGGTCTTCAGCACCGTCTCCGCTCCGGCCTGATTCATCCCCGATCCTCCCGGTTTGCGCGCCCGACCTTTCGATCGTGCTCCTCGCACCCGCTCGGGTCCAGGACCAACGGTCCCGGCCGACCGGGCCGAAGGACCCTGCGGCAGCGTTGCCGGTGCCGTGCGCGAGGCACCGCCGCGGCAGGGGCGAACGTCAGCGATCAGGCTGTTCCCTAGCCTGCTTTCCGGCGCCAGAGGGCTCGGCCTTGGCCGTCTCGCGCCGGCGGTCCTTGTAGAGCTCG
Source organism: Kribbella sp. NPDC002412 (assembly GCF_053592935.1). Lineage (NCBI taxonomy): Bacteria > Bacillati > Actinomycetota > Actinomycetes > Propionibacteriales > Kribbellaceae > Kribbella > Kribbella sp. NPDC002412. The sequence goes on from NZ_JBSFBL010000034.1 coordinate 34,103, forward strand.
ACGCTCAGGTGGCGCAGGATGGCCTGCTCCGGAGCCGTCCCGCTCGTCCGCCGGCCGGCCACCGCACGCTGCGCGTCCCGCTGGATGCGGGCCTTGTCGATGTCACCCATGACCGACTCCCTTCTCGCTCTCCCAGCACACGTCGTCGCGGATGCCGCCCGACAGGGCTGAAGGACCCGTCCGCGGGGGACCTGACGGCCCTGTCGGCCCCGACGCCGGCCGCGGACGATTGGCGGCAGGAGCCGATCGAGACAAGGAAAGGCCATGATCGCCGAGAAGCGCTGGAGCGTCGAGATCTTCATCGACGAGAACGACACCGAGCGGACCACCCACGCGGAGGCCCGGCTGCACACGAACGACAAGACGCACCTGGTCGGCCGGGGTTCGGCCCGGCGGAACCCGAAGGATCCCGACATCGCCGAGATCGGCGACGAGTTGGCGGTCGCGCGGGCGCTGTCCAACCTGGCGTACGAGTTGATCCACGCCGCGGCGTCCGACATCGAGCAGATCACCCAGCAGCACGTCCGGCTGCACAGCTGACGTTCTGCCGGGGCTGAGGGCCGGAGAGGAGGCCGCTGTCGTGCTGGACACCGTGACCACGGCACAGGTGCTGTCGGCATCGCACCTGGGCAAACGGTTCGGCGACCGGGTCGCCGTTGACGACGTCAGCTTCGAGGTGGCGCCGGGGGAGACCTACGGCCTGCTCGGGCCGAACGGAGCCGGCAAGACGACCACGATCCGCCTGGTCTGCGGCCTGCTGCGCGCGGACCGGGGCGAGGTGCGGGTCGCCGGCCGTCCGCTCGGGACGACCGCGACCTCGGCCAAGAGGTACATCGGGTACGTCCCGCAGGACATCGCGCTCTACCCGGATCTGACCGCCCGCGAGAACCTCAGCTTCTTCGGCCGCCTGTACGGCCTGCGGGGCCGGGCACTCAGTCGTCGGGTGGGTAAGGTGCTCGACCTGATCGGGCTCTCGGAACGCGGCGGCGACCGGGTCGAGTCGTTCTCCGGCGGGATGAAGCGGCGCCTCAACATCGGCGCCGGGCTGTTGCACGAGCCGACCCTGCTGGTGCTCGACGAGCCCACCGTGGGCGTGGATCCGCAGAGTCGCCACGCCGTGATGGAGAGCGTGCGGTCGTTCGGCGCCGCCGGCATGGCGGTGCTCTACACCACGCACTACATGGAGGAGGCCGAGCGGCTGTGCGATCGGGTCGGCATCATCGACCATGGCCGGTTGATTGCCGAGGGCACCCGTCGGGAGCTGGTCGCCGAGCTCGGCGAGCGCGATCGGATCACGCTGTCCGCGGCCGGTGACCTGGCCGTGCTGGCCGATCGCCTCCGCAGGCTGGACGGCGTGGACCGCGCCGACGTGAAGGACGGCCAGGTCCAGGTGCTCGCCGGTGAGGCTCGCCGGCTGCTGCCCGGCGTCCTGGAGACGGCCGAACGGTCCGGTCTGTCGGTGCGGTCGGTGGAGGTCGACGAGCCTGATCTCGAGGCGGTCTTCCTCCATCTGACCGGTACGGCGTTGCGGGAGTGATCATGCTCGCCGCCGTCGTGATCGCCGCGAAGGATCTTCGCCAGCGCTTCCGGGACCGGTCCGCCCTGATCCTGGGGTTCGTCGCACCGGTGGCAGTGGCGGCGCTGATGAGTTTCGCCTTCTCCTCCGTGGAGTCCTTCCACGCCGACCTCGCGCTGGCCGACAACGACCGGGGCCAGATCGCTGTGGCCCTGCGCACGGCGCTGACCAGCCCCGAGGTCTCCGACATCCTGACGATCCGGGAGGTACCCGATGAGGGGACGGCCCGGAGGATGGTGGACGACGGCGACGTCGGCGCCGGCCTTGTCGTGCCGGCGGGCTTCAGCGCCGCGGCAGTCGGCGACGAGCCGATCGGTCTGCTGGTGCTGGCGAATCCGGACGAGCCGCTGCAGGCGCAGGTGGCCCGGGCAATCGCCGACGCGTACGTCGCGCAGCTCAACGCCGACCGGCTCGCGGTGCACACCGCTCTCGCGGCAGGCGTACCTCGCAGCCGCGCGGCGGAGCTGGCAACCGCGGTGGCGGGCCTCGAGCTGCCCGAGTCGGTCCAGGAACAGCCGACGGGTTACCGGCAGCTCACGACCGCGAGTTACTACGCGCCGGCGATGGGGATCATGTTCGTCCTGTTCGCGGTCGGGTTCACCGCGCGAAGCTACTTCACCGAGCAACGGACGGGAACCCTCGAACGGATCGGCGCCGCGCCGCTGGGCCGGGGCGTTGTCCTGCTGGGCAAGTCCCTCGCGGCCTTCGTCTACAGCGTGGTGAGTCTGGGAACCCTCGCAGTCGTGACATCGGTGGCGTTCGACGCCGAATGGGGACCGCCGATTCCGGCCGCGGCGTTGATCCTGGCGATGTCAGCGGTCCTGGTGGCGCTGACGGCGCTGGTCGTGGCCGCCGCGCGGACCGAGCGGCAGGCAGAGGGGCTGGCGACGATCGTCACCTTCGTCCTGCTCCTGCTCGGCGGCAACTTCGTTCTGCTGAGTCAGGCGCCGGAGGTGTTGCGCAGGCTCGCTCTGCTGACGCCCAACGGCTGGGCGCTGCGCGGATTCACCGACCTCGCCACCGGCGCCACGGCGACCAGTGCCGTGGTACCGGTCCTCGTCATCCTCGGGATGGCGGCGGCATTCGCCGCGCTGGCCGCCGTCGTCGGGCGCTGGAGGGCACCATGACCGCCGCCTTGGCAGTGGCCGGCGCGTCGCTGCGCCGGATGCTGCGCGACCGCACCGCGCTGTTCTTCATCGTGGTGCTGCCTGTCCTGATCATCACTGTGATCGGGACGGTGGTGCAGAATCCAGGCGGGTTCCGAATCGGCGTGCCGGCCGGGAATCTGTCGGGTGAGCCGCTCAGCTCGAGTCTGGTGGACGAGCTGAAGACGGTCGGCCCACTGCACACGATGACCGACGAGCCGACCGCCCGTACGGCGCTGCGCCGTGCCGAGCTCGATGCGGTCGTGCTGATCCCTGCGGGCCTCGACGCCCGCTTGCTGAACGGCGACGAGGTGGCGATCCCGGTGCTGGCCGGCGGCGCCGAGTCGACGCAGGCCGCCGTACGGTCGGCGGTGGCCGCGGCGGTGGCCCGGCACGCCGAACGGATCCAGGCAGCGGCCTTCGCCGCCCGCGAGACGGGGACGACGACCGCACAGCAGTTGCCCCGGGCAACGGCGGTGCAGGCCGTCACGCCGCGGATCGTGATCACCAGTGAGAACGTCGCGACCGGGAGCGACTACCTGCCGCTCGGCTTCAGCTACAGCGCGCCGACGATGCTCGTCCTGTTCGTCTTCATCAACGCGCTGGCGGGCGGGGCCTCGATCGTGCAGACGCGACAGCTCGGGATCTATCACCGGGCGCAGGCAGCGCCGATCCGGACCCGGAGCCTCGTGCTGGGTGAGACCTTGTGCTACCTGGTGTTCTCGTTGCTGCAGTCGGTCCTGATCGTCGCGGTCGGCGCGCTGCTGTTCGGGGTGAGCTGGGGCGACCCGCTGGCGGCCGTCGTACTGATCGGGACGTGGGCGCTGGTCGGAACGGGAGCGGGCATGCTCAGCGGTGCGCTCTTCAAGACGCCGGACCAGGCGGGCGCGATCGGTCCGGTCATCGGGATCGCGTTCGCCATGCTCGGCGGCTGCATGTGGCCGCTCGAGATCGTCCCGAACGCGGTCCGCGCGCTCGGCCACGTGACCCCGCACGCCTGGGCGGTGGACGCCTGGATCACCGTGCTGTCCCGGGACGGCGGCGTCGCGGACATCGCCTCCGAGCTCGCCGTTCTCGCCGGCTTCGCCTTCGCCATGCTCGCCCTGGCCTCCGCCGTCCACCAACGCCGACTGACGAGTTGACCGCACCAGCCCGTCGCCCACACGGCGGGGCTCAGCAATACGCAGTCGCCGTCGTACCGCAGGCGGGCAGAGCAGTCGGCCCACGGGCCCGAGTAGGGCCCAAGGTCCCTAGGTGTGATGCGTCACGCGTCGCAGTTCCGATCCTGCCGAGTGTGCTTGGTCCGCGGGATCGAGACGATCGTCCAGGCGGCGGTGAAGAGCACCACGAGGGTGACTCGGACGGTCTCGGACAGGTCGCTCGTCCACACCGCGGTGGCCAGCACCCAGGGGAAGCCGAGCAGCCAGACACCCAGCTCCATGACGAGCGGCAGGTCGCGGATCCAGGTCTCGACGTCGTCCAGCCGGTCCGCCCCGAGGAACAGGTAGAACGCCATCCACAGGCCGACCATCAAGAGCAGCCAGAGCCTCGAGCCGGTGGTGGTTGCCCGGTGTTCGGCAGTGTCGGGCGATGTCGTCACTTGGTTGGACATGATGCCTCCCAGCAACTGGAGTGCGGCGGCAGGTGCCGCCACGGTCGCCTTCAGCGTCGGTCGGCCGGGATCAGCGCACATGGGCCGTACGTCCCGAAGTGGGAGGATCTTGTCAGGCGGACAGGACGCGAAGGTCCTTTCCGATGACGCCGTCGACGCCGAGGCGGTGCGCGTCGGCGAGGTCGGCGCCGGTGTCCACCGGCCAGGTGAAGACCACTTCGGCATGCTGCCGTAGCTCGGTGACGATGTCCGGCGTCAGGAGGCGCCGGTGGACGCAGACGCCGTACGCCGGCCGGACACGCAGGCGGGATCGTAACCGGCGCAGGCCGCGACGGCTCCCGGCTGACAGGACCAGCCGGACGTTGGCGAGGTCGCGGAACGCGGCGAGCATCCACCAGTGCTGAGTGCAGACGGTGACCGGGAGGTCTGGCGCGACCTCGGCGAGGACGGTCGCGAGCCGGGCGGCGAGGCGGGGATGAACGCCCTTGAGGTCGAGCAGCAGCCGGGGATCGCCGTCGGCCGCTGCCAGCACCTCGCGGATCTCCAGTAGCGGCGCGTTCCGGCGGACGAACTCGCCGCGGTCCCACAGCCACCACGGACCGAAGGTCTTGTGGTGCCGCACCTCGAGGCGGCCGCGGTACGCGTGGATGTCGGCCTCGACCAGATCGGCGCCGAGGTCGAGTGCCGAGCGGAGGGTCTCGAGGTCGTTGCCCGCGCGGTGCGCGATCAGCAGCCGGCGGTTCACGACGTACCTGGCCGGGGTTCGGTGAACCAGCCACGCCAGCGCAGGAAGAGGCAGCTGCCGCCCACGAGGAGGGCGGGAACCCAGTACAGCAAGGCGGTCAGCGCGACGGCGCCGAACGCGGCGGTCCACGACACGCCGATCGACGCCAGTCCGGCGACCAGGGCGCCGTCACGTGGACTTGCGCCGTGGACGCCGGGCAGCACGCCGGCGAGCTGGCTGGCTCCGAAGATCGCGACCAGTTGGATCGCAGACACGGTCCCGCCCACCGCGTGGATGGCTCCGACCAGGAGAGCGAGGATCGTGGCCTGGTAACCGATCGACAGCAGAACGCCGATCGCGAACACCCTCGGTGACGGCCAAGGCCAGCGACCGGCCAGACCGGGGCGTCGGCGGCGTACGATGATCGCGACCGCGAGCACGAGAGCCGCCGCGCCGAGAGCGATCGCCAGCACCAGTGGGGGGAGCGTCACTCCGGTGACCACCACCGCGGCGACGAGTCCGACCGCTCCGACGAATCTGTCGAGGGCGACCTCGGCAACGGCCGACGTCCGCCGCAGGCCGACCGTCTCCAGGCGGTGCACGCGCCAGAGGTCAGCGCCCGCGTGCCATGGCGAGATGAGGCCGAGAACCTCACTCTCCGCGTACGCGCGCAGATGCCAGCGCCGCGACTGTCCGCCGGCCGACAGAGCGTGCCAGCGCAGCGGGCACAACACGTACTTGCCGATGGCGAATGGCAGCAGGCCGGCGAGGGCAGGCAGCACTGCTGTGTGCGGAACGCGATCGACGTTCCACAGTGAGAAAGCAACCGCGGCCACGAGAGCAGTGATCTGAAGTGCACGATGTGTGACGATTGTGTGCGCGACGCGCGCTATGTGCCCTGGGAGTTGGTGCACGAGAGGGTCCTTCCACCACAGCGATCGGTGCCGGCACCGGGGGCTGTGCCGATCGACCGCTTGCCTCGACGGTAACCGCCGTACGCAACGTGCGCATCTCGACGCTCGTCCTGTGGACCTTGGTCCCGGTCGTGGGGGGACATTGCCCATTGGCGAATCCGGGCAGCTCGGCGACGCTGGGATGACGAGGGGGTGCGGGTATGGCCGTCGAGAGCCGAACGTTCCAGGTCCGCGTTGCCCGCCGGACCGCGCAGTTCGCCACTGAGGTGGCGCTGATCACGACTGCGATCGTGCTGTACTTCGTTGTCCGTGGGCTGATTCACACTCGGATCGATGCCGCCTTCCGGAATGCCGAGTACGTCGTGGAGCTCGAGCGTCTCGGGGGACTGTTCATCGAGCCGGAGCTGCAGGCCGCCGTCGCCGGGCACGGGTGGCTGGTCGACGCGGCCAGCTACTTCTACATCTACGGGCACTGGCCGGTGGTGCTGACCACATTGGTGTGGCTGCTGATCAGGCATCGGCAGGCGTATCGGACGGTCCGCAACGCGATCCTCATCTCCGGGGCGATCGGGCTGGTGATCTTCGCGACCTTCCCGGTCGCGCCGCCGCGTTTCCTACCGGCCTACGGCTTCGTCGACACGGTGACCGAGCAGACGTCGGCGTACCGGGTGTTGCAGCCGCCCGCGTTCGTGAACCAGTACGCCGCCGTACCGAGCCTGCACTTCGGCTGGAACCTGCTGATGGGGATCGCGATCGCCACCCTGGCCGGCCACTGGGTCATGCGCCTGTTCGGCTGGTTGATGCCGCTGGCCATGTTCGCCTCGATCGTCCTGACCGCGAACCACTACCTCTTCGACGGCCTCGCCGGCGGCGTCATCGCCCTGCTGGGCCTGCTGATCGCGTGCGGCCGTACCAAGGGCTTCTTGTCCACCGCCGAGAGTCGAAGGTCCGCTCGTTCCGATTCGTAGGCCCCTGCTGCGCGGACGTGGGTTTGCGGTGTCGTGGAGGTGGAGAAGGAACGGCGCCGCCCCCCGCGGTGCCGGCCGACTCCCCGAGACCGGTCCGGCCGGGCGCGCGCCCGGCCGAGCCGGTTCGCAACGAGGAGGGGAAGAACCGTGATGAGACGCGTGGTGATCCTGGGAGCCGGCACCGCCGGTACGACGATCGCCAACAAGCTCCGGCGGCGGCTGGCGTTCGGCGAGTGGCAGATCACCGTGATCGACCGCGACAGCGAGCACCTGTACCAGCCGGGGCTTTTGTTCATACCGTTCGGCCAGGGCACGGCCGCCGATGTGCTGAGACCGCGCCGGAGTCTGTTGCCGAGGGGCGTCCAGTTGCTGACCGCGGAGATCGCGGCGGTGGATCCGGAGCGCAAGGTCGTCCAGCTGAGCGACGGGGGAGCGGTGGCGTACGACTACCTCGTCATCGCGACCGGCACCAGTTCCCGTCCTGACCAGACTCCCGGGCTGCTCGGGACCGAGTGGCGCAAGAGCATCCACGACTTCTACACCTACGAGGGCGCGCTCGCGCTCCGAGAGGCGCTGGACGCCTTCCCGGGCGGGCGGCTCCTGGTGCACGTCGTCGACCAGCCGATCAAGTGCCCGGTCGCGCCGCTGGAGTTCACGTTCCTGGCCGAGTCCTACTTCCGTGCCAACGCGATGCGCGACCAGGTCGAGCTCGTCTACGTCACGCCGCTCGACGCCGCGTTCACCAAACCGATCGCGGCGCGGTACCTCGGCCGGCTGCTGACGGAGCGGAAGATCGTTGTCGAGACCGACTTCCTGGTCGAGCGAGTCGACGCCGAGCGCAAGACGCTGGTCAGCTACGACGAGCGCGAGATCGGGTACGACCTGCTGGTCACCGTGCCGCTGAACATGGGCGCCGCCTTCGTCGGCGCGTCCGGGCTGGGCGACGAGCTGAACTACGTGCCGGTCGACAAGCACACCCTGCAGTCGCTCGCCCATCCGGACATCTTCGCCGTTGGCGACGCCAACGACCTGCCGACCTCCAAGGCCGGCTCGGTCGCGCACTTCTCCAGCGAGATCTTCGTGGCGAACTTCTGCCAGTACGTCGAGGGGTGCGCGATGACCCACCATTTCGACGGGCACGCGAACTGCTTCGTCGAGACTGGCGGCGGCAAGGGACTGCTGATCGACTTCAACTACGACACCGAGCCGCTGCCCGGCCGCTTCCCGCTCGGCCGCTTCGGCCCGTTGGCGCTGCTGCGGGAGACGCGGGCGAACCACTGGGCCAAGGTGGCGTTCCGCTGGATCTACTGGCACCTGCTCGTGCGCGGCCGCCCGCTGCCGGTGCCGGCCCGGATGTCCATGAGCGGCAAACACCGACCGGACGAGGAGGTCCGACCATGACCGTCGTCAGCGTTGGCGACACCCGCATCCACGTCGACTCGGAGGGTTTCCTCACCGAGTACGGCGAGTGGACCGAGGAGCTCGCCGGACAACTGGCAGCGAACATCGGCATCGAGCTCACCGACGAGCACTGGCAGGCGATCCGCTTCCTGCGCGAGGACTACCCGGCCCACGGGGAGACCGCGACGCTGCGGCGGGTGTCGACCCTGGCCGGCATCCCGATCAAACGGCTCTTCGCCCTGTTCCCCAGCAAGCCGGCCAAGAAGATGGCCTACATCGCCGGCCTGCCGAAACCTCGTGGCTGCGTGTGAGAGGAGCACCGTCATGACCACTGCCGAGACCGCGCCGCTGTTCGTCCCGGACTTCGGCGACGAGCTGGCCGAAGGGCGCAAGCTGGCGATCATCTGCTCGAAGGGCAACCTGGACATGGCCTACCCGGGCCTGATCCTGGCGAACGCCGCCCTCGGCGAGGGGGTGGAGACGCATCTGTTCTTCACCTTCTGGGGGTTCGACATGATCACCAAGTCGCGGATGCGCGACCTGAAGTTCACGATGCTCGGCAACACCGCGACGCATCTCCCGCAGGGCCTCGGCGGCCTGCCGGGGATGACCGCGATGGCCACGCACCAGATGAAGAAGCAGATCCACGAGGCCGGAGTTCCCGACGTACCGGAGTTCCTGGAGCAGATCGTCGCCTCCGGCGGCCACCTGTGGGCCTGCCGGATGTCCGCCGACATGATGCACCTGGACGAGTCCGACCTGTACGACGACGTCGAGGGCATCATCAGCGCCGCCGACTTCATCGAGAAGACCGCGGGCGCCCAGCTGCTGTTCATCTGAGCCCCGCCTGCGCCGGCCCGCCGGTGGGTGGCAGTGGTCGCGCAGGTCAGCGGGCCAGGTAGCCGCCGTCGATGTACAGCTCGAGGCCGGTGACGAACGAGGCGTCGTCGCTGGCGAGGTACGCCACTCCGGCTGCGACCTCTTCCGTGCGTCCGAGCCGGCCCATCGGCGTGAGCTGGGTCATCACGTCCCAGAACGGCGTGCCGCGCGCCGCGTCCAGGATCGGGGTGTCGATGAAGCCGGGGTGGATCGAGTTCACCCGGACACCTTCGGTCGCCCAGTGCAGCGCGGCGTTCTTGGTCAGCGTCCGCACCGCGCCCTTCGCGGCGTGGTACGCCGGTGAGGTGCCGAAGCCGCCGCTGGTGCCGAAGATCGAGCTGATGTTGATCACCGACGCGTGCCCGGAGGCTTTCAGGTACGGCGCCGCCGTGCGCATGCCGAGGAAGACACCGGTCTGGTCGACGTCGATCGTGTGCTGCCAGTCCTTGAGCGTGGTCTCCTCGATGGTCGCCAGGTCGCCCAGGCCGGCGTTGTTCACCAGGATGTCGATGCCGCCGAACTGCTCGACGGCGAGGCTGCACACCGTCTCCCAGTCCACCTCGCTCGCGACGTCGTGCCGGGCGAAGAGCGCCCGCGCGCCGGAGTCGCGAAGCGCCTCGGCCACCGCTTCACCGGCGTCCACCGCGATGTCCGTCAGCAGTACCGCGGCGCCTTCCGCGGCGAGCCGCCAAGCGGTCGCCTTGCCGATTCCGCTGGCCGCGCCGGTGATCAGCGCGACCCGACCGTCAAGCCTGCCCATGATGTCCTCCTTCGAACGCGTAGCCGGTAGTCGTCATGAAGCCTTCGTCGAGGCGGTGAGACCGGCGAGCCCGTCGCCGGAGGTCAGGAGGGTGCGGAGGCGGCCGACGAAGCGGGCGGTCGGCGCGCCGTCGACGATGTCGTGGTCGACGCTGACGGTGAGGTGCAGCCACTCGCGGTCGACCAGGCGCCCCTGGCACAGCACGGGGCGGCGGGTGATGCCGCCGATGACGATGCTCAGCGTGTGCAGCTGGAAGGCGATACCCCAGCCGCCGCCGGCGCCGAACATGCCGACAGCCGTGACGCCCACGGTCCCGGCGAGCGCCCGTTGGCGACGCGGGAAGCGATGCAATGATCCCAGCAGGCGCGTCCGGACGAAGGCGGGCAAGAGCAGGTAGGCGTGCACCCAGGGCGCCTTGCCGACCGACGGGCTGAGGTGTGGATCCGCCTTGACCGCGTGAATCTCGTCCTGCAGGTCCCGCACGTCGCGTGCCCCGGCGTCGCGGAGGACATGAGTGAAGGCGAACAGGCTGCCGTCCACGTCGACCTCGATCGGCAGGCCGATGTCGACCTGGTCGAAGATCACTTCGCGACCACGCAGATCGCGATAAGCCTGGACACTTGGGTCGGCGGCGACCGCACGGGCGATGCAGGCGATGACGAACGCCGTGAACGACAGGTCCTCGCCGGTCGAGACCTTGTGCGAACGCAACGCCGACCGTGCCGACGTGACGTCGACCTCGACGAGGCCGTGTACGGCGTGGCGTCGTCCCGCCGCGCGTCCGGCGTCGATGACTAGTCGCCGGACCCAAGGCCTGCGGACGACCTTCGAGTCCGAGTGCGCCATCCGTCCACCTCCACTACCGACCTGCTTCGAGCATCGGTGCGGTGTGACACCCGCCGCACCGGCCGATCGGTCCCTGCGGGCCGGGACTTTCGGCTCTACGGACCGCTGCTGTGGCCGGGGTTTGCTCGACAGGCACACCCGAACCGAGAGAGGCATGCCATGAAAGCAGCAGTCGTAACCGACTTCGAGGCCCCGCTGGAGATCCAGGAGTTGCCCGTTCCCGAGCCTGGCGCCGGCGAGGTGCTGGTGCGGATGGTGACCAGTGGTCTCTGCCACACCGACATCCACGCGGCGCACGGCGACTGGCCCGTGAAGCCCACTCCGCCGTTCGTTCCCGGTCACGAAGGCATTGGCGTGGTGACGAAGCTGGGGGCCGGGGTGACGGCGCGCGCGGTCGGAGACCGGGTCGCGATCGCGTGGCTCGGGTACGCCTGTGGGAAGTGCCGGTACTGCATCGGCGGCTGGGAGACGCTGTGTCTGGAGCAGCACAACTCCGGTTACTCGGTCAACGGGAGCTTCGCCGAGTACGCGGTGGTGTCGGCCGCCTTCGCGACCCCGGTTCCCGACGGGGTGTCCTCGCGGGACGCCGCGCCGCTGACGTGCGCCGGCGTGACGACGTACAAGGCGATCCGGGTCGCCGGCGTTGCGCCGGCCGAGACGGTGGCGATCTTCGGCGTCGGCGGTCTCGGTCACCTGGCCTTGCAGTACGCGCGGATCGCGGGTGGGATCACGATCGGCGTCGACATCGAGGACTCGAAGCTCGAGATGGCCACCGAGCTCGGTGCGGACCACGTCGTGAACGCCGCCACGACCGATCCGGTCGAGGCGATTCAGGCGCTCGGTGGGGCCGACGTCGCGGTCGCGCTGGCGGCGAGTCCGCGGTCGTTCGACCAGGCCTTCCGTTCGCTGCGTCGCGGCGGCCGGCTCGTCTGCGTGGCGCTGCCCGCTGACGACGGTGCCCTGAACCTGCCGATCTTCGACACCGTCCTGAGCGGCAAGAGCGTGATCGGCTCGATCGTCGGCACTCGCAACGACCTCGCGGACGTCTTCGCGCTGCATGCCGCCGGGCGGACGCGGATCATCGCGGTCGACCGCAAGCTCGACGAGGTCAACCAGTCGATCAGCGATGTCCTGTCCGGCGCAATCCCGGCGCGAGTGGTGTTCCAGTTCTGACGGCTTCGTCCGGCCGGGCTTGGTCGAGGGCGATGCCGAGCAACACGCTGTTGTGGTCGAGGACCCGGTCAGGGTGGGCACTGCGATAGAGCCGCGCCGGGGCAGTCAACGGGCCCACCTTGACCGCGGCGTGGCCGCTGGTCCAGCGACGGTCGACGAGGACGTCGAGCGCTGCGGGTCCGACGAAATGATGCCACCAGCGCTTGGCGTCGGCGTCGCCGACGAGCACGGCGAGGCGATGGCCATGCCGCACTGCCTGTACCGGCAGTACGACGCTTGCACCACTACGGGCTGTGTAGCGGATCGCGATCAGGCTTGCGGGCAGCGCCGGCGCGAGTGGGCTGTTCATCAGCCGCAGCACCATTCGGTCCCGCCACCGCACCAAGGTTCCAGCCATATCGACTCCCAGTACTGAGTCTGCCCGGGCTCGGGCAGCCGGACCGGAGGCGTCAGTAGGCCGCTGGTTGTGCTGAAGGTCCCGAGAGATCGGGTACGTCGCCCCTGCCCGACCAGCCGTGCGTCGGACAGGGTCGAGAGTCAGCGTGGTGTGGAGGCGAAGGCGGTGAGTTCGATGGTTGAGCTGTCGGCGGGGGATCGGGGTGCGCTGCTGCGGGCGGCGGTGGCTGCTCCTTCGATGCACAACACACAGCCCTGGCGGTTCCGCTTCCACGGCGGGGCGGTCGAGGTGTACCGGGACCGGTCGCGCGAGCTTCCGGCGGAGGACCCGGACCGGCGGATGCTGTTCGTGTCGCTGGGTGCGGCGATCCTGAACCTGCGCGTCGAGGCGGCGGCCCGCGGCTACGGCTCCCGGGTCCGGCACCTGATGGATCTGCGCCGGCCGGATCTGGTCGCGGTGGTGGAACTCGCTCCGGTGCGCAGCGACCGGCTCGGGCTGCTGGCGCCGTACGTGATCCATCGGCGGTCGAACCGAGGGCCGTTCAGCGCGGAGCGCCTGCCGGCCCAGCTGCGGGCCGAGCTCGGCCTGAGCGCCCGGGTCGAGGGCGCCGAACTGCAGTGGATCGACAAGCCGGGCCGGCGGTGGTGGTTGCGCCTGGCAACCAATGACGCGATGGCGGCCGACGACGAGGACCAGGCGCGGACGGCGGAGCGGCGGCGGTGGGTCGGTGGCGACCGGGCCGCCGACGGGGTTCCGTCGAGTGCGCTCGGTCCACGGGTCGCCGGCGGCAACGCGGTGGTGCGCGAGCTGGCCGCCACTGAGGCCGACCTGGCCCGTCCGGTGGCCGACTTCGAGCCCGAGCCGCAACTTGCGGTGCTGGTGACCCGGCACGACGGACCGATCGAATGGTTGCGCGCCGGACAGGCGCTGGAGCGGGTGCTCCTGGAGGCAACCGCCCGAGGCGTGTCCACGTCGCTGCTCAATCAGGCGATCGAGCACGAGCAGTTGCGTCGCCAGGTCATCGATCCGCTCGGGCCCTGGCTGCGTCCCCAGGCGGTCATTCGCTTCGGCTATGGCGAGGCGGTTGCGGCCACGCCACGGCGTCCGCTCGACGACGTCGTCGTACCGGACGATCGAGCCGGCGCAGACGGGACGGGTGGTCCCGAGCAGCAGGACCTTCGACCCTGACCGGCACCGGCGCGACGCAGGAGTCTGGAGCTGCGGGGAAGAGACCGGCTCGCCGGGATCGGACTGAGAACAGGTGACCACAGCGTCACAAGATCCGCCGTCATCAAGACGGATCCGGTCCGGCGGGCCGGTCCTCTGCATCGTCGAACCAGGACCGAGGAGGATTCCATGAGCGCCGTGAAGGAGCGTTCGGGAGAGCAGTGGGTGCTCATGCAGGCACGCCGGCTGGGGTTCGGCCGGAACCCGCTGCGACGCCCGGTCGACCGGGTCGAGTCCGTCGTGCTGTGGTGCGCGCTGATCGCCGGGCTGCTGCTGATCCCGGTCGGCGCGGCCGCCGGGACGTCGTACCGGAACTCCAGCGACGCGGCGGCAGCCGCGAAGCGGGCGGTGCTGCACGAGGTGACGGCGCGGGCCGTGGAGGGAACCGAACGCCACGTGCCGTCCGCGCCCGGTGACACGCTCTCGCACGTGCGGATCGCCTACGTCGACCAGCGCGGTGTCGAGCGTGAAGGCATCACGAGTGTCGTGATCGGTACGAAGGCCGGAGACGAGGTACCGGTCTGGCTCGACAAGGAAGGTGACGTCGTCCCCGCGCCGCGCTCCGGTCTGGACAGCGCCGCGGTCGGCAGCATGATCGGCATGTTCGTCATCGCCGGATCCTGGCTGGCGCTGTGGGGTCTGGTCCGGCTGGCCCGGATTCCGCTGGACCGCCGCCGGGCCCGGGACTGGGCGAGCGAGTGGGACTCGGTCGCCCCGCGCTGGATGCGCTAGACCGCCGGAGCCGGCCCGCGGACGGGCCGGCTCTTGGATTGCGTGTTCACCTGCGGTGGGCGATGCGGTCCATCGCGGCCCGTACGTCGGTCTCGGTCGGTTGCGGCGAGAACACGTCCCAGGCGTGGAAGGCCACGCCGATCCCCCAGCCGAAGATCGGGAAGACCGGCCAGAAGAACTCCACGCCGGTCATGAACCAGATGACCACCAGGAAGGTGTTCACCGTCAGGTAGGCGAGGAGATGTCCGGTGAACTCCCGGCGCCGCCGGAGCTCCCCCACCGCCTGCTCGCGCAACGAGTCCTTGGTCTGGATCGGATCCAGTGGTTGCTCGTCCATGACTGCCTCCTTCTTCGTCACTTCCACCGTCGTGCGGCGCTCTGCGGCCCCCTAGAGCCGTCGGTCCCGTCCTGCGGGTGCCGAGTGCAGGACCTTTGGCTCTGCAGGTCAGGTCGCCCCGGGCAGAGGCTGGCGGTGACAGAGGAGGCTTGTGATGACTACGACGACGTACCCCGTCAGAGTCGACGGGGCCCTCGACGACCGGCTGAATCGCTGGTTGTGGCTGGTGAAATGGGTGCTGGTGATCCCGCACCTGTTCGTTCTCGCGTTCTTGTGGATCGCGTTCGCGGTGCTGAGCTTCGTGGCGTTCTTCGCGATCCTGTTCAGCGGGCACTACCCGCGCTCGTTCTTCGAGTTCAACGTCGGGGTACTGCGCTGGACGTGGCGGGTGCAGTTCTACGCGTACGGCGCACTCGGCACCGACAAGTACCCACCGTTCACGCTGCGGGACGTGCCGTCGTACCCCGCCCACCTGGAGGTGGAGTACCCGCAGCACCTGTCGCGCGGCCTGGTGCTGGTGAAGTGGTGGCTGCTCGCGATCCCGCACTACATCGTGCTCGCCTTCTTCATCGGCGGGGGCGCGTGGTTCGCGACCCAGGACGATGCGTGGGAGTGGGGCTCCGGTCTGGTCGGACTGCTGGTGCTGTTCGCGGCGGTGGCGTTGCTGTTCACCGGACGCTACCCGCGGCCGATCTTCGACCTGGTGCTCGGCATGGACCGGTGGGCCTTGCGGGTCGCGGCGTACGCCGGGCTGATGGTCGACCAGTACCCGCCGTTCCGGCTCGACATGGGCGGTGACGACCCTGGGTCGACCAGACTCGAGCAGCGTTCGCCCGAGCCCTCGTCCTCAGCGGCCCTGCCGCCGCCACCGCCGCGCGAGCCCACGCTGCGGATGTCCGCGGGACGGACGATCACGATGCTGCTCGGGATCGTCGCGACGCTGGCGTCGATCGTCGGCCTGGCCGTCGGCGGCGGGCTCGCGTGGCTCGATCTCGGCATGCGCGACTCCGCGGGGTACGTCACCACGGACAAGGTGACGTTGCAGACCTCCGGCTACGCCTTGGCCAGCGAGGAGCTGACGATCCACGCCGATGGTGCGAACTTGCCGCGCAAGTTGTTCGGTGACGCCCGGGTGCGGGTGCTGCCCGACGACGGCGTCCCGGTGTTCGTCGGTATCGCCGCCAGCGCCGACGTACGTGCGTACCTGGCCGGCGTGGCGTACACCACGGTGACCTCGGCCGGTCCGTACAGCACGACGTACGACGACCACGCCGGGAGCGCGCCATCGACGCCGCCGACCGAGCTGGCGATCTGGCGGACCCAGGCGGTCGGCCCCGGTGAGCAGACCATCACGTGGCCGGTCGAGAACGGCGACTGGATGCTCGTGGTGATGGCGGCGGACGCCTCCGGCCAAGTCGCCGTCCAGGCCGACTTCGGCGCGACCGCGCCGGCCCTGACCGAGGTGTGGATCGCGGTGCTGGCCACCTCCGGCCTGGTTCTCCTGCTCGGCACGCTGGCCGTCGTCCTGGCGGTCGTACGGCGGTCCGGCCCGGGACCTTCGACCCTGGAGCCGGCCTCGCCCGGCCGGTCGAATGAAGGGGACGACATCCACTGACCGGAGGGGCCGATCATGAGCGTACGAGTGGGGATCAACGGATTCGGGCGCATCGGGCGGGACTACCTGCGCTGCGTGCTGGACCGCGGATCGAGCGGCATCGACGTGGTCGCGATCAACGATGTCGCGGCACCGGCGACACTCGCGCACCTGCTGCGCTACGACTCGACGTACGGCCCGCTGAAGGAGGAAGTCGGCTACTCCGACGACACGATCACGGTCGGCGGCCGCACCCTGCGTGCGACCGCCGAGCGTGACCCCGCCCGGCTCGACTGGGCAGCGGTCGGCGCGGACATCGTGATCGAGTCGACCGGCAAGTTCCGCACCCGTGAGGCGGCGGGCGCGCACCTCACCGCGGGCGCCCGCAAGGTGATCCTGTCCGTGCCCGGCAAGGACGTCGACGCGACCGTCGTCCTCGGAGTCAACGAGGACGACTACGACCCGGCCGTTCACCACGTGATCTCGAACGCCTCGTGTACGACGAACTGCGTGGCGCCCATGGTGTCCGTGCTGCACCGGGCCTTCGGCATCGAGCGCGGGCTGATGACGACGATCCACAGTTACACCAACGACCAGGTGCTGCTCGACTCGCCGCACAAGGACCTGCGCCGGGGGCGCTCCGGCGCGGCCAACCTGATCCCGACCAGCACCGGTGCGGCGCGAGCGGTCGGCCTGGTCATCCCGGAACTGGCGGGGAAGATCGACGGCGTGGCGGTGCGGGTCCCGGTCGAGGACGGCTCGCTGACCGATCTGTCGGTCGAGCTGTCCGGACCGGTGACCGTCGAACAGGTCAACCAGGCCTTCGCCGACGCGGCAGCCGGTCCTCTGAAGGGCATCCTGCGCTACACGACCGATCCGATCGTGTCCCGCGACATCGTCGGCGATCCGGCGTCCTGCATCTTCGACGCGCCGCTGACGCAGGTCCAGGACCACCTGGTGAAGGTCTTCGGCTGGTACGACAACGAGTGGGGCTACACGAGCCGTCTGGTCGACCTGACCGAGCTCGTGGCCCGCTCACTCTGACGGGAGTGCGAGATGAACGGCGAGTGGGTCCTGCGGCCCGAGGACGCCGGCGGAACCGACCCGGCGCAGGCCGGCGCGAAGAGTGCCGGCTTGTCCGAGCTGTCGCGCAAAGGCATCCGGGTGCCGGCCGGTTTCGTGGTCTCGGCGGCCGCCTACCAGGAGTACGTCCGCGAGTCCCGCCTCGGACCGGTCATCGCGAGTGAGCTGCGCAGGTACCGGGCCGGCCGGGACGTGGTCGCTGTCGCGGCCGCGATCCGGACCGCGTTCCGCGAAGCCTCGTTGCCTCCGGCCCTGGCCGCCGAGATCCTCGACGCGTATCAGGAGCTCGGCGGTGACGGCACCGAAGTCGCCGTTCGCTGCAGCCCGGTCGACTCGCACGACGACATCCGCGACGAAGTCTTCCTGCATCTCCGGAGTGGCGCGGACGTCCTCGCGGCCTGCCGCCGCTGCTTCGCCTCGCTGTTCAGCTCGGTGGCCGTCGGCAATCGTGAGCTGCGCGGACCGGACCACCTGGCCGCGGCGATGCCGGTTGCCGTGCAGCGGATGGTGCGCTCCGACCTCGGCGCGTCCGGGACGGCCCGCGGTGAGAACACCTTCGTGCGCGTCCGTGCGGCCTGGGGCCTGGGCGAGCCGCCCGCCGAGGATCCGGACCAGTACTCGGTGCACCCGGGCGCCGTTCCGATGATCGTCCGGCACCGTGGCGCCAAGCGCACCAAGACCGTGTACGCCGATCCGCACGGAACAAAGACGATTCCGACGACTCCGCAGGAGCGCTCGCAGCTGGTGCTGAACGATGACGAGCTCCAGGAGCTCGCCCGCTGGTCGGTCGAGGTCGACAAGCACTTCAAGCGCCCGATGGAGCTGGAGTGGGCCAAGGACGGGTGCTCCGGCGACCTCTACCTGGTCGAGGTCCGGCACCGGGCGATGCCCAGGGTGACCATCCCGAGACCGGCCCCGGGTGTCCGGGTGCCCCGGCACTGAGAGGCTGCGATGTTCGAGGTGCGGATTCACGGCCGCGGCGGCCAGGGGGTCGTCACGACCGCGGAGTTGCTGTCGGTCGCCGCCTTCGCCGAAGGCCGGCGGGCGCAGGCGTTTCCCACGTTCGGTTCGGAGCGGACCGGAGCTCCGGTGGTCGGGTTCTGCCGGTTCGACGACCTGCCGATCCGATCCCACGAACCGGTGGCGAAACCCGACGCCGTGATCGTTCAGGATGCGAGTCTGGTGCACCAGGTCGACGTCTTCAGCGGATTGCAGGACGACGGCTACCTGCTGGTGAACACCTCCCGGTCCCTGCCCAAGCTCGGCCTGGACTCGGTCGTCGGGCGGTTCCGGCCGGAGCGGGTGATGGCGGTTCCCGCCACCGAACTGGCGTTGACCCATCTGGGCCGCCCGTTGCCGGGCGCCGTGCTGCTGGGCGCCTTCGCGGCGCTCACGGGCCGGCTCCGGCTCGAGTCCGTGGTCGCGGCGGTCCGGGAGCGGTTCGCCGGCTCGGTTGCCGCTGGCAACATCTCCGCGGTCGAGGACGCGTACGCCCGGGTCAGCCGGCAACTCGAGGGGGTTTGTCGTGCTCAAGCAGGTTGAGGGGTCCCGCGCAGTGGCGGAGGCGGTCGCGCGAAGCCGGCCCGAGGTGGTCTGTGCTTATCCGATCTCGCCGCAGACACACATCGTCGAAGCGCTCAGCGCGTTGGTGGCTTCGGGCGAGCTGTCACCGTGTGAGTTCGTCAACGTCGAGTCGGAGTTCGCCGCGATGTCGGTCGCCATCGGGGCGTCCGCCACCGGCGCCCGCGCCTACACCGCGACCGCGAGTCAAGGCCTGCTGTACATGGCCGAAGCACTCTACAACGCCTCCGGGCTCGGCCTGCCGATCGTGATGACGGTCGCCAACCGCGCGATCGGCGCCCCGATCAACATCTGGAACGACCACAGCGACTCGATGTCCCAGCGCGACTCCGGCTGGCTGCAGCTGTACGCGGAGAGCAACCAGGAAGCGGCCGACCTGCACGTCCAGGCGTTCCGGATCGCCGAGGAGCTGTCGCTGCCGGTGATGGTGTGTATGGACGGGTTCGTGCTCACCCACGCGGTCGAAGGTGTGGATCTGCCGAGTCAGGACCAGGTGGACGACTTCCTGCCGCCCTATGTGCCCCGCCAGGTGCTCGATCCCGCCGATCCGATGACGATCGGCGCGATGGTCGGGCCGGAAGCCTTCACCGAGGTCCGCTACCTGGCGCATCGGCGGCAGCTGCGCGCCCTCGAGGTGATTCCTCAGGTGGCGGCGGACTTCACCGCGGCGTTCGGCCGTGATTCCGGCGGGCTGATCCGGCCGTACCGGTGCGGCGACGCCGAGACCGTCGTCGTCGCGCTCGGCTCGGTGCTGGGCACGATCAAGGACACCGTCGACGAGTTGCGCGACGAAGGCGTCAGTATCGGCGTCGTCGGCGTCACCACCTTCCGGCCCTTCCCGGCCGAAGCGCTGCGTACGGCGCTGCGCGGGGTGCGGCGGGTCGTCGTACTGGAACGGGCGCTCGCGGTCGGCATCGGCGGGATCGTGACCGCCGACGTCCGGACGGCCTGGTCCGGTGAGCCGTTCACGGTCATCGCCGGACTCGGTGGCCGGCCGGTGACCAAGAAGTCGTTGCGCGCGCTGTTCGCCGACGCCGTCGCGGACCGGCTGGAACCACTGACGTTCCTCGATCTGAAGCAGGACCTCGTCGAGCGCGAGCTGCGGCGGACGGGCTGAGAGGAGTCGACCATGCCGGCCGAGCGCGTGAAGTTCTACCAGACCGGAAGTTTCGCGGTGGGCAACCGCCTGCTCGATCCCGAGCGGCGATCGATCCAGGCCGACAGCGGGCGCACGAACTCGCTGAACTCGGGGCACCGCGCCTGCCAGGGCTGTGGTGAGGCGCTCGGCGCCCGGTACGTGCTCGACACGGTGATGCGTGCCACCGGCAACCAGATGGTGGCGGTGAACTCGACCGGCTGCCTGGAGGTGTTCTCCACGCCGTACCCGGAGTCCTCGTGGCGGGTGCCGTGGCTGCACTCGCTGTTCGGCAACGCGCCCGCGGTCGCGACCGGTGTCGCGGCGGCGTTGAAGGCCAAGGGCCGCGCCGGTGTTCGCGTGCTGGGCCAGGGCGGCGACGGCGGTACGGTCGACATCGGGCTCGCCTGCCTGTCGGGGATGTTCGAGCGGAACGACGACGTCCTGTTCGTGTGCTACGACAACGGCGGCTACATGAACACCGGCGTCCAGCGGTCCGGAGCGACCCCCCATGGAGCGGCCACCACGACCACACCGGCGGGCAGTTCGTTCGGGCAGGGCAAGAGCGTGCCGCTGATCGCGATGGCCCACCGGATCCCGTACGTCGCCACCGCGACCGTCGCGGACCTGCGCGACCTCGAGTACAAGGCCCGCCGGGCGATGGAGTTCCACGGCGCGCGGTACCTGCACGTCCTCGTGCCGTGTCCGCTCGGCTGGCGTTTCGGCCCGGCGGAGACGATCCGGATGGCCAGGCTGGCCACCGAGACCGGAATCTTCCCGGTGTTCGAGGCGGTCGACGGCGAGGTGACCGACGTGACCCGGATCCGCAGGCTTCTCCCGGTGACGGACTACCTGCGGCCGCAGGGCCGCTTCGGCCACCTGTACGGCGACCGTCCGCGCGCGGACCTGATCACCCGGATCCAGGCGGAGGCGGACCGCAACATCCGCACGTTCGGCCTGACCGAACCCGACGAGGTGAGTTAGATGCCTGAGGCAAACAAGCCCGCACCGCGGCCGTTCGCGATCACGCTCGACGTCGGATCGAGCCTGGCGAACAAGACCGGCTCGTGGCGCACCGAGCGCCCGGTGTACCTCGACCGGATGCCGCCGTGCAACGACGCGTGTCCGGCCGGCGAGAACATCCAGCAGTGGCTGTCCGACGCCGAGGAAGGCAACTACGAGGCGGCCTGGCGGCAGATCATGGCCGACAACCCGTTCCCGGCGATCATGGGCCGAGTCTGCTACCGGCCGTGCGAGACCGCGTGCAACCGGGCCGCGCTCGACCAGCCGGTCGGGATCAACTCCGTCGAGCGGTTCCTGGGTGACGAGGCGATCAGGCAGGGCTGGTCGATCTCGGTCGGGGCATCGCCCACCGGCAAGCATGTGCTGGTCGTCGGCGCCGGTCCCTCCGGGCTGTCCGCGGCCTACCACCTGCGCCGGCTCGGTCACCAGGTGACGGTGCGGGACGATTCCGCGCAGGCGGGCGGCATGATGCGCTACGGCATCCCGTCGTACCGCTTGCCCAGGGACGTGGTGGACGCCGAGATCCAGCGCGTCGTCGATCTCGGCGTGCGGCTGGAGCTCGGCACCCCGGTCACCGACCTCTCCGCGGCACTGGAAGACTTCGACGCCGTCTTCCTGGCGGTCGGCGCGCACATCGGCCGGCGTGCGGACATCCCGGCCGGCGACTCGGCGCGGATCGTCGACGCGGTGTCGTTGCTCGCCGGGCTGGAGGACGGCGAGGAGCCGCTGCTCGGGCGCCGGGTCGCCGTCTACGGCGGTGGGAACACCGCGATGGACGTGGCCCGGACCGCTCGCCGGCTCGGCGCGACCGATGCCGTGGTGGTCTACCGCCGGACCCGGGACCGGATGCCGGCGCACGAGATCGAGGTGCAGGAGGCGCTCGAGGAGGGCGTCCGGATGCGGTGGCTGTCGACGATCGCCTACGCCGGCGCCGACCAGGTGCTGATCGAGAAGATGCGGCTGGACGACACCGGCTCCCCACAGCCGACAGGCGAGTTCGAGGAGCTGGACGTCGACTCGGTCGTGCTCGCGCTCGGCCAGCAGGCCGATCTGGCGCTGGTTCAGGACCTTGCGGAGGTCCGGATCACCGACGGTGTCGTCGAGGTCGACCAGACGATGATGACCGGCCGCGCCGGCCTGTTCGCCGGTGGCGACCTGGTGCCCGGCGAGCGGACCGTCACCGTGGCGGTCGGCCACGGCAAGAAGGCCGCCCGGAACATCGACGCCTGGCTGCGCGGTACGGCGTACCGGCAGGCGGATCGGCCCGGGCTCGCGACCTTGGACCGGCTGAACACCTGGTACTACGCGGATGCCCCGGCGACCGTGCGGCCGCAGCTCGACGTCGCCCGGCGGATCACGACGTTCGACGAGGTGACCGGTGGGCTGACCGCGGAGACCGCGGTGTTCGAGGCCCGTCGCTGCATGTCGTGCGGGAACTGCCTGGAGTGCGACAACTGCTTCGGCGTCTGCCCGGACAACGCGGTCATCAAACGCGGTCCCGGCGAGGGCTACGAGATCGATCTCGACTTCTGCAAGGGGTGTGGGTTGTGCGCGGCCGAGTGCCCGAGCGGCGCCATCTCGATGGTCCGTGAACGCTACTGAGCCAACGACGAAGGAGACTGCCATGGATCAGGCGAGGATCGCCTGGCTGAAAGACGAGGCCGGCACCGACCTGGCCAGTGTCGGCGGCAAGAACGCCTCGCTCGGCGTCATGCTGCGTGAGCTCGGGGCCGAGGGCATCAAAGTCCCGGACGGCTTCGCGACGACCGCGGCCGCATACCGGGAGTTCGTCCGGTCCGCCGGCATCGACCCGGTGATCGCCCGGCAGATCCGGCGCTACCGGGGCAAGGCCGACCTGGCGTCCGTCGGCTCGGCCATCCGGGCCGCGTTCCTCGAGGCGGAGCTGCCGCCGCCGCTGGTGACGGAACTCGCCACGGCGTACGCCGAGCTCGGCGGTGACGGCACCGAGGTCGCCGTACGGAGCAGCGCGACGGCCGAGGACCTGCCCGACGCGAGCTTCGCCGGACAGCAGGAGACGTTCCTGAACGTCCGGAGCCTGGACGAGCTGCTGACCGCCTGCCGGCGCTGCTACGCGTCGCTGTTCACCGACCGCGCCATCAGCTATCGCGAGGAGCGCGGATTCGACCACCAGGCCGTCGCGCTGTCGATCGGTGTCCAGCGCATGGTGCGCTCGGACCTCGGCAGTGCCGGGGTGATGTTCACCCTGGACAGTGACAGCGGCTTCCCGGGGGTCGTGCAGCTCAGCGCGGCCTGGGGGCTGGGGGAGTCCGTGGTCAGCGGCCAGGTCGACCCCGACGAGTACGTGGTCTTCAAACCGAAGCTGGTCGAGGACGGCCTGCGTCCGATCCTGTCGCGCCGCTGCGGCGCCAAGGAGCTGAAGATCGTGTACGCCGAGGCCGGCGGCACCACGTCGGTCCCGACCAGCGAGGAGGAGCGCAACCGGCTGGTCCTGGACGACGACGACGTCCTGCGGCTGGCTCGGTGGGCGGTCGCGGTCGAGGAGCACTACGGCCGGCCGATGGACATCGAGTGGGCCAAGGACGGCCGGACCGGGGAGCTGTTCCTCGTGCAGGCACGGCCGGAGACCGTACAGACCCGGCGCGAGGCCAGCTCGCTGCGCTCGTACCGGCTGCTCGAAACCGGCTCGGAGCTGGTCACCGGACTCGCGGTCGGCGAGGCGATCGCCGACGGCCGGGTCTGCCGGCTGGAATCGGCCGCCGACATCGCCCGGTTCGTCGACGGTTCGATTCTGGTCACCCGGATCACCGATCCGGACTGGGAGCCGATCATGCGGCGCGCGGCCGCGATCGTCACCGACCACGGCGGCCGGACCTCGCACGCGGCCATCGTCAGCCGCGAGCTCGGCGTGCCGGCCATCGTCGGCACCGGCTCGGCGACGGCGGAACTCCGCGACGGGCAGCACATCACGGTGTCCTGTGCCCAGGGCGAGCGCGGCAAGGTGTACGACGGACAGTTGCGGTACGAGGTGAAGGACCTCGACCTGGCCGGCCTGCCCGAGACCAGGACCAAGGTGATGCTGAATCTCGCCGATCCCTCCGCGGCCTTCCGGTGGTGGCGACTGCCGGCGGACGGCGTGGGCCTGGTCCGGATCGAGTTCGTGGTGAGCAACCACATCAAGGTGCACCCGATGGCCCTGGTGCGCTACGACGACCTGGACCCCGGCGAGCAGCAGCAGGTCGACGCGCTCACCGGAGGGTCCACCGACCGCGAGGCGTACCTGGTGGATCGGCTGGCGCAAGGTGTCGCGCGGATCGCGGCAGCTCGCTGGCCGGATCCGGTGATCGTCCGGACCAGCGACTTCAAGACCAACGAGTACGCACGGCTGGTCGGCGGCCGGCGGTTCGAGCCGGCCGAGGAGAACCCGATGATCGGCTGGCGCGGCGCGAGCCGCTACTACAGCCCGGGCTACCAGGAGGGCTTCGCGCTGGAGTGCCGGGCCCTGCGCAGGGTCCGCGACGAGCTGGGCCTGACCAACGTCGTGGTGATGATCCCGTTCTGCCGGACCCTCGGCGAGGCCCACCGGGTGCTCGCCGTGATGGAGGCCGAAGGCCTGCGCCGAGGTGACAACGGCCTGCAGGTCTACGTGATGGCGGAGATCCCGTCGAACATCGTCCTGGCCGACGAGTTCGCCGAGAACTTCGACGGGTTCTCGATCGGCAGCAACGACCTGACCCAGCTGACGCTGGGCGTCGACCGCGACTCCGACATCCTCGCGCCGCTGTTCGACGAGCGCGACCCGGCCGTTGCCCGCAGCATCGAGCACCTGATCCGGACCGCGCACCGGGCCGGCCGCAAGGTGGGCCTGTGCGGCCAGCGGCCGAGTGACGACCCCGGGTTCGCGACCTTCCTCGTGCACAGCGGGATCGACTCGATCTCGGTCACCCCGGACAGCTTCCTGGCGGTGAAGACCAACGTCGCCGAGGCGGAGCGCACCAACGGCTTCGTCCACCTGACGCCGGAGCTGCCCAGTGAGCCTGCGGTCGCCGACAGGCGGCCGGCAGTTCGAGTTCCAGCAGGAGGTGATCTTCATGCAGACACGGCCGGCGTTGAGTGAGCTCGGTCTGAGCAGTGGCAAGAAGACGAGGTTGCGGCGGATCCTGTTCGACCACGGCCTGCGCAACGGCACTGCGTTCTTCCTGCCGTACGACCAGGGTCTCGAACACGGCCCGCGGGACTTCTTCGCGAACCCGCAGGCGGCCGACCCGGCGTACATCGTGAACCTCGCGATCGCCGGGCAGTTCAACGGCATCGCGATCCAGATCGGTCTGGCGGAGAAGTTCTACTGGGACTACGCCGGCGAGATCCCGCTGATCCTGAAGCTGAACGGCAAGACCGACGTCCCGTCCGACGAGGCTGCGCTGTCGCCGGTGCACGCGAGTGTCGAGGACGCCGTCCGGCTGGGCGCGGACGCTGTCGGCTACACCTTGTACGTCGGATCTCCGGCGCAGGAAGCGGATTTCGCGCAGTACCGGCGGATTCGCGCCGACGCCGAACGGCTCGGCATGCCGCTGGTCGTCTGGGCGTACCCGCGCGGTGCCGCGATCGAGGCGAAGGGCGGCAAGGACTCGTTCTACGCGGTCGACTACGCGGCCCGGGTCGCCAGTGAACTGGGTGCCGACGTGGTGAAGGTGAACTTCCCGCACCCGGACAAGCGCGACGGCGTGAAGCCGCAGTACCGCGAGGTGTTCACTCCGCAGCAGGCCATCGACGCGGTCGTCCGCTCGGCCAACCGCACGCTGGTGCTGGTGTCCGGCGGTGAGAAGGCCGGCGACGAGGCGATGCTGCGCAAGGCCGAGCAGGCGATGGACGCCGGCGGCCTCGGCCTGATCTTCGGCCGCAACGTGTGGCAGCGCGGGTACGACGAGTCGATGCGGTTCGTCGACTCGCTGCAGAGGATTCTCGCCCAGCATCCGAGCAAGTGAAGGGACACGCCAGGTTGCGGAACCGGCTGTCCGCCGCGGTGCTCGGTTCGGTGGCGACGTCGGTCTCGGCCAAGGCGGCCTGTCCGGTCGCCATCGTACGAAGGAGTGAGGAGCGATGATGAAGCACTATCTGACGGTCGCGGACGTGATGACGACCGACGTCGTCACCGTGGCCGAAGACACGCCGTACAAGGCGGTGGTCGCCACTTTGGCGGATCACCACATCAGCGCGGTTCCGGTGCGCAGCGCCTTCGGTGGACTCGCCGGCATCGTGTCGGAGACGGACCTGATGCGCAAGGAGGAGTTCCAGCGGCGGCGTCTGTACCCGTGGTTGCGTTCCCGCGGCCGGTCGAAGGCCGAGGCGCTCACCGCGGAACAGTTGATGAGTCGTCCTGCGGTGACCGTGGACAGCACCTGCACGCTGGACCGGGCGGCGCGCCTGATGGCAGACCGGGACATCACCCGGCTGATCGTCGTGGCCGGAGACGAGCCCGTCGGCATCGTCACGCGGTCGGATCTGCTCAGCGCGTTCCTGTCCCCGGACCAAGAGGTGCTCGCCCGGGTACGGCGTGCTGTGGTCGACCGCGGTCTCTGGGACGATCCGTACGCGGTGGAGGTCAGTGTGACCGAGGGCGTCGTCACGCTGGCCGGGCAGGTCGACAACCGCAGCACGGTCGCCCTGATCGAGCGCTCCGTCCGCGACGTCGACGGCGTCGTCGGAGTCCACAACGGCCTCACCTGGACCTTCGACGACACCGCTCCCGCCCCAGGCGCCACGGGACTGCATCGCTAGCCGGAGTCAGCCGCCGTGGGCCGTGGAGATGTCGCGGCCGTCGAGGGTGGGCAGCGCGATTGCGACCAGGACTGCCGATCCGGTCAGCAGCCAGAGGTAGCCGGGCTGGAGGCCGGCGCCGAGTGGGCCGCCGTCGAAGGCCTGGTGGATGGGGGAGTACGGCTGCCACGACTCGAAGCGCGGCAGGATGAGGCCTGCTGCATAGACGACGTAGGCGGCCGCGGCGGCCACCGAAGCCGCGGCGATCGCGACGGCCCGTCGTCCGGTGAGTGCGCCGACGGCCAGTGAGAGTACGCCGTACTCCGTGCTGAGCAGCGTCATCGCGAGGGCGCCACTGGCCGCGTCCGGGACGCTGATGCCGAGGCCGAAGACCAGGCTGCCGAGGATGGTGGCCGCGAAGAGCGCGATCCCGAGTACGGCGATCGACACCGCCAGCGCGAGGGCTTTGTCGACAACGATCCGGGCGCCCGAGACCGGTGTGACGAGCAGCATTTCGAGCGTTCCGCGCTCCTCCTCGCCGGCGATCGCGCGGGCGCCGCGGTCGATGCCGTAGACGAGGAACAGCCCGGGGAGCATCAGCGTGAACAGCGCGGCGTTGAGAAAGCCGGTTCCAGTGGTCATTGCCTCGACGTCGAAGAACTTGCGCAACTCCTCCGGGAAGGACCGGTACAGCTCGGTCAGGTCCGGCATGTCCCGGACCGACGGCCACAACGCGCACACGAGCAGCACGAGCGTTCCGATGGCGATCGACCAGCCGGTCAGCCCCCGGCGGGCGTCGTAGAGCGACTTCAGGAAGACGTTGCGAAACATGTTGTTCACCCTTCATCGGGCGACAACACGAGCGCGGTGCGACCGTCGACGGTGACGTCCTGGACGGACTGGATCGACACCAGGCGCCCGGCGCGCAAGATGGCCACGGTGTCGGCGACGGTCTCCACCTCGGACAGCACGTGCGAGGAGAGGAAGACGGTTCGCCCGGCGTTCCGGGTCTCGCGCAGCAGGTCGCGGAACTCGCGCTGCATGATCGGGTCGAGGCCGCTGGTCGGTTCGTCCAGGATCAGCAGGTCGGCGTCGTGCATGAACGCCTGGACGATGCCGACCTTCTGTCGGTCGCCGCGGGACAGGGCGCCGATGCGGACGCCGAGATCCAGGTCGAACCGCTTGGCCAGCAAGTCGATCCGCTCCCGGGCGACCCCGCCGTACAAGTGGGCGAAGTAGCTCAGGTACTGCGTCCCGGTCAGCTCGGGATAGGCGACGAACTCACCGGGCAGGTAGCCGATCCGCCGTTGCACCGCGTCGTACTGGTCGGCGGCGTCGAAGCCGAAGACCATCGCCGATCCCGACGTCGGGCGGAGCAGTCCGGCGAGCAGCCGGATCGTGGTGGTCTTGCCGGCGCCGGTCGGGCCGACGTACCCGAGGACGGTGCCGGCCGGGACGTCCAGGTCGAGGTCGTCGAGCGCGGTCCGGCGGCCGAACCGCTTGGTCAGGCGCCGGGTCCGGACGACGATGTTCTCCATGGCGACGAGTCCTCAGCCAGGACGGACGACGGCGACCGGGCAACGGGAGTGGTACAGCAGGCCGCGGGCCACCGATCCCATCCGCAGTTCGGAGAACGCGGTCTCGCCGAGTCCGCCGACCACGAGCAGATCGGCGTGCTCGGACTCCCGCGCGAGGAGGCGGACCGGATGCTCGACCACACTTCGCTGGCGCGTGACGACCTGCGGGTACTTGGCCCGCCACCGGCCGAGGCTATGGGTCAGCAGTTCGTCGGCTGCGGCGGTCCGCGCCGGCCGGCCGGGATCCGGGACGTCTGCCGCGTGTACGCCGTGCACCTCGGCCTCGGTCGCCTCCGCCAGCTCGAAGGCGAAGCGGACCGCGTCTCGGCCCTCCAGTGACCCGTCGACACCGACGACGATCCGCCCGTGCTGGGGAGCGGCGGCATCCCAGCTGCCGGGTACGACGATCAGCGGCACGTCGGTGCTCAGCGCCGCACTGACCTGGGGCGACGACCCCAGCACGAGCTCTGCGAAGCCACCGAGGCCACGGCGACCGACGACGAGGGCCTGGGCGCGCTCCGACTGCTCCGGCAGCACCTTGCCGGGGTGGCCGTGGCATACCTCGAGCGAGGCGTTCCCGAAGCCGATCCGATCGAGCTCGCGGGCCGCGGCGGCCAGTACCTCGCTGCCGTCGTCCGGCCCGGTCGGCGGCGCGACCGCCACGAGTCCGGAGTCGTCGTCGAGCACGTAGACCGCATGCAGAGATGCGTGGTGCAGCGTTGCGAAGCGCGCCGCCCACGGCAGGGCGATCAGGCCGTCTTGTGATCCGTCGATTCCGACCAGGACCGGGCTCTGCGCTGACATCGTGACACCTTCCGGGCTCGCGGTTCCGCAGTTCCAGTCAAGCCACCCGCGGACGCTGCCGGGAGGGTGGAAGGTCCCGGGCCGCGGGTTCCGAAGGTCCCGCCGGCTGGGGTGGTTCGGCCGCAGCCGGCGCGCGTCCGGAGGGCCATCGTCGAGAGTGGAAAGTCTCGCCGAGGGAGGTCTGCGATGAAGGCATTGGTCTACAACGGTCCGGGTCAGCGGAGCTGGCACGAGGTGCCGGACCCGGTGATCCAGGACCCCGAGGACGCGATCGTCCGCGTCGACGCGGTCACCATCTGCGGCACCGATCTGCACATTCTCAAAGGTGACGTGCCGACGGTGCAGAAGGGCCGCATCCTGGGACACGAGGCGGTCGGCACGATCACGGCGATCGGCTCCGGTGTTCGAGGCGTGGCGGTGGGGGACCGGGTGCTGATCTCCTGCATCACGTCGTGTGGCCGCTGCGAGTACTGCAGGCAGGGTCACTACGGGCAGTGCCTCGGCGGCGGCGGATGGATCCTCGGTCACCTGATCGACGGCGTCCAGGCCGAGCAGGTCCGGGTGCCGTTCGCGGACCGGTCGGTGCACAAGCTGCCGGACAACGTCTCCGACGAGGCGGCGGTGCTGCTGGCCGACATCCTGCCGACGTCGTACGAGGTCGGCGTGCTCAACGGCCGGGTCTCGCCGGGCGACACGGTGGTCATCGTGGGCGCCGGGCCGATCGGCCTGGCCGCGATCGCCACGGCGAAGCTGTTCAGCCCGGCGCGGATCATCGTGGTCGACGCCGCCGACTCGCGGCGCAAGGCTGCCATGGAGCGCGGCGCCGACCTCGCCCTCGGCCCGGAGGAGAACGTCGAGGCGACGGTGCGCGAGCTGACCGGCGGTCTGGGCGCGGAGGTCGCGATCGAGGCGGTCGGCATCCCGGCCACGTTCGAGCTGTGCACCCGGGTGGTCCGTCCCGGCGGCACGGTTGCCAACGTCGGTGTCCATGGTGCGCCGGCGACGTTGCACCTGGAAGACCTGTGGATCAAGAACGTCACGATCACCACCGGCTTGGTCGACACGTCGACGACCCCACGGCTGCTGTCGATGCTGTCGGCCGGCAAGCTGCAGCTGCCCGGTCTGATCACCCATCGGTTCGGCATCGACGAGATGCAGGACGCGTACGACGTCTTCTCCCGCCCGGCCGAAACCGGGGCCCTGAAGGTTGCCTTGTTCAGCGAGCAGGGCATCGAGTAGCTCGACGAGATCCGCGGCCCCGCACCGATCGATCGGTGCGGGGCCGCGGACTTGCTGTGGGTCAGACCAGCACGGGTGCGAACGTGACCGGCTGGACGACCTCGATCCGCCGGCCGAGCCGCTCGGAGGCCGGCAACTGGCGGTACACCTCCCAGCTGTCACCCGCCCGGTCCGCGCCCTCCTCGTGCAGCCAGTCGTCGATGGTCTGCTGGACGATGCCGATCTTTTCGTAGGGCCCGGCGTACCGCACGACCAGGACCGGGCCGCCGGGCAGCGCCGACGGCTCGATCAGCCCGTGAGCAGTGATGGGTACGGCGACCGGAAAGCCCGCCTCCACGTCGACCAGTCCGCCGAGCAGCGGGTGGCATCGGGCGAACGGGTAGCCACCCGGCGCGATCCCATGGCGATACAGATAGCCGCCGACCTCCGCGCAGGCGCCGGGGATCCACTCGGTCAACCGGTCCGTAGACACGACCGCGCGCCGGACAGCAGTCGTCTGGTCAGCGAACGTCGTCTGCCAGGTGAACATGGCGTCAGCGGACGATGGCGATCGGGCACTGGGTGTGGTGGAGGACGCTCTGGCTGACCGAGCCCAGGAGCAGTCCGGTGAACCCGCCGCGGCCGCGGGAGCCGACGACGACCAGATCGGCGGACTCCGAGCGGCGGACGAGTGCCTGGGCGGCGGAGCCGCTGGCGAGCTCGGTCGTCCAAACGACGTCCGGATGGTCTGCGGCGGCGCCGGCGACGGACTCGGCGACCAGCAGCCGGCTCTCGTCCTCGACCTTGTGCGCATCGAACTGGAGCATGGACGCTCCGTTGGCGTAGGTGAGGAACGGGCTCGTCCAGATGTGCAGGGCAACGACCTGGGCGTGCATCGCCTCGGCCTGGTCGAACGCGAACTCGATCGCCCGCGCCGAAGCCTTCGACCCGTCGACACCGACGACCACCGTGGGGCCCTCGTGCGCGTGCGGCCGCAGATCGGGCGGAATGACGACCACCGGGCACTGCGCGTGCGTGGTGACCTGTACTGCGACCGAACCGACCAGCAGCCCGCTCCAGCCGCCGAGCCCACGGGAGCCGAGGACGACGAGCCGCGCCTGCTCGGCTTCGGCGAGCAGCGCTTCGGCCGCAGGGCCGCCGGCCAGAACTGTGTCGACCGTCAGTCCGCGCTGTTGCAGGCGGATGCCCTCGGCGAGTGCGCTGAGCCCCTTCTCGCGAGCGGTGCGCAGGGCCTCGAGCGGCACGACCTGTCCCGGCGACGGCCGTGAGTAGACGACGAGTTCGAACGCCTCGACGATCCTCAGCGGGGCCATCGCGCGGGCGGCCGCGGTGGTCGCCCAGCGCAACGCGTCGAGACTCGACGGCGAGCCGTCGTACCCGACGACGATCGGGGCTAGCTGTGTGGACATCTCGGTCTCCTTGTCTGAGATCAGAACCAGTGGTCGTAGGAGTCGTGCCAGTCCCGCCGGGACGTGACGGGGTGGGGTTGTGCCGGGTAGCCGATGCGGATGACTGTCTGCGGCCAGGACCGGCCGCCGAGCAGCTCGCGGAGTTGCGTGCGACGGCTGGGGCGCTCCAGCACCTGGTTGAGGAACGAGGCGGCGAGGTCGTACGACGTCGCGACAAGCAGGATGCGCTGCAGAGCCATGCCCGCCTTGAGCCAGGCCTCCGCGTCCTCGTGCCGGGTGCAGAGCACCGCGATGGCGGGGTCGTGCTCGAAGACCGCCTGGGTCCGGTGCGTGCTGTCGAAGCCGGCGGACAGGTTGCGGACCAGCGCGGGCTTGACCGGAATCGGGCCGAGCGCGCTTTCCTGGACGCCTTCGCTCCGCCGGTCGCCGCCGATCCAGGTCAGCCGCTCGTGCAGGCGATCCTCGTCCTGGAGGTCTTCGGCGTCGGTACGCCGCAGCAGCGAGGCCAGCCCGGTCTTCGCGTCCTGGTCGAGCCACCGCAGCGTCGCGCCCTCGGCCCGTGCGGCATCGTCAAGCCGTGCCTGCACGCGGGGCGGGACGGGCTGGTCGAGCAGCGGTCCGCGATAGGTGCGGCGCCGGGTCAGATCGCCGTACAGGCCGCCCAGCCTCGGCACCGGGGTACTTCGGGCACCGAGGAAGACGCGCGCCGCGATGTCTGGACGTCCTGGATCGGGTTCTGCCACGACCCGGGCGTCGTGGCCGAGCACGGCTGCCGCGACCCGGATGTTGAACACCGCCGCGCCGATGCCGATCCGGGCCGCCCGGTCCAATGGGTCGGTGGCCGGGAGCGTGCGTTCGGCGTCGAGCAGTACGTCGACGACCGGTCCGTGCACCTCGAAACGCCACGGCTGGATGTTGTGCAGCGACGGCGCGTGCACCGCCGCGGTGAGCAGGATGCCCACCTCGTCGTCGGTCAGGGTGATGTTCACGAGAGGTCCGTCCTCGGCAGGTGAAGGAGGTACGGCGCCGCGACGTCGTGGGTGGCCGCGGTCAGGAGGACGCGTTCGAGGGCCATACCCGCCGCGACTTGGTCTGCGGGGTCGTCGCGATCGGTGGTCAGCACCGCCAGCGGCAGCACCGGGTCGGGGAGCCAGCTCAGCGCGGTGTTCTCGAGCTCAGCTGCCCGGGTCAGGGCGAACCGGACTGCGTGGTTCGAACTTGCCGGCCGCGGGCGGAGGTGGTGGCGAGAGCGGATCGCGACGTACAGCCGCCGCAGTTCCTCGTCGGGGATGCCGGTCGGCTCGATCACCATGCGAGCGAGCAGGTCGGGGTCCTGCCGGTAGGGGCAGAGACTGACCCAGCTGTCGAAGCTCAGCGACGCTGCTGCACAGCGCAGGTCGAAGACCGCGGCGCCGGTGGTGATCCGCAGTGCGCGCGCTGCCGGATCGTGAGCCGGCAGCGCGTGTGAGCCGTCGAGGTAGACGTCGATCAGATGACCGTTGGCCTCGAGCCGCCACGGGTGCGCACCGCAAGCCGGAGCGGCGGCGTCGAGCAGGACGCCGAGCGCCTCGGTCGTCAGCTGCTCGTCGAGCATCAGGGCCTCCTCGGCCGGACACGGCACGGACTTCGTCCCTTCACAGAGTCGCTCCGGCAGCGCGCGGCGCCCAGCGCCAAGGGTCCCGAGCAGGCGGGCCCTTCGACTCTTCGGGCTGAGGTGAGAACGGCCCTGACCGTTTCGGGGCCACGGATCGACGATCAAGGTGTCGGATCACAAGGAAAGGACGACACCATGACCACCACGCCGCACCGGCGGGACCTGCCGGCGCCAACGATGCAACCTGACGGCGGCCAGTACCCGGTCATCACCACGATGGCGGGACGGGCGATCGCCGTACTCCGGGTCGCCTACGGGCTCACGTTCCTGTGGGCCTTCTTCGACAAGTTGTTCGGCTTCGGCTACGCCACCCCGTCCGGCAAGGGCTGGATCGACGGTGGCGACCCGACCGCCGGATTCCTGGGCAAGGGCACCAGCGGCCCGTTCGCCGACTTCTACCAGTCGCTGGTCGGTGACTGGTGGGTCACTCCGCTGTTCATGGTCGGCCTGGCCGGGATCGGTCTCGCGCTGACCCTGGGGATCGGGATGCGAATCGCGGCCGGCGCCGGCGCCCTGCTGTACGTGCTGATGTGGACCGCTGTCCTGCCGCCGGAGAACAACCCGGTGCTGGACGACCACATCCTCGGCGCCATCACCCTCGTCGTCCTCGCGCTGGTTGCCGCTGGCAACGTGTGGGGACTCGGCAAGTGGTGGAGCGGCCTGAACCCGGTCCGCCGGTACCCGTGGCTGCGGTGATTTCGATGACCAGGAAGCCGGTCATCCACGTGGGAGTCGACGGCTCCTGGCGGGACACCGGCGCCCTGGAGTGGGCCCTGCAGGAGTCCACGCTCCTGCAGGCGCCCCTCCAGGCGGTGCACGTGATCGAGGAGAAGGCCCGGCACGCGCCGGGCTGGGAGCCGGACGCAGTCGACTCCGCGTCGAGGGATCTGGTCGATGACGTCCAGAAGTACCTGGACGCGAGTCCGGGCCCGTTCGAGCACGGCACCGGGCTCGTGGTCGGGCCGCCGGCCCGGACCCTGGCCGACGTCGCTGCCGACAGCCGGATGCTGGTGGTCGGCCGCCGTGGAGTGGGGACGTTCCGGCGGCTGCTGATCGGCTCCACCTCGGAGGCGGTCGCGGTCGAGGCGAAGGTGCCGGTCGTGATCGTGCCGGAGCGCTGGAAGCCGTCCGATCACGCCGGTCCGGTGCTCGTCGCGCTGGACGACTCCGACGAGAACGCCGCGGTGATCGAGTTCGCGATCGCCGCAGCGGCCGAGCGGCAGCTGCCGGTCCGGTTCGTGCACGTCTGGGACCTGCCGGTGATCTACAGCTGGGACGCGATGAACGTCGCCGGCGTGGGTGGCGAGTGGATGGACAACGCCGAGCGGCATTTCGAGAACGTGGCGGCCGAGTCGCGCGCGAAGCACCCGGAGGCGACCATTCAGGTCGACGTCCGGCGCGGCCATGTGGTCGACGGCGTCGTGACCGCTGCCGAGGAAGCCGACGCGCAACTGCTGGTCGTCGGCACCCGCCACCACACGCGGCTGGCGTCGTTCCTGCTCGGCCCCGTCACGCGTGGCGTCCTGCACCACGCACCCTGCCCGCTCGCCATCGTCCCGGCGGCACGGGCTTAGCAAGACAACAGGAGAGGTTGGCAGAGATGAGTACCTGGAACCGGGGCGGGCCGGTCGTGGTCGAGGTCGACGGAAGCGTCGAGAACCTGCACGTGGTGGACTACGCGTGCGGGGAGGCGCTGCGATCCGGAGCCGAACTCGTGCTGGTGGCGCCGTACGCGCTGCACGGGTCGTTCTCGCCGATGATGCCTGCCTATTCGCCGAAGTCTCCGGCCGAGCTCGCGGACGACGCGTTGCGCGTGGCGGTGGCGCACGTACGGCATCACAACGGCTACGCGATGGACATGGCCGCGGTCACCGCCGAAGGCCCGCGCGTGCGCGTGCTCGCCCACGCGGCGCGGCACGCGCGGATGCTGGTGGTCGGCAGAACCCGCAACCGCGGTCCGCAGCGCCTGGTGAACACGCACGCGAACCTGACCCTGGCCGCCCGGGCCGGTTGCCCGCTGGTCGTCGTACCCGCCACCTGGAGGCCGTCCCTGACCGACCGGAAGGTTGCTGTCGGCATCGACGGTACGGCGCTGTCCGCGGAGGCGCTGGAGTTCGCCTTCACGGTCGCGGCCGGACGGAAGGCGAACCTGATCGTGGTGCACGCCGGCCTGCCGGCGGACCGCGCGTTCAACGACGAGGATCCGGAGCACTCGTGGATCAGCCGGGCCGATCACTTGTTGTCGGAGTCGCTCGCACCGTGGACGAGACTGTACGGCGACGTGCCGGTGACTCGCTTCCTGAGCAGCCGGCCGCCGGCCGCGGCGCTGGTGCACGAGAGCGGGGAGGTCGGTCTGGTCGTCGTCGGCTCGCACAGCGGTCCGTTGCCGATCGATCCGGTGGCGCGCCGCTCGGTCGCCGCGATGACCTGCCCGGTCGCGATCGTGCCGCACCACCTTACGGCCGAGGAGCACGAGCGCCTGCAGCAGCAGCGCGACGCGCGGCGTCGTGAGCTCGTGGCTCCGACGTACTGAACCTGAACGGAGGTTGATGATGTCCGAGGCCACACGTGCACTGATCGTGTACGAGTCGATGTACGGGAACACGGAGAAGATCGCGACCGCGATCCGCGACGGGCTGCGGCGGACGCTGCCCACCGAGACCGTGCCGGCCTACCGGGCCCCCGAGGAGATTCCGGGCGACGTGCGGTTGCTCGTCGTCGGGGGACCGACGCACGCGTTCTCGATGAGCCGCGCGTCGACCCGCCGGGACGCCCGTAACCAGCATGAGGTGGTGATGCCCGTCGAGGCCGGGATCCGCGAGTGGCTGGAGACGCTTGCTGACGGCAAGCGGCTCGACGCGGCCACCTTCGACACCCGGATCACCAAGGTACGGCGGCTGCCCGGTTCGGCGGCGAAGTCCGCCGCGAAGGTGCTGCGGCACCACGGCTTCAAGTTGCTGACTGCTCCGGCAAGCTTCTACCTGGACGAGACCACCGGTCCCATCGGCGCGGACGAGATCGAGCGTGCCCGCGCGTGGGGCGAGGAGCTCGGCCGGATGGTCAGCGGTTCCGTGACCGCGTCCTGACCGGGGAGGAGCCATGATGCATTCGATGGGCGCCGGGATGGGCTGGATGGTGTTCGGGCTCGCGCTGTGGGTGCTGGCCGTCGGCATCGCGGTGTGGGGCACGGTCCGGCTGATCCACCGGCCGCCGCCGAGGCCGGCCGGACTTCCGTCGCCGCTCGACATTCTCGAGCGCCGGTTCGCCGCGGGGCAGCTCACTCGCGAGGACTTCGACGAAGCCCGGGCCCGGCTCCGGGAGCACGAACTGGATGTCTGACCACACGACGAGGGGCTCACCGATCGACGGTGAGCCCCTCGCCCTTCGGCTCACCAAGAGCGGATGCGCCGACCGGTGATGCGCTGCGGCTCGATGGCGATGTACGTCTCGCGGACTCCGCCGGCCCACGGCTCGACCCGGTCCTGGGCGGCCGCGGCCTCCGGTCCGGTGGCCGGGCGGACCATGCCGTTCACCAGGATGCTCCACCCGTCCCGCAGGCCCTCGTCGACGGAGTCGACCTCGAACGCGACCGGGGCCAGGTCGTACTGGGCGACGGCGCTGTCGGCCGCCGTCCGGAAGACGATCAGGTCGTTCACGCGGCAGTAGTTGACCGGGATCACGATCAGGCCGTCGGCGCCGGTGAAGGCGATCCGGCCGACGACGGCCGACTCCAGGAGCTTGACGCACTCGTCCCAGCGCATCGGTTCGAGCAGCGGCATCATCCGGGACCGTCGAGTCGTCCGGTGCTGCAGCGGTGCGTTCAGCTCGCTGATCGTGGTGTTGAGCGCGTGGGCCAGCCTGGCCAGCTCGCCGGCGGTCAACGCGATCGGGCTGGTCTCGATCCGCTCGATACGACGGGTGCTCATCCCGGTGCGCTCGGCGACCTCCGACGTCGTCAGGCCGAGCTCGGTTCGGCGGTGCCTGACCCGGTTGCCGAGGTCACCCGGCACTTCCACGGACTGCGTCCTGGCGTCCATCGGTCTTCCCTTCCCTTGTTCCGGTAACTCCAGGCAACCATCAACCGGCCTGGGGCGGCAGGGCACGAGGACCCGACAGCCGCCCTGCTTGATCGGGGCGCGCAGTGCCGAAGGTCCCGGCCGGGCCGGGACCGTTTGCCCCTTCCGCACGGCGCGCGAGACATGCAGGCTGGCAGGTGAAACCGAAGGAGATGGTGATGACGATCAGGGTGTTTCTGCTCGACGACCACGAGGTGGTCCGGTTGGGACTGCACCAGTTGCTCGAGGACGAGCCCGATATCGAGGTGGTCGGGGATGCGTCCACGGCCGCGGAGGCGATCGCCCGGATTCCCGCCGTACGGCCGGATGTGGCGCTGCTGGACGTCCGGCTGCCCGACGGCGACGGCATCACCGTCTGCCGGGAGATCCGCTCGATCATGGACCAGCCGCCCGCCTGCCTGATGCTGACGTCGTACTCCGACGACAACGCCCTGTTCACGGCGATCATGGCCGGCGCGTCGGGCTACCTGCTGAAGCAGGTGCACGCGAGCGACCTGGTGGGCGCGGTACGGCGACTGGCCGCCGGCGAGTCGCTGCTCGACCCGGCCATGACGAGGAAGGTCCTCGAACGCCTCCGGCACCCAGTGGTCGAGGAGGATCCCCGGTACGCCTCGCTCACCGAGCAGGAACGCCGCATCCTCGCCGAGATCGCCGAGGGCAAGACCAACCGCCAGATCGCCCAGTCCCTCTACCTGGCCGAGAAGACGGTCAAGAACTACGTCTCCTCCCTGCTGCGCAAGCTCAACGTCGAACGGCGCACCGAGGCCGCCATCTTCGCCCTCGAACACGCGAAGAACTCTCAGCCGAAGTAGCGGCCGTCCGGAGGACTCTGCGGACCGTCCGGGGTCGAGGAGAGCGCCGCGCCGATCTCGGCGGACCAGGTGCGGATCCGGTCCCAGTCGCGGGAGTCGCCCGCCAGGTTGCCGGTGGCAAGGCGCCGGGCGAGGAATCCCTTCGCGGTGTCGCGCTCGAGCCGGCCGGCGAAGGTCACCACCGGCTCGGCGCCGATCTCTTCGGCGAGGCGCCGTACGGCGGGCGGCAGGTCCTGGGCCTGGTCCTTGTCCGGGCCGACAGGTCCACTGTGGAAGAGCCAGACCGGGCGGCCGCCGAGTTGGCCGGCGTTCCGGCGAAGGAACCGGACGGCCTCCGGCCGCCAGCGCCGGATGTAGAGCGCGCTGCCGAGCACGACGGCGTCGTACGACTCGATGCTGCCGACTGACGTGACGTCGGCAACGTCCACCTGATGACCGTGGGCGCGCAGTTCGGCGCCGATGGCCTCGGCGATTTCGGCAGTCGCGCCCATCTTGCTGGCGTAGGCGACCAGTACCTTCCTGGACATGGGTTCCTCCCTCTTGGTCAGCTCCAGCACACCAGCCGTCAGGCGGTCCGCGGCAGTGCCCAACGACCCCGGCTAACGGGCCGGACGGCCTTCGACCGCGGCGTGCGGAATGACGGCGACCGGACACGGCGACTGGCTCAGCAGCGTCTGGCTCACCGAGCCGAGCAGGAGGCCGGTAAAGCCGCCGCGGCCGCGGGATCCGACGACCACGAGGCGGGCGTCGGCCGCCCATTCGAGCAGGAGCTCTGCGGGGTGCCCGGTGACCTCGACGACCTCGGCCGTGCGCAGGTCGTGCGCCCGAAGTGCCGCGGTGACGTCGTGATGGTCGTCCTGGTCCTCCCGCTGGACCGTGACGATCCGGGCGACCAGTCCGTGCCGCCGCGCGTAGCCGAGGCCGAAGCCGACCGCGGCGTCCGCCGCCGGGGAGCCGTCGTACCCGATCACGACGGTGCCGCCGACCAGTGCATCTTCTCCCGGCCGGACCACGACCACCGGGCAGCGTCCGTGCGCGGCGAGCTCGAGGCCGGTCGAGCCGACGAAGAGCCCCAGCGCCCGGCCGGCGTTCCGGCTGCCGATCACGACCAGCTCGGCATCGATCGACTCGACCAGCAGCACCGGCGCGGGAAACCCGTCGACCCGGCGGGCCGTGACGGCCACGCCGGGCTCGAACTTGCGGGCCAGCTCCACCGCGTCGGCGACGATCTTGTCGGCAGCCGCCCGCAGGCCGGGAGCGAACGCGCCCGGCCCCAGCGGCACCCGGAACTCGGCCCACACGAACGCGTGGACGAGCTGCAGTCCGGCGCCCCGGGCAGTGGCTTCGGCCGCACCCCAGCGGATCGCGTTCTCACAGTCCTCGGCGCCGTCGATGCCGACGACGACTCTTCCAGCGGTCATGACGAGCCACCTTTCCAGCTCCAGTCGCGGATCTCGGGCAGGTCCTCGCCGTACGCGAGGATGTGGGCGTGGTGCCGGGCCCGCTGGTCGATGAGCCACTGCCGGACGGCGGCGGCCTGCTGACCGAGGCCGGGGACCCGGTCGATCACATCCAGGGCCAGGTGGAACCGGTCCAGGTCGTTGCGCACCACCATGTCGAACGGAGTCGTCGTCGTGCCCTCCTCCTTGTAGCCCCGGACGTGCAGGTTGCGGTGGTTGGTCCGCCGGTAGGTGAGCCGGTGGATCAGCCACGGGTAGCCGTGGTACGCGAAGATGATCGGCCGGTCCGTCGTGAACAGCGCGTCGAAGTCCGCGTCCGGCAAGCCGTGCGGGTGCTCCGACTGCGGCTGGAGGCGCATCAGGTCCACCACGTTGACGACGCGGATCTTCAACGACGGGAGGTGTTCGCGCAGCAGACTCACGGCTGCGAGGGTCTCCAGGGTGGGTACGTCGCCGGCACAGGCCATCACGACGTCCGGCGTACCGTCGTCGTTGCTCGCGAAGTCCCAGATGCCCAGGCCCCGGGCGCAGTGCAGGGCGGCGGCCTCAGGGGCGAGCCAGTCCGCCTGCGGCTGTTTGCCTGCGACAACGACGTTGATGTAGTCGTGACTGCGTAGGCAGTGCTCGGCGGTCGACAGCAGGGTGTTGGTGTCCGGCGGCAGATAGACCCGGATGACCTCGGCCTTCTTGTTCACCACGTGGTCGATGAAGCCGGGGTCCTGGTGGGAGAAGCCGTTGTGGTCCTGCCGCCAGACGTGGGAGGTGAGCAGGTAGTTGAGCGACGGGATCGGCCGTCGCCAAGGCAGCGTACGAGTGACCTTGAGCCACTTGGCGTGCTGGTTGACCATCGAGTCGACGATGTGCACGAAGGCCTCGTAGCACGAGAACCAGCCGTGCCGCCCGGTCAGCAGGTACCCCTCCAGCCAGCCCTGGCAGGTGTGCTCGCTGAGGATCTCCATCACCCTGCCGTCGGTGCTCAGGTGTTCGTCGGTCGGCAGTACCTCGGCGTGCCATGCCTTGCCGGTGACTTCGAAGAGCGCGTCCAGCCGGTTGGAGGCGGTCTCGTCCGGACCGAAGACCCGGAAGTTCCGCTG
Organism: Kribbella sp. NPDC002412; assembly: GCF_053592935.1. Classification (NCBI taxonomy): domain Bacteria; kingdom Bacillati; phylum Actinomycetota; class Actinomycetes; order Propionibacteriales; family Kribbellaceae; genus Kribbella; species Kribbella sp. NPDC002412. The sequence continues at coordinate 75,071 of NZ_JBSFBL010000034.1, forward strand.
GGTGAGGTTGTCGCGCATGACATCGCGCAGATAAGTCCCCAGCACCCGGGTCGGCTCGTGGTCGGTGCCGCCCGGGCTCGGCACGTCCACGAAGTACTCGCGAAGGTCCGGCAGGTTCAGGTCCTGGCTGAGCAGGCCACCGTTGCTGTGCGGGCTGGAGCCCATTCGGTGGTGCGGGGACGGGACCTGGGCGAGCACTTGCCGGACCGGCCGGCCGTCGGCGTCGAACAAATCCTCCGGCCGGTAGCTGCGCAGCCAGTTCTCGAGCAGGCGCAGATGGTCAGGTGACGTCCGGACCTGGGTCAGCGGCACCTGGTGCGAACGCCAGGTGCCCTCGACCGGCACGCCGTCCACCTCCTGCGGACCGGTCCAGCCCTTGGGGGTGCGCAGCACGATCATCGGCCAGGCGCGGCGTGGTGCTCCTGGCCCGGTCCGGGCCTCGGCCTGGATCTCGGCGATCTCGTCGAGGGCCCGGTCCAGGGTCAGCGCGAGCGCCTGGTGGACGTGTGCCGGATCGTTGCCCTCGACAAGGTACGGGCGGTAGCCGTAGCCCTCGAAGAGCCGGGTGAGCTCGTGGTCGCCGATCCTGGCCAGCACCGCGGGGTTGGCGATCTTGTAGCCGTTGAGGTGCAGGATCGGCAGCACGGCGCCGTCGGTGCGCGGATCGAGGAACTTGTTCGAGTGCCAGGAGGTGGCCAGCGGGCCGGTCTCGGCCTCGCCGTCACCGATGACACAGGCGACGACCAGATCCGGGTTGTCGAGCACGGCGCCGTACGCGTGGCTGAGGGAGTAGCCGAGCTCACCGCCTTCGTGAATCGATCCGGGCAGCTCGGGCGCAACGTGGCTGGGGATGCCACCGGGGAAGGAGAACTGGCGGAACAGACGCGCCATACCGGCGGCGTCGCGGGAGACGTCCGGGTAGGTGTCGCTGTAGCTCCCTTCGAGCCAGGTGTTGGCGGCGATCGCGGGTCCGCCGTGCCCGGGACCGATGACGTACATCATGGTGAGTTCGCGACGGCGGATCACCCGGTTGAGGTGGGCGTAGAGCATGTTCAGGCCGGGGGTCGTGCCCCAGTGCCCGAGCAGGCGCGGCTTCACGTGCTCTGGGCGCAGCGGCTCGGCGAGCAGTGGATTGCCGAGCAGGTAGATCTGGCCGGCGGACAGGTAGTTGGCGGCGCGCCAGTACGCGTCGAGTCCGGCGATCTCGTCGTCGGCCAGCGGCTTGCCGGTCAGCTCATGCATGGTTTCTCCTCTTCCGGGGTGGGCGAAGGCGGCCGTCGGCGAGTTCGAGGACGTCGTCGACGGCGGCCAGGTCACGCAGGCGATGGGTGATGAGCAGGGTCGTGCGCCCGTCGGTCGCCGCGGTGATGTCGTCGATCAGCGCGTCCGCGGTCGCGGTGTCCAAATGGGCGGTGGGCTCGTCGAGCACGAGCACGGCCGGATCGGCGAGCAACGCCCGGGCAAGCGCCAGTCGTTGCCGTTCGCCGCCGGAGACTCCGAGCTCGCCGACCGTTGTGGTCAGGCCGGCCGGCTGCCGCCGTACCCAGGCGCCGAGCCGGACCCGGTCGAGGACCGCCAGCAGTTCGTCGTCGGTGGCGTCCGGTGTGCCGATCAGGAGATTGTCGCGGGTCGTCCGGCTCAGCAGGTCCCCGGGCGCGGGTCCTGCCGAGGCCGGAGGGCGCGGCACGGTCGATGTCGATCCAGGCCTGGACCCGGGTTCTGCCGAGAACCCGAACGGCGGCGTCGTGCCTGACCAGCCGTTCGGCGTACCGCAGCCCGAACTGCCACCGGGCGAGGTCGATCGCATCCATGGCCCTCAGCCTGACGGCCGGCCGGCGCCCGCCCCCAGAGTCGAAGGTCCCGCCCCGGCGGGTCCCTACGGCTCTGGCCCGGACCTGCCCGGCCGGGGTGAGCTGGTGGGGTATCGGAAGGAGACGTCATGACGACGGTCGAGCGGCCGGGTGCCCGGCTCCTGGCGGGATGGGACGTGCTGGCCTCGGACGGGTCGGTGGTGCGGATCCGGCCGGTGCGGGCGGACGACGAACCGGCGCTGGGAGCGATGAACGAGCGGGTGTCGGATCGGTCGATGTACCTGCGGTTCTTCGGGATCAGCCGGTCGATGGCCGACGAGCACATGCACCACCTGGTGGCCGACCACGACGGTCACGTCGCGCTGGTGGCCGAGTACGACGACCGAGTGGTGGGTGTGGCGAGCTACGAGCCGCTGCGGCCGGGCGAGGCCGAGATGGCCTTCCTGCTGGAGGACTCGGTGCAGGGACGGGGGATCGGGACACTGCTGCTGGAGCAGCTCGCCGCGACCGCGCGGGAGAACGGGGTCCAGCGGCTCCGCGCCGACACCCTGGCCGAGAACGCCGGCATGCTGCGGGTGTTCGCCGACTCGGGCTTCGAGCAGGTACGGCGCCTGGAGAGTGGCGTCGTCGAACTGGTGCTGGACACGGCGTACCGGCCGTCGACGCTGGAGCGGATGGCCGATCGTGAACGTGCGGCCGAGGACAGATCGCTGCACCGGGTCTTCGCCCCGCGCGCGGTCGCGGTGATCGGGGCCGGCCGCACACCCGGTGGGATCGGTCACGAAGTGCTCCAGAACCTTGTCCGAGGCAACTTCACCGGACCGGTGTACGCCGTGAATCCGCACACCGACCGGGTTGCCGGCCTGCCGTCGTACCCCTCGGTCGAGGATGTGCCGGGGTTCGTCGACCTCGCGGTGATCGCGGTTCCGGCCGAGCAGGTGCGACACGTCCTGGGCTCTTGCGGAGCCAAGGGCGTCGCCGGGGCCGTGGTCCTGACCGCCGGGTTCTCCGAGCTGGGGACGGCGGGTCATGCGGCCCAGCAGGAGATCCTGGAGGTCGCGCGCCGGCACAGTATCCGGTTGATCGGCCCGAACTGCATCGGCTTGGTGAACACCGACCCGGCCGTGAACCTGAACGCGACCTTCGCGGAGGTGTCGCCGACGCCCGGCGCGCTGGCGATCGCGGCACAATCCGGAGCGGTCGGAGTCGCGGTGCTGGACCAGGCCGGCCGGAGCGGGCTCGGCGTCTCGGAGTTCGTCTCGCTCGGCAACAAGGTCGATGTGAGCGGCAACGATCTGCTGCTGCACTGGTGGGGTGATCCACGGACCGCGGTGATCGGGCTGTACCTGGAGTCGTTCGGCAACCCGCGGAAGTTCGGCGGGCTGGCGCGGCTGGTCGGCCGGACGAAGCCGATCCTCGTCGTCAAGGGCGGCCGTTCCGCGGGGGGCCGGCGGGCTGGTGCCTCGCACACCGCCGCCGCGGCGACCCCGGAGACCGCGGTCGATGCGTTGTTCGCGCAGTCCGGCGTACTGCGGATGGACACCCTCGAGGAGTTGGTCGAGACGGCTCGCGTCCTGGCTGCCTTGCCGCTGCCGCGCGGCCGCCGGCTGGCTGTGGTCGGCAACGCCGGCGGTGCCGGGGTGCTGGCCGCGGACGCGGCCGGACGGCTGGGTCTGGACCTGCCCGAGCTGAGCGATGCGGTACAGCGGGAGCTCATGGGGCTCGGCGCGGTCGGCAGTGTGAATCCCGTCGACCTCGGTGCGGCTGCGTCACCGAGCAGCCTTGGCCGGGCCTTGCACCTCATCGCAGACAGCGGTGAGGTCGACGCGGTGCTGGTCAACTATGCGGCCACCCGCGCCGGGCATGTCGACGAGATCTACGACGCGATCGCCCAGTCGGCCGCCGGTTCCGGGCTGCCGATCCTGGTGAACTGCGTCGGTGCGCTCGACGCTGCTCCGGAGATCGTGGTGGTGGGTGGGCGGCGGCTGCCGGTGTTCCCGTTCCCGGAGAGCGCGGTTCGGGCGTTGGCCCATGCCGTCCGGTACGCCGAGTGGCGGGCTCGTCCGCAGGGCGCCGTACCGGAGCTTGCCCGGGTCGATGCAGCCGGCGCGCGAGCGGTGGTTCGGGACTTCCTCGGGAATCGTCCTGAGGGCGGCTGGGTGGACCAGGTGGAGGTCGGTCGGCTGCTTCAGTGCGCAGGCGTTGCCGCGATCCCGGTCACCGGGGTGTCGACCCGCGCGGAGGCGATCCGGGTGGCGAAGTCGATCGGCTACCCGGTCGCGCTGAAGACCGCGTCACCGACAGCCCTGCACAAGACCGACATCGGGGGAGTGCGGATCGGGCTGGCCGACCAGTTGCAACTGGCGGCCGCGTACGACGAAGTCACCGCGGCGGCCCAGGACCCGAACGTCGTGATCCAGGCGATGGCCCCGAGTGGGACCGAACTGCTCGTCGGTGTGGTGCGAGACCCGCTGTTCGGCCCGCTGGTCATGGCCGGAAGCGGTGGTGTCCTGACAGACTTGCTGGCCGATCGCCAGTGGCGAGGCCTCCCGCTGACGGACCTGGACGCGGCCGACATGGTGCGATCACTGCGGTGTGCGGTGCTGCTGGCCGGCTACCGAGGTGCGGAAGCCGCGGACCAGGCGGCTGTGCTGGACGTGATCCATCGGATCGCGTGGCTGGCCGAGCTGGTCCCCGAGCTGGCCGAGCTGGACATCAACCCGCTGATCGCCGGCGCAGCCGGCGCGTTCGCGGTCGACGTCCGGATGCGCCTCACCCCGGCAACTCCCGAGCCGGATTGGTACGCGCGCCGGATGCGCCCCTGATCAGAGCCTGACCCGCTCCAGGTGGCCGGGCGTCACGGCGGTCCAGTCGAGCTCGTCCTGGATCCGCGCGGCGAGCTCGGCGCGGGCGTGGTCCTCACCGTGGACGACGTACACCAGCTCGGGCGGCTGCGGAGCTGCGGAGAGCCACTGCACCAGTTCGCCGGAGTCGGCGTGCGCGGAGAACTCGGACAGCCCGACGATGCGGGCCCGCACCGGGACGTACCGGCCGTGGATCTTGACCGAGCGGGCACCGTCGAGGAGCGCCCGGCCGCGGGTTCCGGGGACCTGGAAGCCGGGGAGCACGACGGTGTTGCGCGCCCCGGGCAACAGTCGGGCGAGGTGGTGCAGGACGCGGCCACCGGTCGCCATCCCGGAGGCCGAGATCACCACCGACGGGCGACCGGGGTCACTGATCCGGATGGATTCCTCCACCGAGTGGACCAGGCGCAGATCGCCGGGATCGAACGGATCCGGGCCGCCGACGACCTCCGGCCGCAGCTCGGGAGCCTTGTTGCTGACGGCCGAGCGGTAGACGTTCAGCGCGGCGAGTGCCATCGGGCTGTTGACGTAGACGGGGAGCCTGGGCATCAGGCCGTCTCGGGCGAGTGCGGTCAGCTCGTGCAGCAGGACCGCCGTACGGTCGATGGCGAAGGCCGGGATCAGCACCACGCCGCCGCGTTCTGCTGTCGTCCTGATCAGCCGTCCGAGCCGGGCGTGGTCGAGCGGCTGGTGGCGGCGGTCGCCGTACGTCGCCTCGATCAGGACCGTGTCGACCGCCGGAGGAGTCGCGGGCGGCAGCAGCAACGGGTGGTCCTGGCGGCCGAGGTCCCCACTGACCAGGAGCCGGCGACCGTCCAGCTCGAGTACGGCGAACGCGGAGCCGAGGATGTGGCCGGCCCGGTGCAGGGCGACCGTGATGCCACCAGGCAGCTCGACCCGGTCGGTGGCCGGCCGGAACAGGTGGATCGCCCGTTCGGCGTCGTCGGTGTCGAACAACGGCAGCGGCGGATCGTGCCGCGAGTAGCCTTCGAGCCGCGCGTGCTGCGCATCCTCCACCTGGAGGTGGGCTGCGTCGCGGAGCACGATCGCTGCCACCTCCGCCGTACCCGGTGTGCAGATCACCGGGCCGCGGAAGCCCTGCCTGACCAGGCCGGGCAGGTACCCACAGTGGTCCAGGTGGGCGTGCGTCAGGACGACGGCGGAGATGGTGGCCGGATCGACCGGGAACGGGTCCCAGTTGCGCCGGCGCCAGCGCGCGTCGCCCTGGAAGAGGCCGCAGTCGACCAGCACCCGGTGCCGGTCGTGCTCGAGCAGGAACTTGCTGCCGGTCACCGTCCCGGCGGCGCCGAGAAAGGTGAGGCTGGTCATCGGGCGGCTTCGAGGGTTTGGTCGAAGCGGTAGGCGATGTGGCCGAGGACGCGGAGAGCCGCGACGGTCTCGGCGACGTGCTCGTGCGAGTCGACCGGGTGAACGGTCCTGAAGAGGTCGTCGCGGAGGTCCTCGAGCCGGTCGAGCAGGTGAATCATCTCGTCGGCGACGATCGCGTCGTATTGCTGCCGGCAGGCGAACAGCGGCAGGATGCGGCTGCGGTACGCGGTGAGGGTGTACTGCGCTTCGGCCAGGCGGCGCTCCTCGACCAGCCAGCTCTCGGAAGCGCTGGTCTCGGCGAGGCGGTCGAGCTCGGCCTCCCAGTGCTCGATCTCGTGCTGCAGTGAGGTGGTCATGACTGCTCCTTGTCGAGGAAGTCGGCGACAGGCCGGCGCGCGGTCCCTTCGGACGGACGGCCATGGCCGAAGCGGATGATCATGTGGGCGTGTCCCGGCTGCTGGGTGAGGCGCTGCACCTTTCTGCGCAGGTCGTCGAACTCGAGCGGCTGGTTGAGGAAGGACGCGGTGACACCGTCCCGGGTCGCGGTGAGCAGCACGCGCTCGAGCGCCAGTCCGGCCGCGACCTGGTCGGCGGGTTCGTCGCCTCTGGTGGACAGTACGGCGAGGTCCGGATGAGCCTCGAAGCTCGTCTCCTGACGCATCCGGTCGACCGGTCGGGTACCCATGTCGCGGACGGCTGCCGGGTAGCTGGTGGACCGTGGTCCGAGCGCCGTACTGGGCACGCCGTCGTCCGGGCGCTCGCCGCCGACCCAGCGGGCGCGTTCGGCGCGCCGACGCCAGTCGTGGATCTCGCGCAGGTCGGTGTCGACGACCATCTCGAGGACGGCGCGGACCTCCGGCTCGTCGAGCCAGGTCAGCTCGGCGCCCTCGGCGTACGCCGCCCGCACGAGCGCCACCCGGATGCTCTGCGGCAACGGATCGGCGCCGGACGGGCCCCTACCGGTGTGGCGCTTCGGAATCTGTTCGGCGAGGTCGCGCAGTTCCTCGTCGGGCGTGCCGGTGGGCTCGACGACGATCCGGGCGAGCAGGTCGGGTTCCTCCGGGTACGGCGCGAGTCCGAGCCAGGTCCCGTAGCCCAGCGACTCGGCCGCGCAGCGCAGGTTGAACGTCGCGGCGCCGGCCGCGATCCGCATCGCCCGGCCGGTCGGGTCCTCGGCCGGCAGGGTGCGTGAGTCGTCGAGGAAGACGTCGATCACGCGGCCCTTCACCGCGAACCGCCACGGCTGGGTGTTGTGCATACTCGGCGCGGCGACGGCCGCGGCGAGCAGGATGTCGACGTCCTTCGCCGGCAGTTGCTGGTCAGACACCGGAGGCTCCTCCCACTGGCTCTTACCCCAGCCTGACCCCTCGGAAGAGGGCCTCGCTGCGGTCAAGAGTCCCGACTTGGGAGGCCGTTCGGCGGTCAGTCGTCGCTGACGGGCGCTCGGAGCTCGACCACAGTGCCGTGTGGCTCGTTGTCGGTGACCTGCACGGTCCCGTTCAGTGCCTGAGCGCGCTCGGTCAGGTTGCGCAGACCACTCGACCGGCGGCTGCCTCCGATGCCCACGCCGTCGTCGGCGATCCGGGCAACGACCAGTTCGGAGTCGACCACGATCTCGACGGTGACGTGCGACGCCTGAGCGTGCCGGACCACGTTGGACAGGGATTCGCGGACGGTGGCGAGGATCTGCGGCCGGACGGCGGCCGGCACGACGGTGTCGATGGGCCCGGTGCAGGTGAGCTGCGGCCGGAACCCGAGCGGCTCGGTGTACTCCGCGACCAGGGCGTGGAGGTCACCCCGCAGCGAGCTGGTGTCCGGTGCCTGCTGGAGCTCGAAGATCGCGGCGCGCAGGTCGTGGATGGTGGTGTCGATGTCCTCGACCGCGCGGTGGAGTCGTTGCTGGTGCTCGGGCCGGGCGAGCCGCTGCATGCCTTGCAGTTGCAGCCCGGTAGCGAACAGGCGCTGGATCACGAGGTCGTGCAGGTCCCGGGCGATCCGGTCGCGGTCTTCGAGGACGGCGAGCATGTCGCGGTCACGCTGCGCCTGGGCGCGTTCGAGTGCGAGGGTGGCCTGGCCGGCGAACAACTGGACCAGGTCGGCGCCCTCGGTCACCCGGAAGTTCGCCCCCTGCTCGGCCGCCACCACGAGTAGGCCGCCGGTGCCGGAGGAGCCGGGCGGCAGCGGCGCGATCGTCGTACGGCCGAGATTGGCGCCTTCCGGGAACTCGGTCACGCCGCCGGTGTCCTTGAGGAGTTGGGCGAGGTCCTCGATCACCACCTGCTCGCCGCTGCCCGAGGCGGCCCGGCTGATCACCGGAATGCCGTCGGCGGGGACGCGGCGGCCGCGGAAGCGCTGGAACTCGGGTGGGCCGTCGACGGCGCGCACCACGAGGTCCTGCTCCGCATCGGCGAGCAGGACGGCCGCGACGTGTGCGCCGGACACCTCGCGGGATCTCCGCGTGATCAGGTGGAGTGCCTCGTCGGAGTCGAACTGGCCCAGCATCAGTTGCGTGATCTCGGCGTTCGCCTCGTGCCACCGGCGGCGCTGCTCGGTGTCGGCGTACAGCCGGGCGTTGTCGATCACCACGCCGGCCGCGGCCGCCAGTGCGGTGACGGTGCGTTCGTCGTCCTCGGTGAACTCGGCGCCGCCGGTCTTCTCGGTCAGGTACAGGTTGCCGAAGGCATGTTCCCTGGTGCGGATCGGCACGCCGAGGAACGTCTTCATCGGCGGGTGGTTGGCCGGGAAGCCGTACGACCGCGAATGCTCGGCCAGGTCGGCCAGGCGGATCGGTTCGGGGTGGTCGATCAGAAGGCCGAGGATGCCGTGCCCCTCGGGGTACGGGCCGATCGCGGCGATCTGCTCGTCGGTGACACCGTGCGTGATGAACCGGACGAGTCGTTTGCCGTCCGGCCCGACGACGCCGAGCGCGCCGTACCGGGAGTTCGCGAGCTCGCAGGCGGCGGTGACGATCCGGTCCAGCGTGCTGTTCAGGTCGAGGTCCGCGCCGATGCCGACGACGGCGTCCAGGAGGGCGCGGAGCCGCTCTTGGGACTCCATGATCTCGTCGACCCGGCCGAGCAGTTCCTGTAGCAGGGCATCGAGCCGTACACGGGAGAGCCCTGCGAACTCCAGCGCCCCCTCGTCCCAGCTGCCCCGCCCCGGCCGCGCGTCTTGAGCCACGGGTCCACCATACGAAAGGTCCGGGCCGATTGTGAACGGTCGCGGTGCGAAGCCGACCGTGTGCCCACCGCAGCGTCGAGCGGCGGTCAGCCGGTGCGTGGGCGCTTGCCCCAGGGGACGAGGCGGCGGCCGTGGAGGGACTCGATGCCGAGCCGGACCAGGTGCGGGTCGTCCATCGGCAGCCACGAGTGCAGGGGCAGAGTACGGCGGAGCGCGGTGGATTCGTCCGGGGTGACGACCGAGAGGTGGCCGACCGCGGTCACCGTCCAGCCGAGGTGGCGCTCCAGATCCACGTCGTCTGCCTCGAATGCCACCACGTCGCCCCGCTCGGCGGCCCGGAGCTTGTCGCCGGGGCCCGTGCTGAACACGAGCGTGTCGTCGTCGACGACGAAGTTGACCAGGCGAATCGCCGGGAGGCCGCCGTACGTGTAGACGAGCCGCCCGAGCGGGACGGAGCTCAGCAAGCGCAAGCACTCCGCCGTACTGATGATCTCCAGGCGTGAGTGGTCGAACAGGCTGATCGTGGTCATCGAATCCTCCGGACGGTGGACGGGGCGTCCATGTGTTCACAATCGCTTCCGGACGGGCGCGTCAGTAGGGTCGAAGGTCCCTGACTCTGGAGACTGTGGACAGGGACGGTTCGGCGAGGGGGAGGGACGAGTGGCCGGTTGGACGTTGTCGGCTCCCGGAGTCGCGCTGCTTCGGCAGTACAAGCGGGAGTGGCTGCGGTCGGACGTGGTCGCGGGCGTCACGGTAGCGGCGTACTTCGTGCCGCAGGTGATGGCCTATGCGCAGTTGGCCGGTCTGCCTCCGGTGACCGGGCTGTGGGTCGCGCTGGCTCCACTGGTGCTGTACTTCCTGCTCGGTACGTCGCGCCTGTTGTCGCTGGGGCCGGAGTCGACGACCGCGCTGCTGACCGCCGCGACGATCGGCCCGCTGGCCGCCGGCGATCCTGCGCGCTACGCGACGCTGGCCGCCGTACTGGCACTGCTGGTCGGAGTCATCTGCGTGATCGGCTGGCTCGCCCGACTCGGCTTCCTGGCAGATCTGCTGTCGAAACCGGTGCTGGTCGGGTACATGGCCGGCATTGCGGTGATCATGATGACGAGCCAGCTCAAACGCCTCACCGGCGCTCCGGTGAGTGGTGACACGCCGGTTGCGGAGGTGGTGTCAGCGGTCCGCCTGTTCGGTGAGTGGCAGCTGGCGCCGGTCGTGCTGTCGGCAGCCGCGCTGGTTCTGCTGCTGGTGATGGCGCGCTGGACGCCGCGGCTCCCGGGTCCCCTGATCATGGTGGCGCTGGCCGCCCTGGTCACCTGGGCAGCCGGGTTGGCGGACAAGGGTGTGGCCCTGGTCGGCGAGGTGCCGAGCGGGCTGCCGGTGCCTGCCTTTCCGGACATCAGCGCGCACGACGTGGGCCTGCTGGCGCTGCCGGCGGTGGGGATCGCCCTGGTCGGCTACACCGACACGGTCCTGACCGGCCGTGCGTTCGCCACGAGAGGTGGCGAGCGAATCGACCCGGATCGCGAGTTCCTGGTCCTTGGGCTGGCCAACGTCTCGGCCGGGCTGGTCCGCGGGTTCCCGCTCAGCAGCAGCGGCAGCCGGACCGCGGTCGCGGAAGCCTCCGGCGCAAAGAGCCAGGTGTACTCCCTCGTCACCGCGGCCTGCATCGTCGCCACGCTGCTCTTCGCCGGCCCGCTGCTGTCGACATTCCCGGCCGCCGCCCTCGGCGCGCTCGTGGTCTTCGCGGCGCTGCGGCTGATCGACCTGGCCGAGTTCCGGCGCATCGCCACCTTCCGGCTCAGCGAGTTGGTACTGGCGCTGGCAACCACAGCCGGTGTGATCGCCTTGGACGTCCTGTACGGCGTGCTCGTCGCGGTCGCCTTGTCCGTCGTGGACCTCCTGCGCCGCGTCGCCCGGCCGCACGACGGGATCCTGGGCTACGTCCCGGGGATCGCCGGGATGCACGACATCGACGACTACCCCGACGCGCGCCCCGTGCCGGGGCTGGTCGTCTACCGGTACGACTCGCCGCTGTTCTTCGCCAACGCCGAGGACTTCCGCCGCCGGGCCCTGGCCGCGGTCGACGCCGCCGAGGACCCGGTCCGGTGGCTCCTGCTGAACGCCGAGGCGAACGTCGAGGTCGACATCACCGCCATCGACGCCCTCGACTCGCTGCGCGAGGAGCTCGCCGAGCGCGGCATCGTCCTTGCCATGGCCCGGGTCAAGCAGGACCTCCGCGACGTCCTGACCGCCGTCGGCTTCGTCGACCGCCTCGGTCCGGAACGCATCTTCTACACCCTCCCGACCGCGGTCGAGGCGTTCCGCGAGCAGACCGAGCCCCGCCCCTGAGCCTGCGGCAGGACCTTCGCTGCCTGCTGGAAGGACTTCGGCCCTGGGCCGGCGACGGACGCGGGCGTTCGGTGGAAGTGAGAGGAACCGTGGAGGTGAGGAGAATGACCAATCCGGTGATCCACTTCGAAATCGGCGGCCGCGATCTCGCGCGGATGACGTCGTTCTACGGCCAGTTGTTCGGCTGGCGGCTGCAGCCCGCGGGCCCGGACTACACGCTGGTGATGGCAGACGACAGTGGTCCCGGTATCGGCGGTGGCCTGATGCGCCAGCAGGACATGGCTGAGTCGATGGGAGCGGGCGATGAGGCATCTGCTGACCGTCGCTGACGTGATGACGCCCGACGTCGTCACGGTCCCCGAGGACACGCCGTACAAGGTCATCGTGACCTTGATGGCCGAGCACCACATCAGCGCAGTGCCGGTGATCAACCGGTTCGGCGGCGTTGGCGGGGTCGTCTCCGAGACGGACCTGCTGCGCAAGGAGGAGTTCCAGCGTTCCGTACGCCCGCCCTGGGCGCTGCGGTGGTGGCGGCACCGGGCCCGGTCCAAGGCCGCCGGCCTGCGGGCGGCCGACCTGATGTCGCATCCCGCTGTGATGATCGAGCAGGGAGCGACGATTCCCGAGGCGGCGCGGCTGATGGCGGCGCGGGGGATCACCCGGCTGATCGTGACCGACGCTGACGGCGACTTCCTGACCGGCATCGTCACCCGGTCGGACCTGCTGAAGGCGTTCCTGGCGCCGGACGAGCGGATCGAGCAGCGGGTTCGGCGTGACGTCGTCCAGCACGCGCTGTGGGAGGACCCGATCGGACTCGAGATCAGCGTGCAGGACGGTGTCGTCACGCTCTCCGGAGAGGTGGATCGCCGTAGCATGGCCGAGGTCGCCGAGAAACTGACCACCGAGGTCGACGGTGTGGTCGGGGTCGTCAACCGCCTGTCCTGGGTCTTCGACGACACCGCTCCTGTCCAAGTCCCCTGACGGGCACCCGGCGCCGTGCTCAACGGGTGCGGCGCCGGAACCAGCGCGTGTGGGACTCCGCGCGGAGCGAGAGGTAGCAGAGGCCGGCCACCGGAACGGGCACCCAGAACTGGACGAGTCGCCAGGAGAGGACCCCGAGTACCGCGGCGTCGGCCGGCACCCCGAAGCCGAGCAGCGTGGAGATCAGCACGCCTTCCACCACGCCGAGGCCGCCCGGAGTGATCGGGAGGATTGCGGCCAGGCTCGCCGCGCAGTAGGCGAGCAGCAGGACGACGGGCTGGACTCGCTCGCCGTACGCGGCGAGGAAGACCCACAGTGCGGCAGCGTCGATCAGCCAGTTGGCCGTGGCCCACACCAGGAAGGCCTTCCGCACCTCGCGATCGGCGAGCAGCTCCCGCAGGCGCAGCGCAACGGACACGGTCCACGGCCGAACCCGCTGGGGGAGCCGGCGGAGCGTCCAGCGCAGCAGCCGGCCCGCGAGTCGCTCGACCATCGACCGCTCCCGTACGGCGAGCAGCCCGCAGGCGATAGCGAACGTGCCGATCAGGACCACCGCGAGATAGCCGGCTGCCGCATCGAGCAGTAGCAGGGCGGCGCCTGCGGTCAGCCAGGTCACGAGGACCAGCGCGAGCCAGGTTCCGACTCCTTCCGCCGCGATGGTGGCGGTCACCTGGGGTGTGCGAGCGCCGCCGGACACGAGCAACTGGAAGCGGATGGCGGTCGCGGTCGCTCCGCCTCCGGGCAGGACATGACTGGCTCCGAAGCCGGTCAGGTCGGAGCGCAGGATCCAGGAGAACCGGATCGGGCTGGTCCGCAGCAGGGCGCGGGTGAACAGTGAGTAGCACAGCAGGCTCAAGGCCTCCAGCCCGACACCCAGAGCCACCCATCCGGGCCGGATCTCGGCGAGCAGGTGCAGCGAGTCCTCCGCACCGGCGAGCTTCGGCAGCACCACGTACTTCACCAGGACGACCAGGATCAGCAACGAAGCGGCCGACCGCAGCAGGGTGGGCCACCTCGTCCGCGGGGCCGACGGGGTCAGCACGGCTGCCCGGCTCAGCGGTCGCGCAGGTGGTGCATCTGCTCCGCGGTCAGGATGTGGGCGCCCGGTCCGGGAACGACCAGCCAGTCGCCTGGTGATGCTCGCATGGCGGTTTCCTTTCTCTCACTTGCAGGCTGGCATCCCGGGCGGTCGCGGTGCAGATCCGTTCGGCTCCGAAATCGGGACGTTGGGCCCTGCTGCCGGCAGTCCCCGGACCGGGATGCTCGACGCGGAGGTGGTGATGCCCAGCTCGCAGAAGACCCTGAGTGCCCGAGGCCTGTCGTCGGCCGAGGCCGCCCGGCGACTAGCGGCCGAGGGGCCGAACGAGTTGCCGCCGGCCCGGCGCGTGCCGGCGTGGCGGCTGCTGGCGGGGCAGCTGACGCATCTGTTCGCCGTGATGCTGTGGGTCGCCGCCGCGTTGGCGTTGGCTGCCGGCCTTGCGCCGTTGGCCGCGGCGATCGTGGTGATCGTCGTCCTGAACGGCGTCTTCGCGTTCGCCCAGGAGTACCGCGCGGACCGCGCCGCTGAACGGTTGCGCGACCTCCTCCCCACCCGGGTCCAGGTGATCCGTGACGAGCAGGTCACGAGTATCGGGGCCGCCGAGCTGGTGCGGGACGACTTCGTGTTGCTGACCGCGGGCGACCGGATCTCCGCCGATCTGCGCCTCACCACGGTCCACGGGCTGGCCGTCGACGAGTCGATGCTGACCGGCGAATCGGTCCCGGTGCGCCCGTCGGCCGGGGCCGGCGTCTTCGCCGGGACGTACGTCGTGCAGGGCGAGGGTGAGGCGGTCGTGACCGGGGTGGCCGGCAACACCCGGCTCGCCGGGATCCAGTCGCTGACCGAGAGTGCGGACCGGCCGCCGAGCCCACTGACCCTCGAGCTCCATCGGCTGATCCGGATCATCGCGACGATCGCGGTGGCAGTCGGTGTCTCACTCGCCGCCGTGTCGCTGGCCCTCGGCCTGGGCTTCACCGAGGCGTTGCTGTTCGGCGTCGGGGTGATGGTCGCGCTGGTTCCGGAGGGATTGCTGCCGACTGTGACGCTGTCGCTGGCGCGCGGCGCGCAGCGGATGGCGCACGGAAACGCCCTGGTCCGTCGTCTGGACGCGGTCGAGACGCTCGGCGCGACGACGTTCGTCTGCACGGACAAGACGGGGACCCTGACGAAGAACCAGATGGAGGTGCTGGACGTCTGGACCCCGAGCGGGACAGTGTCGATGACTGGTGACGGCTACGACCCGTCCGGCGCGGCCGCGGGCGATCCGAGGGCGATGAGTGCCGCTGCCAGAGCCGCCGCGTCCGCGGGCGCCTGCATTCGCGGCCGTGCGGTGCGTGCAGGCGATCGCTGGGTCGCCGAGGGCGATCCGATGGAGGTCGCCCTCGACGTGCTCGCCCGGCGCCTCGCAGTACCGCCCGTCGACCGCGCCACCGTCAGCCACCGGGTCACCTTCACCAGTGAAACCAGGTACAGCGCGGTAGTTGTCAACGGCAACACAGCGGTGATCGGCGCCCCCGATGCGTTGCTTCCGTACTGCAGAGTCGAGCGTGGGCCGGACGCAGCCGGCGCCGTCGAGGAGTTGGCGAGGCGGGGGCGTCGAGTGCTCGCGGTGGCCGAGGCGAGCGGCATACTGGTTCGAGACGGTCGGCTGGAGCTCGGCCCGGACACTCTGGAGCTGCTGGCCGTGGTGGGTCTCGAGGACCCACCACGGACGGACGTGCACGAGGCGCTCACCACCTGTCGCCGGGCGGGTGTCCGGATTGCGATGGTGACCGGCGACCACGCGGCCACCGCGGAGGTGATCGCCCGTGAGGTCGGATTGCTCGGCTCCGGCGGACTGGTGGTCACAGGCGAGGACCTGCCGGCAGACGACGAGAAACTCGGCGAGCTGCTCGACCGTGCCGACGGGGTGGTGGTCGCCAGGGTGACACCTGCGGACAAGCTGCGGATCGCGCGGTCGTTGCGGACCCGCGGTCATGTCGTGGCGATGACCGGTGACGGGGTCAACGACGCGCCCGCGCTGCGCGAAGCGGACGTCGGTGTGGCGATGGGCGCCTCGGGCAGCGATGTGGCCCGGGCCGCGGCCGACCTGGTGCTGCTCGACGACCACTTCGCCAGCATCGTCACCGCGATCCGGCTGGGCCGGGCCACGTTCTCGAACGTACGGCGCTTCCTCACCTACCAGCTCACCGACAACGTCGCCGAGCTGGCGCCGTTCGCGGTGTGGGCGCTGTCCGGTGGGTCGATTCCGTTGGCAATCGGTGTGCTGCAGGTGCTCGCGCTGGACATCGGGACCGACATGCTGCCGGCCCTCGGGCTCGGTGTGGAACCGCCGGGCCGGCGTACCTTGGACGGCCCGGCAAGACATCGCCGGATCGTCGACCGGGCGTTGCTCGTGCGGGCGTTCGGTCTCCTCGGCCCAGTCGAGGCCCTGCTCGCGATGACGGCCTTCCTGGTGGTGCTGACGGGCCACGGCTGGCAGCTGGGCGCGGAGCCGACCAGCGCCGGACTCGCGATCGCGTCCGGTACGGCGTTCGCCGTGATCGGCCTCGCGCAACTGGGCAACGCGTTCGCCTGCCGGAGCGAGCGAAACACCGTGTTCGAGATCCCGCCGACCCACAACCGCGCCCTGCTCGTCGCCGTGCTCGCCGAGCTGGCCCTGCTGACCGCCTTCCTTGGCGTACCACAACTGTCCGGCTTGCTCGGCGGCGACTGGCCGTCGTACCAGGGCTGGCTGTTCGCCGGCGGCGCCGCGATCGTTCTCCTGCTCACCGACACGACCGCCAAGCTCCTCAGTCGGCGAGGTTTGTCGTGACGGCGTGCTTGGGCACGCCGCGCCGGCGCCGTGACCGCGCGCGCTCGCGGCGGTCGGTGAGTTGGCGGCGGAGCCGGTCACTGGCCGCGTCGGTGGCTTCGGTCAGAGTCGGGGCTTTCGCGTGCACGTGGATCGGCGTCCCGTCGACGACGGCCTCGACCTCGATCCCGGCTGCCTCGTCGTGCTCCTCGTTCGCCAGGGTGACGACGACGTGCAGGTGCTGGACGCGGTCCGGCGTCCAGTTCAGGACGTGGTCGATCTTCGTGGTGGCGTAGGCCGCGACCGTGCGCGGCACCGGGCCGCGCACGGTGAGCTGCACTCGACTGCCGGTCTGCTCCGGTGTCGTGTTCGGTTGGGCCTTCATGGTGGGCTCCTTGCTGGTCATCACGTCCTCCTCGCCGGGATCGTGTTCCGTCTCGAACCCCTTTCCAGCCGACCGCCGGGCTGGGCCGGGAACGTGGTGTGCTCGGCGAGCTCGACCGCCCAGATCACGATGACCAGGGCAACGAAGACGGCGAGCAGGACGCCGGCGACCGGCGAACCGGTGAGGCCGAGCGCCAGCAGGCCTGCCAGCGCGCCCGCACCGGCCAGGGCCATGACGAACCAGCCCAGTGCGTCGTACTGCTCGGCGCTCACCAGCATGTAGATGACGGCTCCGCCGAGTATCAGCGCGACGGCGGTCATGTCCCGGGTGGTGTCGATCAACGGCAGTTCCCCCACCGCCAGAAAGGCGAGATAGGGCAGGACGAGGGCGACGATCAGTCCCGTGGCCAGCAGATCCCGCAGCCTGACCCGCATCTCCACCCCTTCCGTCATCTCCGACGGTAGGAGTCGGGCGAGCGCCCGGTCAGGGCCGAAGGTCCGTTTCGCACGGTGCCTAGGCCCCTGGGGCAGGACGGGCCGGCGCGCTGTGGTGGAAGCAGGAGGAGGTACAGCGGAGAGGAGAGACTATGACGACACTCCAGCACCGGGACAACCGGCGCCAGTTCGTGGACCTGTTCGACTGGGCCGAGAGCCTGCCGAGCATGTTCACCTGGCCGGCCACGCTGCGTGGCGTCCGGATCGAGGAGTTCACCGAGGACGGCAAGTACGTCGTCCGCGCCGAGCTGCCCGGGATGGACCCGGACAAGGACATCAAGGTCGAGGTCGCGAACGGCATTCTGACCATCGCGGCGACTCGTCAACAGGAGGAGCGCGACGGATCCCGGTCCGAGTTCCACTACGGCTCGCTGACCCGCCGGGTGATGCTGCCCGACGGAGCCGACGAGGACGCGGTGGCGGCCAAGTACGCGGCCGGCATCCTCGAGGTGACTGTGCCGATCACGGCGAAGCCCGCCGAGGCGCGCACGATCACCATCGACCGGACCGAGTGACTCCACCCGAACCCGCCCGGCCGGGGCGCCCCGGCCGGGCCGGTGCTGTTCAGCTGATGTCTCGGCGCGTTGTCAGGACGCCGCCGAGCACCGCGAACACGACGCCGTACCCGAGCAGGAGCAGGCCGGACTGCCACGCGCCGAGGAAGCTCACGTCCGGCTGGTAGCTGTTGGTCAGCCCGCTGAAGGCGCCGCCGGGGAAGTACTTGAAGTAGTCGCGGATCGTCGGCAGCAACGCGACGAAGGACTCGACGACGAGCGAGTACACCAGCGTTGCGGTCACCGCGGCGACCTGATTGCGAACGAGGGCGCCGATACCGACGCCGATCACGGTGAAGATCGCCAAGCCGAGCAGGACCCCCAGCAGGGTCGCGGGGATGCCGTTCGTGGTGAGCGAGATGCCGATGTCCTTGGCCCGCAGCCAGGGTACGGCGATCGCGACGGCCACCAGGACGTTGACGAGGCCGATCCCGAGGCCGGCCAGCGCGTACGCGATCACCTTCGCGGCCACCACCCGGCCGCGTCGCGGAGTGACCAGGAACGTGGCGGTGATGGTCTGATGCCTGTACTCACCGGTCATCGCGATGATGCCCAGGACGACGGTGAAGACCGTCGCGGCGCCGGCCGAGCTGAACAGCGACTGCTGTCCTTGCGCCGAGTCGAGCGGCGGGCCGGGGTTCTCGGGCCGCCCTTCCAGCCCGATGGTCAGGCCGATGAACAACGCGGTCAGGCCGACCGCGCCGACGAGCATCCAGAGCCACAGCCGGGTGCTGAACAGCTTCGTGAACTCGGCACGAACGAGTTTCGTCATCGGGACCCACCGCCACCGGTCAGGGCGAAGAAGATGTCTTCCAGGTCGCTGCGCTCGGCGGTCAGCTCGTGCAGCTCGACGTGCTCGGTGAAGGCGACGTGCCCGATCTCTTCGGGGCGCAGACCGGTGACGACCAACGCGCCGTCGCGGCGCGCCAGGGCCGCCCGATCGGGCAGCGCCGCGGCCAACCGGTCGAGCTCCGGCCCGCGGACCACGACAGGTCGTGCCTGCCCGGCGGCCAGCTCGGCGAGGCCGCCTTGGCGGACCAGCGAGCCCTTGTCGATGATCACGACGTCGTCGACCGTCTGCTCGACTTCACTGAGCACATGGCTCGAGATCAGGATCGTGCGGCCCTCGGCCGCCATCCGCCGGAGGAACTTGCGCAGCCAGGCGATCCCCTCCGGGTCCAGACCGTTCGCGGGCTCGTCCAGCAGGAGCACCTGAGGCTCACCGAGCAGTGCGGCCGCGAGTCCGAGCCGTTGCCGCATACCGGCGGAGTACTCCCCGGTCTTGCGTCGCGCGGCCGGCTGCAGTCCGACCAGGTCCAGCACCTCGTCGGCTCGCCGTACCGGATACCCGTTCGCGGCGCAGAGGATCCGCAGGTGGTTCCTGGCCGTGCGCCCCGGGTGGAAGCCGGATGCCTCGAGTACGGCGCCCACCGTGCCGGACGGATCCGGAAGCTCGGCGTACCGCAGACCACCGATGGTGGCGGTGCCGGCGGTCGGGGCCACCAGCCCGAGCAGGCAGCGCAAAGTCGTGGTCTTGCCGGCGCCGTTCGGCCCGAGAAACCCGGTGATCGTGCCCGGAGCGACAGCGAAGCTGAGGTCGTCGACGGCGCGCACCGTCCCGAACTCCTTGGTCAGGGCGGAGACCTCGATCCACCCGGCAGCGTCCGTCATGAGTCAACTACACCGCAGGACAACGACATCCAGCAGTGCCGAACAACCCGCCGCCACCGGGACTTCCTGCCCTGAACGCCGGGTGCTCTGATCAGTATCCGAAATCGCGGCGGGCGAGGCCCAGGAAGCCGGCGAGGAGGACGGCCGCTGCCAAGGCGCCCACGGCCACAAGGGGAGTGGCTGTGACGTTGTCCAGTGGGGCGTTCGGGAGGTGGACGAACGGCGAGGCCTGGCGTGACCAGGCAGGCAGATGGAAGGACTCGGCGAAGACCGCGACCACACCGCAGTAGCCGACCACTGTCCAGGCCACCACTCCGGCGGCTCGCGGTAGCCAGCCGATCGCCAGCACGGCGATCGCGACCACCAGCCAAACGGCAGGCAGGTGAACGAGGGCGACTCCGGTCAGCCGGGCGAGCTGGCCAGGGTCGGAGATGGCGACGCCGTACGCCAGGCCGTGGCCGAAGCCTGCAGCGGCCAGGGCGAGTGCGCTGCCGGCCAGCGCGACGACGACGTGTCCGCCGAGCCAGGACCAGCGGCTGACCTTGGTAGCCAGGACCGGCTCGGCCCGTCCGGACGTCTCCTCGTGCCGGGCCCGCATCGCGCCGGCCACGGCAGACGCCGACGCGAGCAGCGCGCAGAACAGGATGACCAGGGCGAGGTAGGAGTTCACCACGTCGGCGGCGCCGCCGGGCAGGAAGTCGGCGATCTCGGGATTGTCGGCGACGTAGTCCTGGATGGAGTCGGTGAACGAGCCGTACGCGACGCCGAGCACGAGCAGGCCCGCCGTCCAGCCGATGATCGAACCGCGCTGGAGGCGCCAGGCCAGTCCGAGCGGGGAGCCCAGTGCCCAGGAGGCCGTGGCCCGGCCGCGCCGGTACGGCAGCAAGCCGTCGCCGAAGTCGCGCCGTTCCAGCAACGCCACCGCGACCGTCACGAGGACGGCGGCGACGGCCACCGGCACCACCAGCGGCCACCACCGGTCGCCGGTGTAGGGAAAGGTGCGCTGACCCCAGCCGATGGGAGACAACCATGACCAGAAAGGATTGCCGACGTCGCCGGCGGCTCGCAGCACGAAGGCGACGCCGATCGCGACGCCGACCGCGCCGTACACCGACCGGGGATTCTCGAACACTTGCACGGCCACCGCGGTCAGGCCGGCGAAGGCGATGCCGACCCCTGCGCCCGCGGCGGCGACCACCACGGAACCGGACAGTGGCAGACCGGTGCCGGCGGCCGCGCCGAAGAGCACCAGCGCGACGGCCAGGTCGGCGAGTACGGCGAGACAGAGCGCGGACGCCAGCGGTGCGCGCCGGCCGATCCGGGTCGATCTGATCAGCTCGCCACGGCCGGTCTCCTCGTCGGTCCGGGTGTGCCGCCCGACCAGGAACATGTTCATCAACGCAATCACGATCGCGAGGAACGCGAACACCTCGAAGACGACTTCGCCACCGATCGTGCCGAGCAGCCGTTCGGGACCGCTCATCGCGAGCAGCGCCGTGTTCCCGGTCATCGTCTGCCGCAGGGCGGCGAGCTTCTCGGGTGTGTCGTACAGGTCCTGGCTGCCGACCGACTGGAACCCCAGCAGCAGGCCCGCTCCGAGCAGCCACCACGGGAGGCTCCGGCGTTCTTGCCACAGCATGAAGCGCAGCAGAGTGCCGGTCCCCGCGGCCGCACTCACGACGTGGCCTGGCTGTCGTAGTGCCGGAGGAAGAGTTCTTCCAGCGTCGGCGGCGTACTGGTCAGGCTGCGGACGCCCAGGGCAGACAGATGTCGGATGGTCTCGTCGAGGTGCGCGGTGTCCACGTCGAACGCCGCCCGGTTGCCATCGACGGCCAGGTCGTGCACACCCGGCAGCGTCGTGATCCCGTCGAGCGGACGCATCGTCTCGACCGAGATCGAGGTTCGGGTCAGGTGCCGGAGCTCGGTCAACGTGCCGCTTTCCACGGTCCGGCCGAGTCTGATCAGGCTGACCCGGTCGCACAGCGCCTCGACCTCGGCCAGGATGTGGCTGGACAGCAGCACGGTGCGCCCTTCGGCTTTCACTTCCTCGATGCAGCGCTGGAACTCCGCCGCCATCAGCGGGTCCAGGCCGGAGGTGGGCTCGTCGAGCAGCAGCAGCTCCGCGTCCGAGGTGAGCGCGGCGATCAGCCCGACCTTCTGCCGGTTGCCCTTGGAGTAGGTGCCGGCCTTCTTCCGCGGATCCAGGTCGAACCGCTCGAGCAGGTCGTCGCGCCGGCGCCGGTCCAGCCGGCCGCGCAGCTTTCCCATCAGGTCGATCACCTCGCCGCCGGTGATCCCGGGCCACAGGGTCACGTCACCCGGCACGTACGCGAGCCGGGCCCGCAGCGCGACGCCTTCTGTCCAGGGATCGCCGCCGAGCAGCCGGACCGTGCCGGCGTCCGCGCGCAGCAGCCCGAGCAGGATCCGGATCGTGGTCGTCTTGCCCGAACCGTTGGGCCCGAGGAATCCGTGCACCTCGCCGGTCGTCACCTCCAGGTCCAGCCCGTCCAGCGCCCGCGTGGGCCCGAACGTTTTCACCAACCCGGTCACCGCGATCGCCGAGGTCATCCGCGCCTCCCCAAGGTGCCTGCCTACGAGTCATCGGTCAGTACGACGATCCGCCGCGGTCCCGGGTGCCCGCAAGGGCGGTTGGTCCCGGAGCGGACCGGGACTTCCGACGCCGGCCGACCTGACCGGCGTCGGTCAGCGCGAGCTCGCTCCGACGAGCTGGAGCCAGGACCGGAGGACGGCGGGATCGGCCGGCCCGGTGTGCAGGCCGACGTACCCGTCGGGGCGGACCGCGACGACGTCGTGACCCGCTCGGCTGGTCAGACGATGAACGTGGACCCGCGGGCCGAGAGGATCGGGCTGCTGGGCGTCGCGGGAGAGCAGGAGGTGGACTCCGGGAGTGGCTGTCAGTTCGTGCAACCGGACTGTCCGGCCGTCACAGGTCACCGTTGCGTCCGGCAATCGATCGCCCGGCTGGAGGTGCCGGTCCGCCGGCGCTGTACCGGTCCGCGACAGAGGGCTGCCGTGGTAGTTCACCCGGAGCTGGGACAGTGTGCGGACGCCTTCGGCCAGGAGCCGCCGCTGCCGCATCAGCACAGGCGCCGCCGGCGCGGCCAACGGAGCCAATGTCCCTCGGAGGAAGGCCGGCAGCGGGTGCGTCGAGGCCTCCGCGAAGAAGATGAGATGCGTCATCGCCAGCACCTTGCGGGCGACCGGTCTGCGCTCCCGGTCGTACGAGTCCAGCAACTGGGAGGATGGTTCGCTACCGGCGGCGTACGCGAGCTTCCAGCCGAGGTTGACCGCGTCCTGGATCCCGGTGTTCATGCCCTGCCCGCCGGCCGGCGAGTGCGTGTGCGCGGCGTCACCGGCCAGGAAGAGCCGCCGGTACCGGTACGCCGCGGCCAGCCGGTGCTGTAGCCGGATCTTGGCGGACCACCTGAGCTCCTCGATGGTGGCAGGCAGACCTGAGTCGGCGATCACGTGCTGGAGCTCTGTCGCCGGGACGTCCCCACCTGGCTGCCCGAACGCGGCATCGGGTGCGCCGCGGACCGGGCGGGTTGCGAGCAGCCGCCACGTCGCGCCTTCGCCGAGCGAGAACACGAACAGCAGCCCATTGCGTCCGGCGGCGACATGGACGACGCCGGGGGAGAGGCCGCCGGTCAGTTCGACGTCGGCGAGCACGACCTCCTGCCGGTACGACGCACCACGCCAGCCGATCCCGGCCAGGCCCCGTACCGTGCTGTCCGGGCCGTCGCAGCCCGCCACGAACCGGCACGTGGTCTCCTCGGTGCCGGCCGCCGAGCAGAGCGTGGCCCGTACCAGGCCGTCGCCGTCGAACGCGGCGTCGGTCAGCTCGACTCCGCGCTCGATCTCCACGCCCCGCAGGGTCAACGCCTGCGCCAGGACTGCCTCGACATCGGCCTGCCGTACCAACGTGAGATGCGGGAAGGAGGTGTCGGGCAGGTCGAGGCCGGACAGCTCGACCGACACCCGCCGGTGGCCCAGGTGGAGCTCGGCGCGCGGAGAGCTGTCGCCGCGGTCGAGCAGTTCGCCAGTCACGCCGAGCGGCCGGAGACACTCGAGTGTCCGCGGGTGCACGATGAGGGCCCGCGACGGACGGAATGCGTCCGGTCGTCGTTCCACCACGCGAACAGTGGCTCCGTGCGCGGCAGCCTGCAGAGCGGTGGTGAGCCCGGTCGGCCCAGCACCGACCACCAGCACGTCGGTCATGACAAGGCGGCTGCGATCTCGTCGGCCCAGATGCGGATCTGGGGCCAGTCGCGGGCGTCGCCGACCATGGTGTCGACCCGGGCCCGGTGCGCGAGGCGTCCGGCAGCGGTGTCCGGCTGGAGGTTTCCGGAGAAGGTCTTCACGGGCGGCGCGCCGAGCTTCGCGGCCAGCCGCGCGACGTCGGCCGGGACCGTCTGGGGCACATCCCGGCCAGGCCCGATCGGGCCGCTGTGGAACAACCAGACCGGCCGGCTGCGTAGCTGGCGCGCGTGGTCCCGGAGGAACCTTACGGCCTCGGGGCGCCAGCGGCCGAAGTAGATGGCGCTTCCCAGTACGACGGCGCCGTACTCGCTGACGGCCTTGACGTCGGTGACCTCGTGGACCTCCACCTGGTGACCGGCTCTTCGCAGTTCGGCGCCGATCGCCGCCGCGATGGTGGCGGTCGCGCCCATCCTGGTGGCGTACGCCACCAGCACCTTCCCGGACATCATCTGTATCCTCTCCGCGGCACAGTGCTCCTAGTTCATCGTGGGCACGTCGTCGCGTTGTCCGCTGGGGCTGGATGGCCTTGAAACACAGGGACTCTCGGCCCCGGTCAGCGGACGACGGCGACCGGGCAGTGGGCGTGGTGGAGGACAGCGCGACTGACCGACCCGAGCAGCAGGCCGCGGACCGCCCCGCGTCCGCGCGACCCGACGATCACCAACTGGGCGGACCTGGACGCATCCAGCAGCGCGTCGGCCGCGGCCGCGTGGACAAGCTTCTGCGTCACTCTGATGTCCGGGTAGTCGGCCAGGTGGCCGCCGAGCGCCTCGGCGAGCACCACTGCGCTCTCCTTTTCGAGGGCATCGAGGTCGAAGACCACGGGGACCATGTCGCCCGGGCCGATGCTCACCGGGTCGTGCCAGGCCAGCAGGGCGGTCAGCCGCGCGCCGCTCCGGTCGACGTGCCGAAACGCGAAGTCGATCGCTGCGGTGGACCGTTCCGAACCGTCGACCCCGACGACCACTTCGCCGTCCGGCTGCGGTGTCCAGCCGGCGGGTACGGCGACCACCGG